>NZ_AP012323.1:1263450-1579313 GCF_001025135.1 Bifidobacterium bifidum ATCC 29521 = JCM 1255 = DSM 20456 | reverse complement strand
CCGGAACGCGGATGGTTTGGCAGGCAACTTCTCAGAATTTCGGCAAGAATGGGTGGGAAGGACAATCGGCCTATACATTTTTAGCGTCCGGGTATACTAAAGACGCGGTTTCGCGTGTAAATACCTATTATATGAAGTCATCTTACCCGGTTGCCCGCATGAGAGTGCTTTGGCTTCATGAGTTTTCTCATTGTTGGGGATTGGGGCATTCTACGATCAATACAGTGATGTACAAGAGTGCATCTGACGCTTACAACAATGGTGTCAGATATCTCACGTCAGATGATATCAAAGGTATTAACAGTAGATATTGAGGTGACACGATGAAGAAGATTTCAAGGATTAGATGGCTAACGACCCTTATGGGGTTGGTAGTGTTGATGTTTACGTGCGCGGGTTGCGGTCAGACAGCGGCACAATCTAATGTTCCCAAGCCGGATGCTTCTCAGTCGCGGGTACGCATTTATGAATCCATGGTAGAACTTGAGGACGATAGTCCCCTGATTATTACCGGAGAAATATCGAGAACTTCCGTGATTCGGGATATTGATGATATTACTGATTTCACGTTACTTGACGTGAAGGTCTCGCAGACGCTTAAGGGAACCGTCAACAGTGGCAGCATTATTGTACGTCAGACTGGTTCCGCGGAGCAGGGGAGCGCGGAGACTCTGCTGCAGACCGGTGACGTGGTCATGTTGTTTCTTACGCCGACCGATTTGCCTGGAGAACAGTCATCTCAGTACTATGTGACCGGTGCGACTGCCGGCGTATACCGAGTGACCGACGATACGCAACAATCGTGGAACGTTTTGCGGTCTCAACATGGTAACGCTTCTGATGCATGGCAGCCGGTATTTGAGCGAGTCAACGTAGATTCGGGGGATGAGCTTCCATCAGAGCTGACACCTGCGCAAGTGTACGAACAGGTGAAAGACTAGCCGGTACGTGAGTGGATTCGTCGAAATGACATTCGATGGGTCCACTCACGCCGCTATGCAATTTATGGGCTAGCGCAATGACGGCAGTCATCTGATATCACATTGTGGATGCGCTGTCGCGTGTCTTTCTGAGATGCTGATACTATGTCAGGCATGACGTATCTTTCATGTTGTTGTCGCTGACCGACGCCTGCGGGCGAACGGTTGACGACGCATACTTGAAATACGGTTCATTCTTGATGATTCCCCGATGTCGCATGATTGGCACAACAATATCTGTAGCAGGTCATACAACGGGACGGCAAAGACCAACACCATCATCGACGATCACCATCCACCTGTTTCAACTGCGTTCAACCCATCTGCCCGGTATACGAAACCGAATAACGCACCAATCGAAACGCAGAAGGAAACAGGATCCACGATGACCATTCACAACAGTCTTTCCGAACTCATCGGCAACACGCCACTCGTAAAGCTTCATCACGTCACTGACGGCATCAAGGCGACCATCGCCGTCAAAGTGGAGTATTTCAATCCCGGTGGATCCTCCAAGGACCGCATCGCGGAGCGCATCATCGACGCCGCCGAACGCTCCGGACAACTCAAGCCCGGCGGTGTGATAGTCGAACCGACCTCCGGCAACACCGGCGTCGGGCTCGCGCTCGTCGCACAGCAGCGCGGCTAC
Organism: Bifidobacterium bifidum ATCC 29521 = JCM 1255 = DSM 20456; assembly: GCF_001025135.1. NCBI lineage: Bacteria > Bacillati > Actinomycetota > Actinomycetes > Bifidobacteriales > Bifidobacteriaceae > Bifidobacterium > Bifidobacterium bifidum. The sequence continues at coordinate 1,577,684 of NZ_AP012323.1, read as the reverse complement.
CGTACGATCTTCACGCTGCCAGACAAAGTCTCCGAATCCAAGCGTGCCGTGCTGCGCGCATACGGCGCCGAAGTCGTCGTCACCCCCACCGATGCGGGCCCCGACGACCCGCGCTCCTACTATCAGGTCGCCGAGCGCCTTGCCAACACGATTCCCGGAGGATTCCGCCCGAACCAGTACGACAACCCCAACGGACCGTTGAGCCACTACTACACCACCGGCCCCGAGATCTGGGAAGCCACCGACCACAAGGTCACGCATTTCGTGGCCGGCATCGGCACCGGCGGCACGATCTCAGGCACCGGCAAATACCTCAAGGAGGTTTCTGACGGCGCGGTCACGGTCGTGGGCTCCGATCCGGAAGGCTCCATCTACTCCGACCCGAGCGACGTGCACCAATACGACATCGAAGGCGTGGGGGAGGACTTCTACCCGAAGGCGTTCGACCGGAACATCACCGACGATATCGTGCAGGTCACCGATCGCGAGGCGTTCGAGATGACACGTCGCCTGGCCGCGGAGGAAGGACTGCTCGTCGGCGGCTCGTCCGGCATGGCCGTCGTCAGCGCCCTGAAATACGCGCGTGAGCACGATCTGGACAGCAATCAGGTAGTCGTCGTGCTGCTGCCGGACTCCGGCCGCAGCTATCTGGAAAAGATCTTCAACGACGACTGGATGCGCGAGAACGGCTATGGCGACATCGTCGAGCGGACCTCCAGGCCATCACTTGCCGAACAGTACCTGTAAGGCCCGGCCAAAGCCCCTTCTGAACCGCGTCCGCGAACCCGAACTTCAATATTTCAATATCGAATCAATACAGCAAACTGCAATATAAGGAAACAACCATCATGACCATCACCATCTCCACCAACGCCGCAGCCCTCGCCAACACCACGCTCGCCACCCGTGCCATCCACGCCGGGCAGGAGCCCGACCCGACCACCGGCGCCGTCGTCACGCCGATCTACATGACCTCCACGTTCAAGCAGGACGGTGTGGGCGGACTGCGTAACGGTTACGATTACAGCCGGTCCGTCAACCCCACGCGAAACAGCTTCGACGCGCAGCTCGCCGCCGTCGAAGGCGCGAAATACGCGCTGAGCTTCTCTTCCGGACTTGCCGCGATTGACGTGCTGCTGCGGGCCACGCTGAAGCCGGGCGACAACATCCTGCTCGGCAACGACGTGTACGGCGGCACCTACCGTCTGCTCGCCAAGGTGTTCGTGCCGTGGGGCATCGGGCTCGACGTGGTCGACATCACCGACACTGCCGCCGTCGCCGCCGCGCTTGAAGCCAAGCAATACCGGTACATCTGGGTGGAGACGCCCTCCAACCCGCTGCTCAACATCACCGACATCGCCGCGACCGCCGACGTCGCGCATCGGCACGGCACCAAGGTCATGGTGGACAACACGTTCGCTTCCCCGGTGCTGCAGCATCCGCTCGACGATGGTGCCGACGCGGTCGTGTATTCGACCACCAAGTACATCGGCGGGCATTCCGATGTGGTCGGCGGCGCGATCGTGCTCAACGACGAAGAAACCCGCGACGCGGTCGCGTTCCTGCAGAACGCCGCCGGCGCGGTGCCATCCCCGTTCGACTCGTGGCTGGACATCCGCGGCCTGAAGACCCTGGCCGTGCGAGTGCAGCGCCACAGCGAAAACGCGCTGAAGATCGCGCAATGGCTGGAAACCCGTCCGGAAGTGGAGCGCGTGTGGTACCCGGGACTGGAATCCCACCCGGGTCACGAGATTGCCGCCCGTCAGATGCACGGCGGCTTCGGCGGCATGATTTCCGTGCAGCTCGCGGCCGGTTTCGAGGCGGCCAAGCGGTTCGCCGGCGCCACGCAGATCTTCACGCTCGCCGAGTCGCTGGGCGGAGTGGAGAGCCTGATCGAGCACCCGGGCGCGATGACCCACGCCTCAGTGGCCGGTACCACGCTGGAGGTGCCCGCGAATCTGGTGCGCCTGTCCGTCGGCATCGAAGGTGCCGACGACCTGATCGCCGACCTGGAGCAGGCCTTCGCCGCCATCTGATTCGGCGGCACGCCGACGGGCATGCATGCAAGGCCCGGTTTGCGTCCATAAGTGCGCGCACTTGTCGTTTCGGCGCGCACTTAGCGACGCTTTTGGGACGACGGAGAAGGAAAGAGAGGGGGAGAGAGGCAGTCCCGACGCTGTACTCGAAGGAGCGGTGGCCGGAATGCGGTAATGTTGGGAGGCATGACAGATCAGGCGGCGGCGCTGGGGGCGCTCAAACGGTATTTCGGCTATGACTCGTTCCGACCGGGGCAGTCAGGGCTCGTCGACGCGATCCTCGCCGGGCGCGACGTGCTCGGCGTGATGCCGACCGGCGCTGGAAAATCCGTGTGCTACCAGATTCCGGCCACGTTGCTGCCCGGCGTCACCATCGTCATCTCCCCGCTGATCTCCCTGATGCGTGACCAGGTAGACGCGCTCAACGACGCCGGCATCCCGGCCGCATACGTCAACACCACCCAGGGCGGCGACGAGCAGGCCATGGTGCTGGCGCAGGCCGCGCAAGGCGACATCAAACTGCTGTATGTGGCCCCCGAACGACTGGAAACTGAACGGTTCCGCAACTTCGCCACACGCGTGCCGATCTCGCTGGTGGCCGTCGACGAAGCCCACTGCGTGTCGCAATGGGGACAGGATTTCCGTTCGTCGTACCTCAGCATCGGCGAGTTCATCGCCGGCCTGCCGGCCCGGCCGACCGTAGCCGCGTTCACCGCCACCGCCACCGAGCGCGTCCGCCGCGACATCATCGGTATCCTGGGGCTCAACGCCCCGCAAGTCACCGTCACCGGATTCGACCGGGAGAACCTGTACTTCGATGTGCTCAAGATCGAGACCAAATACAAGGCGGCATGGGTCGCACGATACGTAGCCGAGCATCCGGACGAATCCGGCATCGTCTACTGCGCCACGCGCAAGGAGACGGAGGCACTCGCCGCGGCCCTCAACCACACCGTGCCGGCGTTGCGCGGAGCGGCGGGCGGCAGTGCGGCAGATTCCGTCATGCGCGATGGCCCCGTCGCGGTCGCCTACCACGGCGGAATGCCGGCCGACGTACGCAACCAGGCGCAACGCGACTTCGTCACCGACGCCGTGCCGGTAGTCGTTGCCACCAATGCGTTCGGCATGGGCATCGACAAGTCGAACGTCCGCTACGTCATCCACCACAACATGCCGGAAAGCATCGAGGCATACTATCAGGAAGCCGGTCGCGCCGGCCGAGACGGGGAGCCGAGCCGATGCACACTGCTGTGGAACGAATCCGACATCGTCACCCGTCGGCGCCTGCTCGACATGGATAACGACAACGAACGGCTGACCCCGGAAGAGCGCGAGACCGTGCGCATGAGCAAGCGCCGTCTGCTGGACGGCATGATCGGCTACTGCCGTACCACCGACTGCCTGCACGTCTACATGACCCGCTACTTCGGCGAGAGCACGCCAAGAACCGGCACATGCACGGGCGGTTGCACGAATTGCGACAGCACGTTCGAAACCCTTGACGTGACCGACATCGCGCGGTCAATCAGCCGATGCGTGCACGATGCCATGTACGATTACGACGATCAGGGGCGACCGACGTGCGGCCCCGTGCGCCAAGGCCTCGGCTCGGGGAAAATCGTGGCGATACTGCGCGGCTCCAAGGCAAAGGACCTCATCGCGCGGCATCTTGACAGGTGCCCGAGCTACGGTCGTCTGCACGATGCGCCCGAAGCCCGAATCCGCGACGTGCTCAGCCAGATGGCCACCGACGGATTCCTCTCCATCGCCGAAGGGCGGCTGCCGATCGTCGGCTTCGGGCAGCGCGCGGCGGAAACGGTCGCGCCCGAATTCCGATATGAGATCAAACGGGTCGAGCGCAAGGCCGCCGGCGCCGGAACGGGCGTGACGTCACGGACCGATTCCAGTTCGAAATCCGCGGCGTCGGACGGCCCGGCATTGGGCTCGTACGCCCCCGACGACGAGAACGAGACGTTGTTCCAGAAACTGCGCGAACTGCGTCTGTCCATCGCCCGCGAGAACAGCCTACCCCCATACATGGTGTTCAACGATCGCACGCTGCGCGACATGGCCCGTCTCCGCCCCATCACCGACGCGCAGTTCCTCGCCGTCAACGGCGTGGGTGACAGCAAGCTGGCCAAATACGGCAAGCGATTCATGGAGGCCATCGCCGGCTTCGACGATTGACAGCGCCGTTACAGCGCACCGAACTCGCCTCGTGCCGTATATGCCGTATATGAGGAACGCCTATAGCCAAGAATGCGGCGAGACGCGCGCGATAGTGAGACAATGGTCGATGGAATGCCGGCTAACGGTCGTACGCGCCGGCGTCATATCGAGCAAAAGGAGTCTGCGATGGCAGAAGAAAAGCCGATTGTCGAAAGTTTCCAGCTGGATCACACGAAGGTCAAGGCGCCGTACGTGCGTTACATCGACACAGAGACCGGCCCCAACGGCGACGTGATCTCCAACTATGACCTGCGTCTGGTACAGCCCAACGAGAACGCGATTCCGACCGCAGGCCTGCACACCATCGAGCACACCATCGCCGTGCTGCTGCGCGAACGCATCCCCGGCTACATCGACTGCTCTCCGTTCGGCTGCCGCACCGGCTTCCACCTGCTGACCTGGGGCACGCACTCCACCGAGGATGTGGCCCGCGCCCTCAAGGAATCGCTGGAATTCATCGCATATAAGGCCACGTGGGACGACGTTCCCGCCACGACCATCGAAAGCTGCGGCAACTACCGTGACCACAGCCTGTTCACCGCCAAGGAGTGGTGCAAGGACATCCTCGCCAAGGGCATCAGCTCCGACCCGTTCGAGCGCAAGGTCGTCTGAGACTGGGACTGGCCGACACAGCCGTATTCCCGGCATTGGTCCGGGTTATGGGATGAGGGCGGCATCGGTATCGGACCGGTGCCGCCCTCATCATAACGACTTCCGATAAACGGCACATGCACTCCAATCGGACGAGTGCCCATGATAGCCTTACGGCCAGTTGTCCAACACACGAACATGAGGTGACCGGTGACTGACAGTGCTTCCCAGCGGCGATTCCGACACGCGACCATGCGCGACTACCCGCACATGCAGAAGAACTACGCGCGCGCCCGCGAGCTGATGGCACGCAACGGCAACCCCACCCAATGGGGCGACACCTTCCCCAAAGACGACGTCGTACGCGACGACATCGCGCAGCGACGCGCCATGCTGCTCGTCGACGAAGTGGGCGGACACGAGCGCATCCTCGCGCAATTCGCGCTATGCCCCGGCGAAGACCCCACCTACCATCACATCGACGGCGCCTGGCTCGACGACGATTCCTACGTCACCATCCACCGCATCGCGTCCTCCGGCCTCGTCAAGCATGCCGCCCGCGACTGCATCGCCTGGGCCCTCAAGCATTACGGCAACGTCCGCGCCGACACCCACCCCAACAACAAGGCCATGCAGCACGTCCTCGAAACCAGCGGATTCGCCCGCTGCGGCCTGATACAGCTGCTTGACCGGCCCACCGATACGACAAGGATCGCATACCAGCGTCACGAGTGGTAACGCCCGGCACGAAACAACGGCGCGTCGCCTGCGTTGCTCCTCAGTCGCCGAACGTGCTCCCGCTGGCGGGAGCTGTCGCGCGCAGCGAGACCGAGGGTGGTCTGATGCACTACTGGCCGTGAAGACCACCCCCAGTTGCTTCGCGACAGCCCCTGCCAGCGGGAGCACGTTATTCCGCGTCGGATGCGTTCAGCTTGGAGCGCTTGCGGCTGTAGGCGAAGTAGACGATCAGTCCCAGGCCGAACCAGACCGCGAACCGCACCCAGGTCTCCCAATTGAGACCGGCGATCAGCACCATGCAGAATGCGATTGCCAGAATCGGTGTGAACGGCACGCCCGGAGCGCGGAACCCGCGATGCGCGTCCGGCTGGGTCCTGCGCATCCACATCACGCCGGCCGACACAATGATGAACGCGGACAGCGTACCGATGTTCACCAGCTCGAACAGCACGTTGATGTTGATGAAGCCGCCCGCGAACGCGGTCAACAGTCCGAAGAACCACGTCCCCTTGAACGGGGTGCGGTACTTGTCATGCACGTCGCCGAAGAACTTCGGGAACAGGCCGTCACGGCTCATCGCGTAGCAGATGCGCGACTGGCCGTACAGCTGCACCAGCATCACCGTGGTCATGCCGATCAGCGCGCCGAGGTTGACGATCACCGCCAGCCAGTTCATGCCGGTCTTCAGGATCACGCCGGCCACCGGCGCGTCGATGAACTGCGCGAACTGCTCATACGGCACCACACCGGTCATGATGAGCGTCATCACGATGTACAGGATCGTGGAGATGACCAGCGAATACAGGATGCCACGCGGCAGCGTCCTGTTCGGGTTGACGGTCTCCTCGGCCGACGACGACACCGCGTCGAAGCCGATGAAGCTGAAGAACACGATCGACGCGGCCGGCACGATGCCATACGGCTGCGTCGAACCGGGCTGGAACTGGTAGATGCCGTACGGCGCGAACGGCTTCCAGTTGGACGGGTTGACATACCAGATGACGCATACGATGAACAACACGATGATCGCGAGCTTGATGAGCACCATGATGTCGTTGGCCTTCTTCGTCTGGTTGATGCCGATCGACAGCACCCAGGTGATGAGCAGCACGATCACGAAACCGGGAAGATTGAAGTATGTGGTCGTATTGGGGTTGGTGCCGTACGCGGCGGTCAGCTCGACCGGCAGATGCAGTCCGAACCCTTCGAGCAGCTTGTTGAAATAGCCGCTCCATCCGGCGGACACCGTGGCCGCCTGCAGCGCGTACTCCAGAATCAGGTCCCAGCCGATCATGAACGCGATCAGTTCCCCGAACGCGAGATAGGCGTACGAGTATGCCGAGCCGGAAACCGGCGCCATCGACGCGAATTCGGCATAGCACAGGCCGGCGAAGCCGCAGCAGACCGCGGCCAGCAGGAACGACACCATCAACGCCGGGCCGGCGGTCAGCGCGCCCTTGCCGGTGAGTACGAAGATGCCGGTGCCGATGATCGCTCCGATGCCCAGCATCGTCAGGTCGAACGTGTGCATCGTGCGTTTGAGCGGGGTGGATTCGGCGACAAGCTGATCCACCGATTTCTTGCGAAACAGATCCATGGTCTTCTCTCAATATATGGAATGGATTGGGCTGTACCGGACGGCGTTCCGGGACCCCGGCACGCCTCAACGCCGGGAATCTGATGCGGCGGCGGTCGACCGCGGACGCCGCGAATATGCGTCGTACAGCATACGGCAATGCGCCGGACAACGCCGCTGCCGGCTGAGGTCGGATTCGTGCCGTCATGCGACGCGCTCCGGCATTCGTCATCATGCCGCGCCACAATAAGAGCCATGACTTTGAACGCAGCATCCGAATTGCAGTTTTCATCCCCGGCTGGCGAAGCCAACTACCGGGCGGCGCGACGCCGGTACCCCGCGCAGGCGATCGTCGACCTGGCCACGTTGAGGGACAACATGGCCCACTTGGTCGATGTGGTGGGCGGCCCGCATTCCGGCACGGCGGTGATGGGCGTGGTCAAGGCGGACGCCTACGGGCACGGTCTGCTGCCGGCCGCGCTGGCGGCGCTCGCGGGCGGCGCGACCTGGCTGGGCACCGCGCAATCGCATGAGGCGCTGCTGCTGCGCAAACTCGGCATCGGCCCGGATCGCTGCCGCATTCTGACATGGGTGTACAACGGCATGGATGTGCCGTTCGACGAGCTGATCGACAACGACATCGACATCTCCGTCGGCTCGCTGGCGGGCATCGACGCGCTCGCCGACGCCGCGCGCCGGCTCGGCAAACCCGCACGCGTGCATGTCAAGGTCGACTCCGGCTTCGGCCGCAACGGCTTCACGCCGGCCGGATTCGACGCGGCCCTTGCCAAGCTGGTGCCGCTTGCGCATGAGGGCGTGCTGCACATCGTCGGCCAGTGGAGCCATCTGGCGGTCGCCGACTCGCCGGATGTGCCTGAATTCGTCGCCTCCACCGACCGGCAGATCGAATCGTTCACGGAATTCACCCGTCGCATGGAAGCCGCGGGCATCGCGCCCGAAATACGCCATCTGGCAAACACCGCGGCCACGCTCAACCGTTCCGAGATTCATTTCGAACTGACCCGTCCGGGCATCGGCCTGTACGGCTACGAGCCCGACCCGGCGATGGGCACGCCGCGTGACTGGCATCTGAAGCCCGCCATGACATTGCAGGCGCAGCTCGGTACGGTCAAGGACGTGGAGGCCGGGCACGGCGTCTCATACGGTCGCACGTACCTGACGCCCGACAACACCAGCACCGCCATCGTGCCCCTCGGCTACGCCGACGGCATCCACCGTTCCGCCTCCGGCTTCGACATGCAGGGCGCCAAGCATGTCGAGAAGGCCGGCGGTCCCGTGCGTGTGATGACCAGCGCCGGCCCGCGCCTGCTGCACGTGTGCGGTCGCGTGTGCATGGACCAGTTCATCGTCGACCTGCACGGGTCGGCCGCCGAGCTTGGCGTCCATGAGGGCGACACCGTGGAGTTGTTCGGACCCGGTCGCGGTGAGCAATACGGCGAGCCGACCGCCGACGACTGGGCGCGCGCCGCCGACACGATTAGCTACGAGGTGTTCACCTGTCTGCGCAATCGCATCCCGAGGCTCTACCTGCATGCCGCCGACGTGCTGCCTGCCGCGGACCTCGCCAAGCTCGATCCGGCGAGCCTGCTGTAGACCCGCCGCGCGTCGCGTACATTGCACGCATTGCGAGGACGGCGTGACCGGCTCCGTCCAAGGAACCCTTTGCTAAACTGGATACCGGAACGTGGCGACGGCAAGGGAGGTCCCATGAAATCCGAGGACAGCGGCGAACGCATACCAGCAGGGGAGGGGTACACCGCATTCGACGAGCAGCGCTGGGCGGGCGAGCCGCCGAAGTCGAAATCGCGCACTGCCTTCGAGCGCGACCGCGCCCGTGTCGTGCACTCGTCGGCGCTGCGCAGGCTCGGCGCGAAGACGCAGATCCTCGTCGCGGGCACCGACGATTTCGCCCGCACCAGGCTCACCCACACGCTTGAGGTCGCCCAGATCGGACGGCAGGTCGGAGCCATGCTCGGATGCGACCCGGATGTGGTCGATTGCGCGTGCCTGTGCCATGATCTTGGTCACCCGCCTTTCGGCCATAACGGCGAACGGGCGCTCGCCGACATCGCCGCCGGCATCGGCGGATTCGAAGGCAACGCGCAGACGCTGCGCCTGCTCACCCGGCTGGAGCCGAAGGTCTTCCACTCCGACGGCCGGTCGGCCGGCGTGAACCTGACCAGGGCTTCGCTGGACGCGGCCGTCAAATACCCGTGGACCCTCGCCGAAGCGGCCAAGTACGACGGTGGCCGCGGCGTGAAGTTCTGCGTGTACCCGGATGACGAGGACGTGTTCCGCTGGCTGAAGACAGGAGCTCCCGAAGCCCGCAAACCCATGGAATGCCAGGTCATGGACCTGTCCGACGACATCGCCTATAGCGTCCACGACGTCGAGGACGCCATAGCGACCGGCGCGTTCAACCCACTGGTGCTCGCCGACCCGCGAATGATCGGCTGCATCATCGAGGCGACGCGCTCATGGTACGGCTCGAAATGGGATGCCGACGAGCTGGAGCGGGCGTTCGGAAGGCTGCGGCGGCTGCGCATGTTCCCCGACCACTTCGACGGGTCGCGCCAGGCGCTGGCGCAACTGAAGAACATCACCTCGGACCTGATCGGACGCTTCGCATGGTCGGTGGAGAACGCGACCCGCGACACGTACGGCGACGGGCCTCTGACCCGGTATTCGGCGAACGTGGTGATCCCCGAGGAGACCAGCTACGAAATCGTGGCGCTCAAGGGCATCGCCGTGTACTTCGTGATGGCTCCTCGCGAGCACGAGCCGTTCCACCAGGAGGAACGCCAGATCATCAACGATCTCATCGACGTGCTCATGGCCGATTCTCCGCGCCCTTCCAGTGCGCTGGAGGCCGTGCTCCTGCAGGATTGGGACGAGGCGACGAACGACGGAGAGCGCCTGCGCGTCGCGGTCGACCAGGTGGCCTCCCTCACCGACAGCTCCGCCCTTGCGTTGCATTCGATCTTGTGACGGCCGCGGCGGCCTCAGGCACGGCTGACGTTAGACTGGTGGGCTATGGCTGGAATGATTCTGAAGGAAGACGTGGAGAAGGTGCGCGCCGCCGCGGACCTGTACGACATCGTGTCCGCGAGCGTGACGCTGCGGCCTTCCGGCACCGGCACGTTCGTCGGCCTGTGCCCGTTCCATGACGAGAAGACGCCGAGTTTCTCCGTGCGGCCTGCGCTGGGCGTGTGGCATTGTTTCGGCTGCGGTCTCGGCGGCGACGTGTTCGGCTACGTTGAGCATCAGGAGAACATCGATTTCCGCGAGGCGGTGGAGCTTCTCGCCGATAAATACCATATCGAGCTGCATTACGAGAATTCCGGTGGGCGCACCGAGCATTCCGGGTCGAAGCGGGCCAGGCTGATCGAGGCCAACGAGGAGGCTCAGCGTTTTTTCATGTCGCAGATCATGAGCAAGGAGGCTCTGGCCGCGCGCAAGCTGCTCGGCGGACGCAATTTCAGCCGGGCGGACTGCGAGCGTTTCGGCTGCGGGTACGCGCCTCAGGGGTGGGACAATCTGGTTCGCTATCTTGCGTCCAAGGGATTCACGCAGCAGGAGATGCTTGACGCCGGGCTTGCGAGGCAGGGGCAGCGCGGCGTGTACGACTATTTCCGCGGCCGCGCCACATGGCCGATTCGTGATTCGACCGGACGTACGCTCGGCTTTGGCGCGCGCAAGCTGTATGACGACGATCAGATCGCCGCGAAGTACATCAACACGCCGGACACCCAGCTGTACCGTAAGACGCAGGTGCTGTACGGCATCGACTTGGCGAAGTCGTCCATCGTGAAGAAGCGTCAGGTCGTCATCGTCGAAGGTTACACCGATGTCATGGCGATGCATCTGGCCGGCATCGATACGGCGGTGGCGACCTGCGGCACGGCGTTTGGCGCCGAGCACGCGAAGATCGTGCGGCGGCTGGTCGCCGATGATTCGCTGGGCGCGGTGCAGCTGGTCGGCCCGCTGAACGTTCCCGGGCAGGCATTGAGCTCGCGCATCGTGTTCACGTTCGATGGCGATGCCGCGGGGCAGAAGGCCGCGCTGCACGCGTTCGGATTGGATTCGGCGTTCCTGTCGCAGACGTTCGTCGCCGTTGCCGACGACAATCTCGACCCGTGCGATCTGCGCATCAACCGTGGCGATCAGGCGGTGCGCTCGCTGATCGAGCATGCGAAGCCGTTGTATGATTTTGTGATCGATGCCGCGATCGGCCGGTTCGACACCACGTATGCCACCGGGCAGATGGGCGCGGTGAAGGCCGTGGCGCCGCTCATCGCCCAGATTCGCGATCGTTCGCAGCGTGACCTGTATGCACGCAAGGCGACGCGCCGCATCGGGGTGGATCTGGACATCATGCAGCGCGAGGTGCGTTCGGCGCACGGCCAGCTGCATGTGCGCGACGAGGACGCCTATTCGCCCCGGCGTCGTTTCGGCGCGGGCAACGGCGAGGGCGCAGGCCAGCCTCGTGTCGAGCCCGGCTCGGATCCGTATGCGAATCCGGCCGAACGCCGGGCGTTGGAGCATCGAGCTGCCACAGAGCAGTCGTATTTCCGCATCGACGATGCGGTGTTCATCTGCGAGCAGCAGTTCATGGCCACGCTGATTCAGATTCCGCGTGCCATCAACCGCACGATGTTCGCGTCGCTCAACGAGGACTCGTTCGTCGCCCCAGTGTTCCGCGCGTTGTTCCTCGCCATTCAGGCCGCGGGCGGATTGCCGCCGGATGATGCGCCGCAGGGGTTGTGGATGCATAATCTCAACAAGGCCGGCGGATTGACGCTGACGACGGTGATCAATGAGCTCGCGGTGCTGCAGCTGCCCCTGCCTCCGTCAGATCAGGATCGGGCCGTCGCCGGATCCGGCGTGCCGGGCGCTGCCAATGCGGCGGCCGTGCAGCTGCGTCCGGCGAGCCCCGCCGAGACCCGGTACGCCGCCGAACTGTTGGCCCGTCTTCTGGACATGGGATACATGCGGCGCATCGCCGCGGCGCGCCGGCGCATGGCCGGCATGCCCGAAGGCTCGGAAAAACTGGAACTGCTCGGCGAAATCACCAAATTGGAGACCTCTCGCAAGGACCTGCAAGCGCAGGTCTACGGTAACACCGTCGGCTGAGTCGAGCATATTTCGTCGCTTGCCTTCCGTCGCGCCGCCTGATGCGGCGCCATTGCGTGTGATGCCTATGGCATCCCGTCCGGTGTTCAGTTGTGTCACGGACGAACTTCTCGCCGTGATTCCATCATCGGCTCCCGCGGGGCGGCCGGATTCCGATCTGGTGGAAAGTTGGGGGAAAGGAGAGTGAACAACGAGTTCGATTACGGCTGATGCACGTAGTTCTGTAGTTTGCGGGGGGGTGGAATGGGCTGGGCGTCACGGAGCCCCACGCGAGCCTTCATGGAACCTTGCGTGTGTTGTGCAGTCTTATGGAACCTTGCGGATATGCGGATGATGGCGGTCAGCCGCGGAACTCGCGGTCGGCGATGATGCGGCCGGAACGGTCGAGCTCGGTGGAGAATCGGCCGTAATCGCTGAGGATCACGCTCATGTACAGCATGTCGACGGTGATGCTGTGCGCCACGCGCGAGAAGATGGCGTTGCCATAAATCGCCATGTCGCCGCGACCGGTGAGCAGCGTCACGTCGGCCCAGTTGGCCAGCGGGGTGCCGGTGTTGTTGGTGACAGCGATGGTGTGCGCGCCGGCGGATTTGGCGAGTTTCAGCGCTTTCACGGTGTCGGCGGAGCTGCCGGAGTGAGAGAACGCGATGGCCGTGTCGTCCTTCGTCAGATGCCCCGCGCCGATCTGCTGCAGGTAGGCGTCGGCGTTGAACCGGCATTGCAGTCCCAGATAAGTGAGTTTGGTGCACAGGTCGAGCGCCGGAGACATGGAGTTCTCCACGCCGTAGATGTCGATCATCCTCGATTGCGCCAGCAGCGTCGTCGCCTTGTGCAGCGCCTTGCCGTCCATGGCCGAATGCAGCTCGTCGATGAGCGTCTTCGCCCGGGTCATGGCCTTGCCCGGCACATCGTCGGGATTGTCCCACGGATTGAGGTCGAAGCCTTCGAGCGGGTCGAAGGTCACCGAGCGTTCCTCCTGCGGGTGGCGCAGCACGTATCGCAGCTCACGGTATCCGCCGAAGCCCAGTTTGCGGGCGAAACGGATGACGGTGGGCTGACTGACCCGGGAGATTTCTGCGAGCTGGCCGACCGTCAGCCCCGCGGCCTCGTCAAGGTGGGAACGCACGTATCGTGCGACCGCCTGTTCCGCCGGGCGCAGGGAAGGATACACATGATCGATGCGTTCGCGAACGCCCACCGAGGATTGCACGGTACTATCTCCTTGTTTCGGAACCAGTCTTGAGACTACTGTGCCGAGTTGAGGGGATGACTGCCTGCGGTTGGAGCGCAGATGAACGGAAATTGAATTTTCGGTGGGGGAGTCTCCGCCGGCGCCCGCGTCAGGGCATGCTGTAGCGCGTGGCCCGGGATCTGCCGCGTTTGAGGACCAGACCCTGCTCGACCAGATGATGCAGCACGTACGTCATCTGGTTCTTGGTCGCGCCGAGATTGTCGGCTATCTGCTGGCGGCTCAACGGCACGCCGGCCTGTGCGATGCAGTGCAGGGTCACTTCTTCGAGCGTCTGTCCGGCGTTCGGCGGCAGTTGGGCGGTTGCCGCGGGAGATGCGATGCGTCCCGGCGCGATGAGCGGCGACGTGCGCAGCGCCGACCCGTCCGACAGGCGCACGGGGACGCACCCGATGACGCGTGTGCCGGCCAGAGCCACGGTCGGATCGCTGGTGGCCGTCGTCATGATGGTGGGGAATGCGTACATCTTCGCGTGGCCTTGGGCGGCGTCGTGCCCGTCGGCGCCTTGTGCGGAGCCGCCCTTTGTGGCGTCGCCGCGCGTGCGCGATCCACCCGGCGACGGCTGCGACGGCAACGGCAGCACCATCACCACCGAGGACGTGCCCACGCGGATCTGCGGGTTGTCGGAGGCCTCGTCGTATTCCTCCATGATGCGGCGGATCCCGGTGCCGTAATTCTCGCTGAATCCCAGTCTGGTGAACAGTTCGGCCAGCCGGGGGTTCCTCGGCTGGCTGATGCCGTTGAGCAGGTCGTTGATCTCGATGCCGTCCATCAGCCCACCCAGTGACACGATCTCGACGCGGCTTGGGAAGATGTTGACCAGAGTCGGGCCGGGGAATGCGTAGTCGCGATGCAGCACGGCGTTGACCAGCGCCTCGCGCAGCGCGTCCGGTGGGCATTGGCGGCCGTCGTCGCGTCTGTTGTGCCCGTTCAGGAACGTCATGGCGTCATTGAGCTGTCTGATCATGGAGCCGCTCAGTTCGATGCGCTCGCTGATGGGTGCCTTGACGTCGCCGTCGAACGTCGCGCATTTGATGGTGAACGGGCATTGGTCGGAGATGATCAGCGCGGTGTTGGTGAACATGCCGCGCTCCTTGAGATGCAGCGCGTCATGATCCGGATCCCACGGGATGTTCGCTGAGGCGAATGATTGCTCGGCGTATGAGAACGTCAGATGCTGGTTCGATGAGATCTCATGGTCGAACGGAACGATGCCGTGCGCGAAAGAGGGTGTGGCATAGGGGGCGGCGTCCGGGCTGCCGCCGGCCGTACTGCCGCCCGAGCCGTCGTTCGCCGCGGCCGGCATTCGTCCTGTGTCATTCCCCATAGTCTGATAGTAACGTTGCGAGGAGACACGCTGAATCATCATCGAAAATCAGCGCAGTTCGGCGTATTTGGCCGCATTAGGGCCTTGCGGGGGTGGAGGCTTGGCCGCCATGTGGTGTTCGCGCGCGGCCTGCGCGACGTTGTCGGCCGGTTTGCGTCCCTAAGTGCGCGCCGAAACGACGACCGTGCGCACTTTGATACGCAAACAGGATCATTTGCGTTCCTATGTTCGCGTACTCGTCGTTTCGGCGCGCACTTAGCGACGCAACAGGAGATGCCGGTTCCGTCCGCGGCTCGTGCGGGGAGTCGTGCAGGGCCGGCCACGTCCCCGTAGCCGTTGACGCCGCGCGAGGCTACGATGGAGATAGATGTGAGGAGGCGTCATGATGATGGTTGTTTCCGATTCCGGCAAGGAGGCCGGCACCGTCCGCCCGGCCGCCGTAGCCGGCGCGTTCTATCCGGCCAACGCCGGCGAACTGCAGGCCATGATTGACCGGCAGATGAACCATGCGCGCAGACTGGTGTCGTCCCTCGCGCCGCGTCTGCCGCAGGGGGCTCCGAAGGCGGTGATTGTGCCGCATGCCGGATACGTGTACTCCGGTTCGGTCGCCGCCCTCGCCTACGCGCTGCTGGAGCGGACACCACATTCTGCCCGGCGTGCGGGGCGAGCCTGATCGTGCGCGACTGGTACGCGATACTGTCCGACCGCATCGGATCCGACGGATGCTGCCCCGACTGCGGCGCAGTGGTTCCCGACCACTGGTGAGGGGGCGGCGGATATGACTTGCCGCGCCGCCCGCGGACACATATCCCTGAACGTGCCGCGGTGATGGTACACTGTTCTTTCGTTGTTCGGCCCCGTAGCTCAGCTGGATAGAGCATGTGACTTCTAATCTCAAGGTCGACGGTTCGAGCCCGTCCGGGGTCACGGTGAAGCCCGTTGGAATCAATAAGGTTCCAACGGGCTTTCTGTTCCTTTTCGACGTCCTTGTGGGCCTGACGGGGCCTGATAAGCGCGGCTTTCAGCCTCGGCTCTCGCTGCGGATGCGCGCGGTGATGTTGCCGACGGTCATGCCATAACGCTCGTTGAGCGCGTCGAGCGGCACGCGATCGGTGAACTCCTTCGCCGCGCCGAAATTCAGCACGCGCATGTCGCGCAGCCCGGCATTGGCGTAGAAGGCGGTGACCTTGTCTCCCCAGCCGCCTTCGAGCTGTCCATCCTCCAGCGTCACGATGATGCGGTGGCACCCGGTCAGCTCGGTCAGCGTCGCGGCATCCAGCGTGGAGAACTGCTGCGGATCGATCAGTGTGGCATCAAGGGGATGCCGGACATCCGAAGCCAGAGCCTCGACCACGCGCCATCCCAACGGCAGCGTGTTGCCCAATGCCAGGACCGCCACAGTCGTGCCGCGGCGAATCGTGCGGTAACGGGACCACGGGCAGGTGGCTGTTCCATCGGCCGTGGTCTTTTCGCTGCACGCATTACTGCACGTATCGTCCGCGGAGCCCATGTCCGTGACGTCCTGCGCGTCGCCGGGCAAGTCGCCCGAGCGCTCCCGGTTGAGAATCGTGTCGCCCGGCACCCGGATGACGACCGGAGAGGTGTTGCTCTGGCTCGTCGACCAGGCGAGCATGTCGAGGAACGCGCGGCCGCTGGTCGGTGCCAGGCAGGTCAGCCCGGGGATGTTGCCGAACATAGCGATGTCGAATACGCCCGAATGCGTGTTGTCGGCTCCGGACAGTCCGCCGCCGAAGTCGAGCAGCGTCACTGGGGTGCCGTTCAGCGACAGCTCCTGCTGCAACTGGTCGAACGTGCGCTGGAAGAACGTCGCGGAAGTGGCCAGCACCGGTCGTCCGCCGGCCCGTGCGATGCCCGAGGCGAACGCCACGGCGTGCTCTTCGGCGATGCCGGTATCGACGTAGTGCCGTCCGGCCCGTTCCCGGAACGCGCGGGTGATGCCGTTCGAACCCGGCGTCGCGGGGGAGATGACCACCAGTCCAGGTTCCGTGGCGAACCGCGGTTCCAATGCCGCCATCGCCATGCTCCCGTAATGCTTGCGCGCTCCCAAAGGCCGCCCGGTCGTGCTGTCGGGATCCTGCCAATGGTTCGCCTCATGTCGTCCTTCGAAGACCATCGAGTCCTCGGCGGCGACCGCGGCGTCACCCTCCATGGGAATCCCGGAGTCGCGGGCTTCCGCGGATTCCTTGGCGGGCGGCAATCCCAGACCCTTGCGCGTGTGGATGTGCACGACGACCGGATGATCGGTGTCCTTGACCTGTTCGAACGCCTCGATCAGAGCGAACACGTCATTGCCGGCCTCGACATACCGGTAGTCCAGTCCGAACGCCATGAACAGGTTCGGCCCACCCTTGCCGCCGGTAGCGCGCAGACGGGTGAGCGTGCCATACATGCCGCCGTGATCCTCCGCGATCGACATCTCGTTGTCGTTCACGATGATGATGAGGTTGCCGCCCTGTTCGGCGGCGTTGTTCAGCCCCTCGAACGCGATGGCGGAACTGAGCGAGCCATCGCCGATCACGGCGATCACATTGCGTATGCCGCTGCCGCCGTCCATGCCGCCCGTCAGGTCACGGCTCTTCGCCAGGCCGCACGCCAGGGAAATCGACGTGCCGGTGTGCCCGAGCACGAACTGGTCATGGGCGGATTCGGCGGGATTGGTGAAACCCGTCACCGAGTCATGATGCGCCGGGTCGAGATACGCGTCGGCGCGGCCTGTCAGCATCTTATGCACGTAGCTTTGATGCGACACGTCGAATACGATGCGGTCGCGAGGCGAGTCGAATACGCGGTGCAGGGCGACAGTGGCCTCGACCATGCCGAGGTTCGATCCGATGTGCCCGCCGTGGACATGGCCGTACCTCACCAGCGTCGTGCGGATCTCACCGCACAGCGCCGGAAGCTCCGCGGCGTCGAGGGCATGCACGTCGGCTGGTCCGTGAATCGCACTCAATATGCCGACGCTCATACGCATATGTCCTTTCCTCGGATGTTTCAAAAGCGACATGATAATCGATGCCGTCGCATCGGGCCGCCGGTGCGAGAAAATGCCCCCAACATCTCCGTATACGGCAGGAGTCCTGGGAGGCATTGCGGCTCCGTTCCGCCTGTACCGTCTGTCGCGTCCCGCTCCCGTTGCGCATGCCGCGCCCGGCCTCCGCACGGACGTGTGCGCGTGGTTGAATGGTATCGACGATGGATATCCCCGAACAAGGAGGGGCCAATGAAGGCCGTATTTGCCGCAACGATCAACAATGCCGACCCCTTGGCCGCGCTGGAGGTGGGGGAGCTGCCCGAGCCGCAGCCTCGCCCGTTCTGGTCCACCGTGTCCGTCAAGGCTGCGACCGTCAACCATCATGACATCTGGAGCCTCAAGGGCGTGGGGCTCGCAGCGGATGCCACGCCGATGATCCTCGGTACCGACGCCGCCGGCGTGCTCGACGAGGACATTCCCGTGCGCAAGGGGCTCAAGGCCGGTGACGAGGTCGTGCTGTACACCGTGATCGGCGCCGATGGGGCCGGCGTGATGCCGGGGGAGCGGCGCACGATCCTCTCCGAGCGGTACCCCGGCACGATGGCCTCGAAGACCCAGGTGCCCAGCGCCAACGTGTTCGCCAAGCCCGCGAACCTGACGCTCGACGAGGCCGCCGCGCTCGGCACCAGCTGGCTGACCGCCTACTCGCTGGTGTTCGCTTCGGCGGGCGTCAAACCGGGCGACACGATTCTGATTCAGGGAGCAGGCGGCGGCGTGTCGACCGCTGCCGTTCAGCTCGCCCACGCCGCCGGGCTGGAGGTGTTCGTCACCTCGCGCGACGAGACCAAGCGCGAGCGTGCACTGGCCCTCGGCGCGGACGCCGCGTTCGAGGCCGGAGCGCGCCTCCCGCGCAAGGTCGACGCCGTCATCGAGTCGGTGGGCGCCGCCACATGGGGGCATTCGGTGCGTTCCGTGCGCCCCGGTGGCACGATTGCGATCTGCGGTGCCACCACCGGCGACCAGCCGGGCGCCGAACTCACCCGCGTGTTCTTCCAGGACATACGCGTGCAGGGCAACACGATGGGCTCGCGCGAGGATTTCGCCCGCCTGCTGCGCTTCGTGGAACATGCCGACATACACCCGGTGATCGACTCGACGTTCGGGCTCGCCGACGCCCGCGCGGCCTTCGCCAAGGTTCTTTCCGGCGACGTGTTCGGCAAGGTCGTGGTGAGGATATAGGGGATTGTACAGTTGTAACGGTATCCAAGAGGAGGTTCTTCTTATGACAGACAGCAAGCCCGAAGTCGCCGTGATCATGGGATCGGCCAGCGACTGGGAGACGATGAAGCACGCCTGCGACATGCTCGACCAGTTCGAGGTGCCCTACGTCAAGCAGGTGATCTCCGCCCATCGCACGCCCGAACTGATGGCCGAATTCGCTCACGGCGCCCGTGTCAACGGTCTCAAGGTCATCATCGCCGGTGCCGGCGGCGCCGCGCACCTTCCCGGCATGGTCGCCGCCCAGACCACGCTGCCGGTGATCGGCGTCCCGGTGCGCTCGCATGCGCTCTCCGGCTGGGATTCGTTGCTGTCCATCGTGCAGATGCCCGGCGGCATTCCGGTGGCGACCACCGCCGTCGGCAATTCCGGCGCGACGAACGCCGGCCTGCTGGCGGTGCAGATCCTGAGCACGACCGACAAGCGTCTCGCCGACGCGCTGCAGGAATACCGTGACGCTCTCAAGGAGAAGGTGGCCGAATCCAATGCCCAGCTTGTCTGAGGAGACCCATGGCGCGGTGAAGATGCTGCAGCCCGGAGCGACCATCGGCATCATCGGCGGCGGACAGCTCGGCCGCATGATGGCATTGAGCGCGAAGTACATGGGCTTCCGCATCGGCGTACTCGACCCGACGCCGGACTGCCCGACCGCGCAGGTGGCCGATTTCCAGGTCGTCGGTGAGTACGACGACAAGACCGCCATCCATGATCTGGCGGAGAAGTCCGACGTGCTCACCTATGAGTTCGAGAACGTCGACGCCGAATCCATCGACGAGGTGCGTCACCTGGTCGCGGCCCCGCAGGGCACCGACCTGCTGCGCGTTACCCAGGACCGCATCCACGAGAAGACCTTCATCAACAGGCACGGCATCGAGACCGCACCCTGGCGTGAGGTCAACACCTTCGAGGAGCTTGACGCCGCCATCGACGACCTGCATTACCCGTGCGTGCTCAAGACCCGCTCCGGCGGATACGACGGGCACGGCCAGCATGTGCTGCGCAATGACAGCGACCTGGAGAAGATTCGCGCCCGTGGCGACCGCGGCGGCGGCTTCCCACCGTCCATCCTGGAGGGGTTCGTCGATTTCGCGTTCGAGGCGTCGATTCTCGTGTCCGGCAACGGCAAGGATTACGTCACGTTCCCGATCGTGCGCAACGACCACCGCAACAACATCCTGCATATGACGATCGCCCCCGCCGAGGTGAGCCCGGAGATCGCGCGCACCGCTCACGAGATGGCGCTGGCCCTGGCCCGCGGCTTCGAGCTGGCTGGCACGCTCGCCATCGAGCTGTTCATCACCAAGGACGGTCGCGTCGTCGTCAACGAGCTGGCACCGCGCCCGCACAATTCGGGGCATTACACCATCGAGGCGTGCTCGATCGATCAGTTCGACGCGCACATCCGCGGCATCGCCGGCTGGCCGCTGATCCAGCCGAAGCTGCTCAGCCCGGCGGTCATGGTGAACGTGCTCGGCCAGCATGTCGCGCCCACGAGGGCGCTGATTGCCGACCATCCCGAGTGGAACGTGCACGATTACGGCAAGGCGCAGGTGCGTCATAACCGCAAGATGGGTCATATCACCGTGCTCACGGATGACACTGCGGCGACCGTCGAGGCGTTGGAGGCCACCGGCTGCTGGGATGACCTCAAGTAGTCTCCGGTAGTTTTGGCGGTTCGGGAGCGAGGGGCGTGACGCTGCGGCGTCCGCCCCTCGTTTCGTTGTATGTGCGGCGTGCTCGCATGTCGCCGTGGATTGCGCTATTATCATTAATGGTTGTTAAATGATAATACTTGAGGAGCGTGTGATGGCGAACGGGCCGGTGAGGCATACGAAGCAGAAGGATGCCGTGATGGCGCAGCTTCGCGGCTGTGATGATTTCATTTCCGCGCAGGAGCTGCATCGCAAGCTGGTGGATTCCGGACTGCGCATCGGCCTCGCCACAGTGTATCGGCAGTTGAACTCGCTGGTGGATTCCGGAGCGGCGGATACCGTGCGCATGGATGGGCAGCAGCTGTTCCGCCTGTGCGGCGATGATGCCCACCATCATCATCTGGTGTGTCGCAAATGCGGCAAGACGATCGAGATCGATCCGCCGAGCGAATCCTGGGTGCGCAAGGTGGCCGACGGGCATGGGTTCACGGTGGAGTCGCATACCCTTGAGGTGTTCGGCCTATGCCCCGATTGTCAGGAAAAACGCTGACCTTTCCGCGGATTCGCCCCTGCTGGCGGAGGGCTGTCGGCCGCGGGCTGACTGGGGTGGTCCTGCGGCGTGGCACTCGCGCGCGGAGGAGCCGATAACGACGAATGGCGGCGCGAAGGGATGCTACTCGGTCCCTCCATGCCGCCATTCGCCTATATCATGCGGCCAGTTCGGCCTTGAGTTCCTTGAGGTCGGCGAGGATTTCCTCGTGGCACTTCTCGCTGGTGTCGAAGGCGAGGTGGCAGAAGGCGCACTCGTGACTTTCGCGGTTCTCGTGGCAGGTGTGCACGCAGGCCTTGCCCTCGCACTCCTCGGTGGAGCCGTGCTCGCAGTCGGAGTCGTCGTAGCAGTCACCGGTGACGCAGCAGCCGCAGCAAAAGCCGACCGTGCTTTCGGCGGCGGGGATTGCCGCCGAAAGCACGGTCACTGCCAGTAGAAATAGCCGGTGGGCGCGGCTTTGGCGGTGTGCAGCGACGTGATCTTCAGCATCGGCCCCTGCCGCGTATGCCCGGCGATGCCGTACGTGCCTTGTACGAGCGTCGCGTCGACGCTCACCCAGTCATGCTCCTGAAGGTGCGCGGTCTTCGCATAGTGCGTGGTGAATCCGAACGGCGTCATATCGAGGATGCAACAGGACATGAATTGCCGTGACAGCTCGAACTCATGGGCGCCGAGCGTGGACGGCTTGTAGACGAAACCGGTGAGACGCACCCGATAGCCGATGTATCGCTGCGGATTGTGGTCGATGTGGGAGAACCACGAGCCGAATTCGTCGTCGCTGATGGTGATGGTCTTGCGCTCCTCGTCGAGCCCGTGGAGATGAGCGAATCCCGCCGGCTTGTGCGCGTCCCGGCGTATGGCGATGGCCCGTCCTGCGGCGTACGTGTCGAAACCGGTGCCGTTGCCGGGTTGGAACGGCACGGCGATGAGCAGCGTGGGGATGACGAGCGCGACCAGGAAACGGAACGAGGATCGCTCGTCGGCATGGAACACGCCGAGCCACGCGGCGACGGACAGGGCGAACAGCAGTATCGCGCCGACGATCAGATACGGCAGCGATCGGGGCGTGGTGAGCGTGATATACGAGCCGCTCGTAGTCGAATACACGATGGCCGCGCCCAGTGCCGCGAAACAGATCGCCTCGATCCGGTCGGGAAGCGCGGGAGCATGCCGTGCCGCCGGGGCATGCCGGTCGGAGCCGGGAAAGTTCAGAGTATTCGTCATTGCATCACGCTCCCGTCGTCAGATGGATGGCGACGGCGACCAGGAAACAGGCCGCCGCGACGGTCACGACAAAGCGGATGATGAACCGCGGACGGCATTCCATGACCAGCATCAACGTGTTCTTGAGATCCAGCATCGGCCCGAAAAGCAGAAAAGCGAGCATGGCGGAAGCCGGCAACACGCCGGTCATACTCGCGACGATCACCGCATCGGACGTGGAGCACAGCGAGCAGAGGAAGGCTATCGCCATCGCCGCCGCAATCAGCGTCACGGCACCGATGCCGTCGATCGTGCCGGAGCCGTCGGTCAGTGGGGACAGCGCGGTGCGTACGATGGATGCCGCAATCGTGCCGGACAGCAGAATCGGCATCATGCGCATGACATCGTCGTGCGTGTGCCTGAGGAAGTGCATGAAGCGGGAACGCCCATCCTGCCCCGCATGTTGTACGGCGCAGCCATCACAGGCCGGCGTCCGGCCCCTCGTCAGCGGAAGGTCCCGTACGGCGGGGGAGCGGGACGGGCGGACGGCGAACGACAATCCCACGGCGCTCGCCACCAGCATGCCCAGACCCACGCGGGCCGCCACCATCCATGGACTGCCCGTGAACGCGAACCACGTGGACCAGATCGCCATCGGGTTCATCACCGGGGCCGCGCACAGCAGCGCCGTCGCGTACGGCAGCGGCAGCCGCTTGCGCACCAGATTCGCGAACGTGGGCACCACCATGCAATCGCATACCGGCAGGCACAGCCCGCCGATCATCGCCATCGCCAGTCCGCCGGCCAGCGATTTCGGCACGTGCCGCTCCAACGCATCGGCGCTGACGAATGTGCTGACCGCTGCCGACATCATCGCGCCCACCAGCATGAACGGGATCGTCTGCAATATGAGCCCGGCGGCGCCGGTGCCGATGCGCACCAGCGGAATCGGCAGACCGCGCGATTCGAACATGGCGGACGCGGCGATGAGGAACGCCACCAGCGGCGTGCCGATGATGAGAAAAAGGTAATGCGCCGAATGGTCGCGTCCATCGGCGCTGTTGGCGTCAATGGGACTGCCGCCATCGGCGTGGTGTCCCCGTCCGGTGCCGTCATGAACCGTGCCGGTGTGATGTCCCCATGACATTATGACGCTCCTTGAATTGCCGGCATGGGCTGTCGGTATGGGATGATGCCGCCATATCGTACCACGGTGATAATGGTTCCCAATGCAAAAAGGTGCCGCCTCTCGTCTTGAGAAGCGGCACCCTGCATATAAGTCCCTGCTGAGGCCATGTCACTGGTCTTGGCGGCTGGTTCGCGTGGATTGACCCATCACGCATCGGGTCGCGGGTCTACCGCGGCTTCACGTATCCCTTGCGCACGGCCTTGACCAGACTGTGTGGCACGTGCACCGCCTCGCCATCGGGCATGTGCACGGCGATCAGCTGCGCGGCCTGCGCCTCCCATTGTGACCTGCGCGCATGCGTGTTCGCGCGCGACGTTCTGACTTTCGGCAGTGCCATCAGCCTTGCCTCGCTTTCCAGTGGGGGTTCTTCTTGTTGATCACATAAAGATGCCCGCGGCGGCGCACGACGTACGAGCCGTCCTTGCGCGCCAACGAGCGTATCGACGATTTGACCTTCATATCGTTGCTCCGTTTCGTGTTTTCGATGGGTTTATGCAGTGTTGGTGGATTTATGCAGTGTTGATGTATGGGCTGCGCCGGTCGGCCGACCGCCCTCAGTCTCGCTTCGCGAGCCAGCTCCCGCCAGCGGGGGCTTCCGCGTAGCGGGTGGGGATGGTTCGCGCATTGGGATGCCGGCATTCGCCGGCCCTGTCAGCTCCGTCCGTAGCGCTTGTTGAATTTCTGCACTTGGCCGGCCGTGTCGAGCACGACGTTGCGGCCGGTGTAGAACGGGTGGCTGTAGCTCGACACCTCCACGTTGATCAGGGAATAGGTGTTGCCGTCCTCCCATTCGATGGTCGGCAGGCTCGCGGCCTTCGCGACCAGCGTGGACCGCGTGAGGAACGCCTTTCCGGCGGACCGGTCGCGGAATACCACGTACCCGTATTGAGGATGGATGTTGTCTTTCATATGATGATGCCTTTCTGGTGATGCGATGTTGGTGCGCCGCGGTGGATCACCAACTGCTCTTCACCACGCCGGGAAGCTCCCCGCGGTGCGCCTTTTCCCTCAGGTTGATACGGGACAGTCCGAATTTACGGTTGAAGGCGCGTGGCCGGCCGTCGATGCTGTCGCGGTTGCGCAGCCTGGTCGGGCTGGCGTCGCGGGGGATCGCATGCAGTCGGCGCATCGCCTCGGCGCGTTCGTCGGCGGTCAGGTGCGGGTTGACCGAGTCCCTTTTGCACTGTGCCCGTCGCTGCGCGTATTTGGCGACGATCTGCTCGCGTTGCAGTTGCTTGTTGATTTTGCTGGTCTTTGCCATTGAGGCTCCTTGATGATGGCTGTGTGCCGAGATGACGCTCGGACGGCCGCGGTTCGTGCGGGCCGTCGGAACGGATTCAGCGGGTCTCGCGGAATGTGACCCGCTTGCGTACGACCGGGTCGAACTTCGTCAGTTCCAGACGGGCCGGCGTGTTACGGCGGATGCGTGCCAGGGCCGCTTCGATGCCGATGCGGTCGATGGTCTTCATCCCTTTGACACTGACGGTCAGCGTGACGTGACGGCCGAGCGAGGGAACCCAGTACCGCTTGGTCTGCAGGTTCGGGTTGAAGCGTCGGCGTGTTTTCCTATGCGAGTGGGATACACGGTTGCCCGTTGAGGCGCGCGTGCCCAGAATTTGACATTGTTTGGACATGGATGCCAATATATCATAATGATAATCATTATCAAAAAGAAAGGCGATCATGATTCATCCGACATTGCAATCACGGGGAAACGCGGATACGTCGGTGGTGTTGCTGACGGGCGCCGATCGGCTGAGTCTGGACTCCGTGGCGTTCTCCCTGGCCGACTCGTATGCGTCCGTATGCGCGATCTCGTATGATGTGCGCCCGAATGACGAGGCGGATGCCGGTCTGAGCATCGTCAGGCGTGTCAGCCGCCCGGTGGGGCAGGGCGTCGGGGTGGGCGACGTGGAAATCTTCGATCTGTCGGATTGTTGTCTGAGCTGCTCGGTCAAGCACGACGCGGGCGGGACGCTCGCCTCTCTGCGAGGTCAGGCCCGTGTGTTCCTGGTGGGTCTTCCGGTGGGACTGGAGGCGACGCCGGTCGCCCGGTATCTCGAAGACATGATGCGCCTTGATTCGTGGGGTGATGGCATGGGCGTCGCGGCCGTGGTCAATGCGGTCGGTCTGGACGAGTTCGAGGAGCGGTTCTTCGACGACGACCGTCTGTGCGTGTATGGCACGGGTGACGAGGATGGCGTATTCGACGAGCGGTCGACCGGCGCGGTGGTGTCGCGCCTGATCCGGGAGGCGACGCATGTCCTTGAGCTGCCGGTGGTCGGCCGGGGCTGCCTGTCGCGGCATGTGGATGCCGACGGCGAATGCGCGTGCCGCGACATCATCCGCGCCGTGGCCAGGCGGGGCGCCGTGGTGGTCGAGGACGCCCATGAGGCGGACCTGTGCGACATCGCCGGCCTGTATGAAGTCGAGTCGTCCGTCGGTGCGTGATCGGCCGCGCGACACGCCCATTTGATAACGATAATGATAATAAATCTCAATAACGTGTATACTGTGAACCGAAAGAACGGGAGAAAGCCCGTCATCATCCGGAGAGGAACGGAATAACAAATGCAGATTTCATCTATCATCAGGCGCGCCGTCGCGGGTGTGGCGGCCGCCTCTATGCTGGTGGCCGTCGCGGCATGCGGAACGAGCAAGGACAACAAGACCGCCGGGGGAGAAGGCGGCAACGGCACCATCGAAGTCGTTGCCAGCATCAACCAGTGGGGCTCCGTCGCCAAGGACCTCGGCGGCTCCCACGTCGACGTCACCAACATCATGACGAAGACCAACGTCGAAGCGCACGACTACGAGCCCACCAGCCAGGACGTCGCGAAGTTCGGCACCGCGAAGGTCGCCGTCGTGAACGGCGCCGACTACGATCCGTGGGCGTCCAAGGCCTCATCCGCGACGAAGGCCACGCTGGTCACCGCAGCCGAAACCGCCGGCATCAAGGAAGGCGACAACCCGCACGTCTGGTTCTCCGCCAAGGTGCGCAACAACACCGCCGACGCCATCACCGCGGCCTATCAGAAGGCCGACCCGAGCCACAAGGACGACTACGCCAAGCTCAATAAGGAATGGCACGCCAAGGAGGATCAGCTGGAAAGCAAGATCAAGGACGCCTCCGCCAAGACCAAGGATGTGCCGTACGCCGCGACCGAATCCGTCGCATGGTACCTCGCCGACGACCTGGACATGAAGGACGCCACCCCGACCGGCTACGCGCAGGCCTCCGCCAACGAGAGCGAGCCCACCCCGTCCGACATCAAGGCGTTCCAGGACGCCCTCAAGGGCGGCTCCATCAAGATGCTGGTATTCAACACGCAGGAAGCTAACTCCACCACCGATCAGATCACCGGTGCCGCCAAGAGCGCCAACGTCCCGATCGTCGAGCTCACCGAGCAGATGCCGAAGGAATACACCAACCTGCTCGATTGGATGAGCGCCCTCGTCGACCAGTTCGCCAAGGCGTGATGCCGGCGCGCTGATTCTATCTCTATCTATATCTCCTTCAACGGCGGGGCCTCCTTGCGGGGGCCTCGTCGCTTTTGCGCATGGAGGGGCATCATTCCGTGATGGGCTCTTCGGAGCAGTCTCCGATTGCTTCGCGACGGGCTCCGGGGAGCGAATCATCCGATTCGGCCGGGCTGGAATGGCGTCATTTTCACGATGTGGATGCCGTTTCGTCTGATGAATGATCTGGCCGTCACTGTGCGTGGGTACCGTCACCGTGCGAGGGTTCGCACAGTGACGAGGGCGGTAGAAACCCTTATTTTCCAATGATTTCCGTGACGCAGTCACACTGCGAGGGCACGCACGGTGACGGTACCCACGCACGGTGACGCTTGACCCGTGTAACAGTTGAGCTCGTCCGCGATGGAACTGCGAAATCCCGCCGGACGCATATACGGGCAAGATGATGGACACGCCGGCCGTATCCGGATTCACGCGGCGGGTGCACGATCATCGTCATCGGCCGAACATGCGTCTTATGGGAGACACGCCAAAATGCGTCGCAGGGCTGCCGGGAGGACGGTTGGGATGGTGAAATCCTGCGATTGTTGTTTTCTATGCGTGGCAACCCTGCCGTGTACACGGGCGACGACCGTCACGGCGATTGTCCGGAACCCATGAAGGGCCGGATGGCCGGCTACCGCTGCAGTGTGCGCAGCATGCCCATGGCCTCCTTCGCCGTCAGGGACGGCACGTAGGCGCGGACGACCGCCAGCCCGATTTGGGCCAGCACGGCCGGATCGGGATAGCAGATGTACACCGGCTCCTCGGTCGGCTGGAACTTGCGTTTGAAATTGAACAGCGAGTGGAATCCGTATGCGGGCTCCATCCAATCCGCCACGATCTGCAGCGCATGCTGCAGCATGACGGTGCCGGTATCCATATGTCCGGTCTCGTCGGCATTGTCGCGCTGCGGGTTCATGCCGGCCAGCGGCGCGGCGGACAGGCTCATGAACTCGACGGCGCACTCGGGGTGCTCCAGCCCCTCGTCACGCAGCCGCTCCGCCATGCGCGCGATCAGGAACTCCATGATGCCGTTCGGACTGTCGGTGCGATGCCGCATGAAATCAAGCGTCCAGCCGATGATGCGCCCGTCGCGCCACGTCGGCAGCCAGCTGGTCACGCCTAGCACCGTCCCTTCGGCGTCGATCGCGTACAGGATGCGCACGCGCGGGTCGTGCAGCTCCTCGACGCCGCCCAGCGTGAACTTCATCTCCGGCAGCGCCTTGAGCTGCGCCCACTGCTCGGAGATCTCCTCGATCTGTTCGCGTATGTCGTTCGGGGCCTCGTTGAAGGTCGACATCACGTCGCTGATGCCGGAACGTTTCGCCTTGTTGATGGCGGTGCGGATGTCCTGCCATTTCTTGCCGGTCGTCTTCCATTGCCGGGGATCGACCACCATCTCGCTGCCGACCTCCAGCGAATACCAGCCCATGGCGGCAAGCTGGTCGCGCTGCTCGCGATGCACGCTGTATAGCACGGGCGACCATGACTGCTGCATGCTGAACCGAGCGAACTCGCGCAGGTCGGACGACCATTCGCCACGGTCGCCGAACGGGCCCGTGGTCGTCAGCGCGATGCCGTGGATCACCCGGTATGCCATGGCCGACCGTCCGGTGGCGGAGAACCAGTAATGGTTGCCCTCCCACGTGGTCATGAAGCTCATCGACTCGCCATCCAGCTCCACCAGGCGGCCGGCGTTGGCGCGGGCGCGTCCGTCGACCAGCAGGATCTCACGCATCCATCGGACCGCGACGACCAGCACCACGAGCCAGAAAACCAGTCCCACGGCCTGATCGACCACCGATGCGGCCACGGTGCGCGGCAGGAACGACGGCCTGCTGCGGTTGAGGAACCCGATGGGAATGAACCGTGACGGCAGCTCATGCATCAGGCCATGCCATGTCGCCGGAGGCCGGAAATCGCCGGGGCGCAACAGTCCGAAGCCCAGATACGCCGCGATGCAGACGGCCAGGGCGATGACGACCGCCGCGCTGCCTCGCCGCAGACGCCCCGCGTCCGTGCGGATCGGGAAGTGGCGCATGGAGCAGGCGACGGCGATGGCGAACACCATCGGCAACAGCACGTTGGCGATGCTCGCCGGAATCGCGCCGTGCAGCAGCAGGGAACGCAACCCCTGCGGCGCGTGAGACAGAGGCGCCACGAAATAGTACAGCATCGCGATGCAGGATTCCCCCAGCCCGACGATGATGAACGCCCACGCGGCGAGACGCCTGCCACGATACAGGCCCCAGGTCATGATGAGCATCACCGCGGTCGGCAGCAGGGAACGCAGGACCGCCCCAGGCATGGACACCCGCAGCAGATTGAACTGGAAGAAGCAGTCGGTGCGGGCCATGCCGGCAAGGCAGGAGGCGAGCTTGCCGTCATCGGGTGAGGCCGGGCTCATAATCAGTCCCAATGAGCTCAACGGGCCGATATGGGTTGGTGAGGAGATTGCGATGATCGGGCCGAGCGTGAGTACCAGCGCGATGGCCGCGAACACGCGACGGGTCTCGTACGACGTGCTCAGCTGCCAGTGCAGCGGATCCGCCGCCGAAGTGTCGTCCAGCTGTCGGACGGTCTTCCGCTTGGATGCCAGCGCGCCCAGTACATGGCCGAATCCCGCCGCCGCGAGCAGGCAGTAGTCACCGGGATTACCACTGAACATCACAACCATGATAATGGACACATAGCCGATCAGACGGATGCGTCGCCTCCACAGGCGGCGGGTGAACGCGCTGGCCGCCATCATCGCGCCCACGCCCAGCGTCAGCGGGCTGAGCGCGAAACGGATGCGGCCCACCACCGGAGTGCCCTGCAACAGTTGGGCGATGCCTCCGCACAGCAGCAGTCCCAGGGCCGTCCCGGCGAGCGTGCAGATGAAGGCCGCCGTCAGGGTGCGGCGGCGGCCCAGCAGCGTCTCGGCGATGGAGAACATCACCAACAGCGCGATCGTGTCGACGAGCAGCTGCAGGATTCCGCGTGTCAGCAGCAGCGTGGCCAGCAGATGCAGCAGGTTGAACTCCTGCAGGCTGGTGCGCAGGCTGCGCAGAGGCAGTGGACGGCCGGCCAGCGCGAAGCCGATCCACATGGCGATGTTGAGCCCCGCGAACGTGCAGGACAACGTCACTGCGAGGCGATGCCCGTGAATCCAGACGCTCACGTCCTGCACCAAGGCATGCATCCTGCCGTGGGTACGGCATTTGCGGCGGCTTTCTTTGCCGCTCTCCGGTTCGACTTGCGTGTCGCTCATTGCAGAACCTCGATTCTCGGATAGTCGGACCATGTCAGGCCCGTTTCGCCCAGACCCCAGCGGTGCGCGCACAGCCAGGGGACGGCCGCCTCCAATGTCGCGTTGACGGAATGCCAGTCATGGCCGGTGTCAGGCACGACGATCTTCACGACGTGCATGCCGGCCTTGACACCGGCCTGGCCGTTGACGATGACGTTTTTTATGGATCTCGCGTCGCGCTTGCCCGCCCCCAGAATCATGATCTGGTTGGAAGGCGCGTGGTCGGCGATGGCGTTGGCCGGCACTTGAGCCTCATAGGCGCTGCGGTCGCCGTTGAAATATTCGGCGACCATATGCTCCACGGATCCGGCGGTGGGCTTCAGCTCGCCGTCCACGGCGATGATGGAGCCGAATATGTCCGGGTGCCGCGGTCCCAACTGGGTGGCACACGTGCCACCCTGCGAGAACCCGCCGATCGCCCAATCCCGCGCCTGCCGGGACACGGGCAGATGCGCTTTGATCCACCGTGGCACGTCGACGGTCAGATACGTCTCCGCGCGTCCGACCTTGGTCGTGTCGGCGCACAGGCTGTTCACCGTGTTGTCGCCGTTCTGGTCGGGCGAGATGACGATGGGCGCCAGACCGTGATGCGCCTTCGCATACTGGTCCAGGATCGCGGCGATGCCGCTGGCCGAGAACACGCGGTCCGGATTGCCCGGCTGCCCGGCGAGCATGACGAGTACCGGCAGCTCTGGCGGTGTGTCGCTCAGAGCGGCTGGCGGCATGTAGACGGCCGCGGTACGCGCGCGGAATCCGGAGGCTGTGTTGGATATGTCCACCGAATAGACCTTGCCGTGCGCGGCGGCGGGCGGCAGTTTGCCATCGAGCACCTCGCGCAGCCATTCATCGACGGTCAGGGTCCCCTTCTGCATGTGCGACGTGCTGAGCGGATGATATGACGAATAGCCGATCAGCGAGCCGATGGTCTGATACTCCCCGTAAATCGAGTCGATACGGAGCGCGGTGGAGACCAGCACGAATGGGATGAGCACCGCGGCCATCAGGCGCCGGGCGCGCCGGGCGTGCACGATGGTCGTCACCAGCAGTCCCAACAGCGCGCAGCACGCGGCCGCAGCCATGATGACGGGCCAGCCCAGCGATACGCCGAATACCATGATTTTTTCGGAAAGCAGCCACATGACCAGCAGGCCGAAGCCACCGCAGACAAGCATGATGGGCACCTGCCTCGCCAGCTTGGACCGATCGCTCCTGAAGACCTGCCACAGCAGCAATATCGCCACTCCCACGCCGACAATCACCCATATCGTGGTTGGCAACGGGCCTGAGACGAGTCGTATATGCAGTAACCTCGTCACCCAACTCGGCAACGATTCCATGCGATCATCCCCCTTGTAAGTGTCATCGGTTGATATTACCCGGTATGACCCGGCGCCTTTCGTCCGTCTCAGGGATGATATTGCCCGATGCTGTATACGGGGCCCACTTATGCGGATCATGCGGGGCTCTTCCGCGCGGATTCCAACGGGCGGCGAGTGGCCCATACGGGTCTCAGACTGGTCTCATACGGGGAGATTCAGGGAAATATCAGTGAACGTGATGTACCATTGTCGTCGTTTCTTTACTAGAATGTCATTCGGTATTCATCATGGCGGCGCATGGCCGTTCCCTTCCGCGCGTGACGTGGCGGAAGAACCATGATGACGTGTATATGGCCGATAACGAATTGGGCATGGGTCGGATGGCGCCATGCGAATCACACGAAGTGCGGGTATATGAGCGACGAAATAAACGACAAGAACGACGACGGTACGAACGTGGCCGATGCCGTCAGCCCGTCCGGCGAGATCGAGGTGCTGGATATCAAGCGGGCCGACTCCTCTTCCGGCAGGAACGGCGGCAAAGGCGGCAGAAACGGCGGTCGCCGTGAGTATAAGCCGTTCCCCGGCTGGCTGTACGGTGTCCTGTTCGTGGTGTTCGACATGGCGGCGGTCGCTGCGCTGCAGTGGGGCGTCAGCCAGTCCGGCACGCGCGTGCAGCTGTCCAGTCCCGTCGTGGGCTGGGGTTTCGTGTCGAAGATGTGGACCAAGGGCAACTTCGTGTTCGTGCTGAACCTGCTGCTCATCGGCGCGCTGTATCTGGCGCTGCTCATGCTGTTCAACCGGTTCTGGATAGCCACGCCGGTGCTGCTGGCCGTGGCCATCATCGTGGGCGTCATCGAGCATTTCAAGGTGTCCATACGCTATGAGGCGATTCTGCCGTCCGACCTGGGCTTCCTCGGCTCGAATACCGGCAATCTGATGAGTTTCACCCCTCCGGGGGCCCATTGGATCATCCTCGGCGCACTCGCGGTGTTCCTGGTGTTCGTCGCACTGTTCGTGGTGCTCAACCATGTCGATGGCCGGCATGGTCGCATGATCCGTTTCGACAACAAGGGGTTGGCCGCCGGAATCCGTCTGATGGTGTTCCTGCTGCCGTCGTTGTTCTTCGGCCTGTACTGTGACCAGGTCAGCACTGTCGGCTCGTGGGCGAACGGTTTTTCCAAGGCCCTGGGCGACACTCCTTCGATGTGGGATTCCGTGTATGACGCGCAGCGCAACGGTCCGCTGGTCTCGTTCACCCGGCAGCTCAACCCGACGATCATGGATGAGCCGAGCGATTACAGCGAGGCCACGATGAAGGAGGTCGTCAAGAGGTACGAGGCCGCCGCCGAGAAGATCAACGCCTCGCGCACGAAGAACATGACCGATTCGACGGTGGTCTACGTGCTGTCCGAATCGTTCTCAGACCCCGCGCGCGTACCCGGTGTGAAGCTCAACAAGGACGCCATTCCGGAGGTCCGTGCCATCAAATCCGGCACGACCAGCGGTCTGATGCTGTCGTCCGGATACGGTGGCGGCACCGCGAACTTGGAGTATATGGGATTGTCGGGCCTGAGCATGGCGAATTTCGACTCGTCTCTGACCAGCCCGTACCAGCAGCTGGTACCGGGGCAGCATTGGACGCCGACGATCAACCAGATGTGGGGGGCTCCGAAGAACTCCATCGCCTTCCACCCGTATGAGCCGTCGATGTATTCGCGTGCGACGAACTACAAGAAGTTCGGATTCGCGCATTTCTACACGCTGCAGGGCGACGACATCATCAAGCATCGGGACAAGATCGACCGTTCCCCGTACGTGTCCGACAAGGCCACGTATCAGAGCGCGTTGGAGGACATCAGCTCGACCGATTCGAACCAGTTCATCCAGATCATCACGATGCAGAACCATATGCCGTACAACGACTGGTATGCCGACAACGAGTTCAAGGCCACCGCGGCCGACGGCGCCGATTCCCTCGGCTCCGACGAAGTGACGGCTATCGACACGTATGCGAAGGGCGCGAGCATCACCGATACGGAGACGAAGAACTTCCTCGATGAGCTCAACAAGCTCGACAAGCCGGTGACGGTCGTGTTCTATGGCGACCATCTGCCGGGCATCTACGAAACCGCCAGCCAGGATACGAACAATTCGCTGGCGCTGCATTTGACGGATTATTTCATATGGTCCAACAAGGCGTCCGGCTCGCAGGGCAAGAAGGTCGACAACAGCGTGTACTCGTCGCCGAACTATTTCGTGGCGCAGACTGCGGAGCACATGAACGCGAAGGTGTCGCCGTACCTGGCGTTCCTGACGCTCATGCACAAGAAGGTCTCCGCCATGGAGCCGCCGGTGGTCAACAAGATCCAGGGATGGGACCGCATCCCCGAGGGGCAGGATATCTATCTTGACGCGGCGGGCAACCCGATGGCCGAGGACGAGTTCGACGAGCAGACCAAGCAGCTGATGACCGATTACAAGCTCATCCAGTACGACATCACGGCCGGCAAAAACTATCTGAAAGACACCGACTTCATGGATCTGCCGTAAGGCCTCACAAAATAGCAATTGCCCCCGCTACTAGCGGGGGCAATTTCATAGGCATGCCATACACGGCTTTTTACCGCCTGAAGTGAGTTGTGTGGTGCAGATGCAAGGCGCGGAATGCGACGACGTACGATGGTACTTCGAGCGTTCCGCAACGCAGCAGATGCGCCGCACAACTCACTTCAGCGCTTTGGCACCGATGTCGTGGCGGTAAAACATTCCCTCCGTGTCCAGCTTGTCGATGATTGCGTAGACCTTGTCTTGGGCGGACTTGAGGTCGGGGGCGGTGGTTTCGATGAGGAGGACGCGTCCGGAGGAGGCGACGAGGCCTTGGTCGCTGTTGGAGACGCCGGCGTAGTAGACGTGGGAGGTGTCGTCGACGGGGATGGAGGGGATTTTGGCACCCTTGATGACGTTGACGGGGTAGCCGTTGGAGGCGAGGACGACGCCGAGGGTGGCGTTGTCGCTGTCCCAGGTGAAGGCGGGGGTGCCGCCGTCGAGGATGGCGCTGATGGCTGCTCCGAAATCGCTGGTGAGCTTGGGGAGGACGACTTCGGTTTCGGGGTCGCCGAAGCGGGCGTTGAATTCGATGACCTTGGGGCCGTCGGCGGTGGCGATGAGGCCGGCGTAGAGGATGCCGGTGAAGGGGGTGCCTTCGGCGGCCATGGCTTCGACGGTGGGGCGCACGATGGTGTCGATAGCGGTGTCGATGACGTCCTGGCCGATCTGGGGAACGGGGCTGTAGGCGCCCATGCCGCCGGTGTTGGGTCCTTCGTCGTTGTCGTAGGCGCGCTTGTGGTCCTGGGAGATGGGCATGGGCCAGAATTCGGTGCCGCGGACGAAGCTCATGAGGGAGAATTCCTGGCCTTCGAGGAAGTCTTCGATGACGACCTTGGCGCCGGCCTTGCCGAAGCGGTGGTCGATGAAGATGTCGTCGAGAGCGGTGATGGCGGTGTCGACGTCCATGGCGACGGTGACACCCTTGCCGGCGGCGAGTCCGTCGGCCTTGACGACGATGGGGGCGCCGTGTTCGCGCACGTAGGCGACGGAGTCTTCGAGGTTGTCGAAGGTGCGGTATTGGGCGGTGGGGATGTTGTGGCGGGCCATCAGCTGCTTGGCGAAGTCTTTGGAGCCTTCGATCTGGGCGGCGGCCTTGTTGGGGCCGAAGGCCTTGATGCCGGCCGCGGCGAAGTCGTCGACGAGTCCTTCGATCAGGGGGACTTCAGGGCCGACGAACGCCCAGTCGTACTGGTTGTGCTGCATGAAGCTGATGAAGGCGGCGTGGTTTGATTCGTTGATTTGGGTGGTGCGGATGCCGTCCAGTTCCATGCCGGGGTTGCCGGAGGCGACGGTGACTTCGCTGACGCTGTCGCCGCGCAGCAGCGCGTGCGCGATGTCGTGTTCGCGTGCGCCCGAGCCGATGACCAAGACTTTCTGACCCATGATGTGTCCTTTCTTCAGGCCCCGCTGGCGGGGCTGTCCGTTGCAGACGGACTGGGGGGGGCTTGCCGGCCACCCCCGGATTCGCTTGTGACCGCACTCCCCATCAGTGAGGAGTGCGGGAGTGGATGCTTACTTCAGCGTGATCTGCGTGCCGTCGGTGTCGGGGACGATCGTGCCGATCGCATATCCGGCTTCGCCGTTGTCCTTGAGCAGGGCGAGCGTCTCGTCGGCGCGTTCGGCGGAGACGGCGAGCACCATGCCGATGCCCATGTTGAAGATGTTGTACATCTCCTTGTGGTCGATGTCGCCGGCGCGTTCCAGGACGTCGAAGATGGGAAGGACGGGCCAGGATCCGAGCGTGATGTCGGCGGCGAGGCCGTCGGGGATCATACGGGGGATGTTCTCGATGAAACCGCCGCCGGTGATGTGGGCGACGCCCTTGACGACGCCTGCCTTGAATAGGGGCTTGAGTGTCTTGACGTAGATCTTGGTCGGGGTGAGCAGCACGTCGCCGAGCTTGGCTCCGCCGAGTTCGGGGAGCACGGTGTCGACGGTATAGCCGGCCTGCTCGAACAGGGCCTTGCGCACGAGGGAGAAGCCGTTGGAGTGCACGCCGGTGGATGGCAGTCCGATGAGCACGTCGCCGGCGGTGATGCCGGAGCCGTCGACGATGGCGGACTTTTCGGCCACGCCGACCGCGAATCCGGCCAGATCGTATTCGTCTTCGTCATACATGCCGGGCATTTCGGCGGTCTCGCCGCCGATCAGACCGGCATCGGACTGCACGCATCCGTCGGCCACGCCGGAGACGACCTGTTCGAGCAGCGCCGGATCGTTCTTGCCGCAGGCGATGTAGTCGAGGAAGAACAGCGGCTCGGCGCCTTGGGCGGCGATGTCGTTGACGCACATGGCCACGCAGTCGACGCCGATGGTGTCGTGCTTGTCGACCATCTTGGCGACGACGAGCTTGGTGCCGACGCCGTCGGTGCCGGAGATCAGCACGGGCTCCTTGTAGCCGAGGGACGCGAGGTCGAACAGGCCGCCGAAGCCGCCGATGCCGCCGACGACGCCGGGACGGTTGGTGCGGGCGACGTGCGATTTGATGCGCTTGACGACCTCGTAGCCGGCTTCCACGCTGACACCGGCGTTTTCATATGCTTGTGGCATGACGTACCTTTCTTGGATGATGCTTGTTGGGTTGTGTCGGGATTGGGATTGGTCTGTGGTGCTGGAACGCCTTTATTGCTGCGTCGGCGCGGTGGTGTACTCGTTGCCTTCGTACTTGCTCTTGTAGAGCGCGAATTCGGGCAGACGGACACGGTCCTCGGGGGTGAGGGACTTGAGGAAGTCGGTCTCGTAGTCGTCGAGCGCGGTCGGGTAGTCGCCGTTGAAGTAGGCGACGCACAGTCCGCCGTAGGGTGCCTGCGCGTTGAGGCCGATGGATTCGACCAAGCCGTCGAGCGACAGGAAGGCGAGGGAGTCGGCGCCGATGAAGTCGCGGATCTCCTCGACGGATTTCTTCGCGGCGATCAGCTCCTTGGTGGTGGAGATGTCGATGCCGTAGAAGCACGGGTATTTGAGCGGCGGCGAGCTGATGCGCATGTGCACTTCGGCGGCGCCGGCTTCCTTGAGCAGCTGGACGATGCGCTTGGACGTGGTTCCGCGCACGATCGAATCGTCGATGACGATGACGCGCTTGCCGCGCACGACACCGCGGACGGCGGACAGTTTCATGCGCACGCCCTGCTCGCGCAGCTCCTGCGTGGGCTGGATGAAGGTGCGGGCCACGTACTGGTTCTTGATCAGGCCCATTTCGTTGGGCAGGTGCGCGGCCTCGGCGTAACCGGACGCGGCGGACAGCGACGAGTTGGGCACGCCGATGACCATGTCGGCGTCGACCGGGGATTCCTCGGCCAGGCGCGCGCCCATGCGCTTGCGGGCGGAGTGCACGTTCACGCCGTAGATGTTGGAGTCCGGGCGGGCGAAGTAGATGTATTCCATGGAGCAGATGGCCAGCTGCGTCTTGTTGGTGTACTGCACGATCTTGTAGCCGTGGTCGTTGACCACGATGATCTCTCCGGGGCGGATGTTGCGTACCAGTTCGGCGCCGACGACGTCGAGAGCGCAGGTCTCGGAGGCGAGCACGTAGGCGCCGTTCTTCATCTTGCCGAGGGACAGCGGTCGGAAGCCGTTCGGGTCGAGCGCGCCGATCATCGCGTCCTCGGTCATGATGAGGTAGGCGAACCCGCCGTGCACGGTGTTGAGCGCCTCCTTGAGCTTGTCCATGAAGGTCGGCTTGGAGGAGCGGCGGATCAGGTGCATGAGCACTTCGGTGTCGGAGTTGGAGTGGAAGATCGCGCCTTCGTCCTCCAGCTTGCGACGCAACGACACGCAGTTGGTGAGGTTTCCGTTGTGCCCCAGCGCCACGTCGCCGTCGTGGAACCGGAAGATGAACGGCTGGATGTTGTCGGTGGTGCCCGATCCGGCGGTGGCATAACGCACGTGGCCGATCGCCTTGTCGCCGGTGAGCCGTCCGATCTCGCGCTCGTCGCCGAACACCTGGGTCAGCAGTCCGAGGCCGCGGTGTCCGATGAGATGGCCGTGGTCGTTGGAGACGATGCCGGCGCCTTCCTGACCGCGGTGTTGCAGTGCGTGGAGTCCGAAATACGTCAGGCGGGCGGCGTCCGGGTGACCCCATACGCCGAAGATGCCGCATTCTTCGTGAATGTCTTCGAGTTCAGCTGACAAGCCAAAGCTCCTTCCAAAACATGGGAGACAGGGGATTCGCTACCTATCCACAGTACCAATCGGCGGCTACATCCGCGCTCGGGGGTGTGGCAGATGGGCCTCATGGGCGGCGACATACTATCGAACATATGTCTCATAATGATTGTACTCTGAAACGAAAGCGCGAAAGGGGGTGGTGACGATGGTTCGGGGCGAGCATGTGTATCTTGCCATAGACCTGAAGTCTTTTTACGCTTCCGTGGAGTGCCACGACCGTGGTCTCGACCCGCTGCGCACGCATCTGGTGGTGGCGGATGAGGAGCGTACGGACAAGACCATCTGCCTGGCCGTGTCTCCTTCGCTGAAGGCGTATGGCATTCCCGGACGCGCACGTTTGTTCGAGGTTCGGCAGCGCTTGGCATCGGTGAACGCCGAGCGGGCGATGCTGGCTCCTGGCGGACGGCTGTCCGGTGAATCCTGTGATTCTCAGGATCTTGAACATTCCCCGAGATTGAAGGCGTCGATGGTGATCGCCAAGCCGCGAATGGCGCATTATCTGGAGGTGAGCGGCAGGGTGTACGGCGTGTACCTGCGATATGCCGCGCCCGAGCACATCCATGTCTATTCGATCGATGAGGTGTTCATCGATGCCACGCCCTATCTGCGCGCGCTGGGCATGGGCCCGCACGAGATGGCGAGGGCCATCGTGCGTGACATTCTCGCGCAGACGGGCATCACCGCCACGGCTGGCATCGGCACCAACATGTATCTGGCGAAGGTGGCGATGGACATCGTGGCCAAGCACATGCCCGCCGATGAGGATGGCGTTCGTGTGGCGGAGCTTGACGAGATGTCGTATCGGCGACTGCTATGGAACCATCGTCCGCTTACGGATTTCTGGCGGGTCGGTCGCGGCTATGCCCGGAAGCTTGAGCATGCCGGCCTGCTGACCATGGGGGACGTCGCCCGATGCTCGATCGGCCGGGCCTCCGACTACTACAACGAGGATCTGCTCTACCGCATGTTCGGCAGGAACGCCGAACTACTCATCGACCATGCGTGGGGCTGGGAGCCGTGCACGATCGCGGACATCCAATCGTATGAGCCGGATGCGCACAGCATCAGCAGTGGGCAGGTGCTCACCGGGCCCGCCGACTATGCCACGGGACGGCTCATCGTCAAGGAGATGGCGGACGCGCTCGCCTTGGATCTTGTCGGCAAGCGGGTGCTGACGAATCGTCTGACGCTCGCGGTCGGCTACGACATCGGCAGCCTTGACTCGATCAAACTGGATTCCTGCGCGGATTCGGCGATGAAACGGGCCTCCGATCAGGCGGGCAAGAGCTATCGCGGGCCGGTGTCCGTCGACCGGTATGGGCGGCGGGTCCCCAAGCCGGCCACCGGGTCGATCGGACTGGGGGAGTTCACCTCGTCTTCCACTCGCATCCGTGAGGCGATGACGATGCTGTACGAG
This sequence comes from Bifidobacterium bifidum ATCC 29521 = JCM 1255 = DSM 20456, assembly GCF_001025135.1. Lineage (NCBI taxonomy): Bacteria > Bacillati > Actinomycetota > Actinomycetes > Bifidobacteriales > Bifidobacteriaceae > Bifidobacterium > Bifidobacterium bifidum. Next base: position 1,537,593 of record NZ_AP012323.1, on the reverse strand, counting down.
CGCATCGTGGATCCGCGTCTGTTGGTGCGCCGGCTCACCGTCATCGCCGATGATGTGGCCACGGCGAATGAGCTTGCGGCTGGCAAACGCTACGAGCAGCTTGATCTGTTTTCCCGGATCGATTCGTCCGCGGAGGAGGGGGACAATGGCCATGTCGGCATTTCGAACAGTGATGTGCGGCGTGAGCATGACATGCAGACTGCATTGCTGGAGGTCAAGAGGAAATTCGGCCGCAATGCCGTCATCAAGGCGATGGACATGGAGGACGGCGCCACCGGCCAGGACCGCAATCGGCAGATCGGAGGCCATCGTGCATGAGCGTATCGAGCGTATTGCGCTATCGGGCGTGAAAAGGAGTCCATATGGCATTACATGAGACGCATAAATATGACGACATCATCGATATGCCGCATCACGTGTCGCGCAGGCATCCGCAGATGTCCCGTCGTCAGCGGGCCGCCCAGTTCATGCCGTTCGCCGCGTTGACCGGCTACGAGCGGGTCATCGAACAGGCCGCATGCGATGCCGAGGCTGCCGTGGCCCGGGCCGACGCCGCCGGCGACACCGATTTCGGCGCCTGAAACGGGGCTTTACCCAAAGCTGATATTCACCCGCGTCACGAGCGACGCAAGGATAATGGAATAGTCATCCACATGGTCATAGGAGGTTCATCATGATCGATCACATCGGACTGTTCGTCGCCGACGCCGCCAAGCGCGCCGATTTCTACGAGAAGCTGCTGGCGCCGCTGGGCTATGTCAAGAAGGTCGCATACCCGACTGCGGTATGCTTCGCCAACGACGAGGACGGCGACGGCATCTGGCTGGAATCGCCGAAGGACGGCAATCCGGTCGTGCCGTCACACGTCGCGTTCCGCGCCAAGACCGCCGACGCCATCAAGGCGTTCCATGAGGCGGGTCTCGCGGCCGGCGGCACCGACAACGGCAAGCCCGGTCCGCGCCCGAACTACGGGCCGGGCTACTATGCCGCGTTCGTCCATGATCCCGATGGCAACAACATCGAGGCCATGCTCAACGACTATCAGGCGTGATCCGACGGTTCCGGCCGGAATCATGCCGGTCAATGGTGCTGATGCTCCGGCGCGCGCGGTCGATGAAATCATCGACCGCGCTCCACCGGTAGTCGCAGGTGGATATGCCGAAGCTGATCGCGTATGAGGTTCCCGGCCCGCAGCCACGGGAGCGAATCCGGCTCGGCGGAACAGCATGTCGCCGATGCGTCCGTCGATGTCCTGCGGATTGCCCAGCAGGAACGGGCGGCGCTCCAAGGATGACAGGTCACCGGCGCCGATGGCGGTCTCATCCGGCGGCGTCCCGCCGCCGGCGAGATCCAGTCACAGCGAGTTCGCGATGACCAACACCATACGTTCCTGATAGAAATCCACCAGCTCCACGCCGGTCGGCATGCCGGTGAAATCCGCCACCGCCACATCGAGATTGCCGTCCGCCAGCCAATGCCGCAATTGATCGTTGCGCCCATCAGTTGTGCTCCGGCGCATATCATTCGGCTGAGGCTGACGATTCGCGGCGCCGTTCCTGTATCTCATCCCGGTCTGCCGGTTGGGCGCGTCGATTGCCCGGCACCGCCGTCCACGCCGCGATCGCGTCAGAGACCAGTGACCGTTTCATCCGCCATTTCAAGAGCGCCTGCGCTCTGGAAGGCCAGTCGGTAGGCTTCGATAAGCGCCGGCAGCCGCATCGAGGCGTTGGCCGGACTGGTGGAGGGGAGCGGAGTCATGCCGATGGTGATGCCGGTTGCGGCCAGTCGTGGTTCGATGAGTCTGCGATAGAGTTGCGCCGACTTCGCTCCGGTGGTGAATATGCGAGCGATCGGCGCATCGCGCAGCAGGGGCGTCAGATCGTTCGGCGTGGCGTTGCGGATGCTGGCGTCGCTGGCCCCGGTGATGTCGCAGGACGCGATGACATCCCACAAGGCGATATGGTGGCGCATCGCGAATGCGCGGCGGGATTGCAGCGAGTCGCCGGTGACATCAGACGGATCCGCCGGGTCGGCGAACAACGCCTGCATCACCGGCCAGAAGCGATTCTGCGGGTGCATATAGTAGAACGCCGCCTTCCGCGATTTCGGACTGGGCATCGACCCCAGTACCAGAATCCGCGATTCACTGTCCCACACCGGGCCGAATCCATGCTCCACATGCTCGCTCATATCCCACATTGTACGCTCCCCGCCAATCACGGCTCCGGCCTTCGCCCCTTTCCACCGGGCAGCCAAATCGGTGGCAAAGCGCATGATGCGCGCCCCTGTATTCGACGAGTCTTGTGCAGACAGCGTTATCTTCGACTCGTCACCGCTGCCGTTCACGGTTGCTGTCAGGACATCGTCGCTGTCGTAAGGAGTGAATGTCGTTTTCATTTCGGTGTCATTTGCTTCGCGTAGTGAGAATGCGGCGCCGCATGACAACATGGATCGGACGGCTTCGTGCAATTTCGCGGGAGATACTGGGAAATCGAACTTCTCGGTGATGTCATTGTCGTTCCCTTCTTATGCGGCTCGTGTTGATGCCGACCGGTGCATGATGGTTCGGCAACGTTACCAGCACAAGGATCATAACCAAGCTCAGATATAGCATTATGTCGCAATATTTACGTTATACTTATTGTGTTGCTGATTGTGCATCGCTAATGTGTTGCATAACCGGTGAGAACCAGCTCGAATTCAGTCGACGACTGATGTCTCGTCGCGGTTTTGCCCATACATTTTGTAGACGTATGCCAGAACTGGATTGCATCAGATGCCACATGAATTGAGATGACGAGAGTATGAAAGAGAAAAGGTGAAAAATGGGTGCACGCATCGACAAAGATGGCTCATCATTCAAGATGAGCCTGAAAGCAACAATCATTCTGGCGGTCGTCATCGCCGTCATCTTTGTGTTCGCCGGAGTATGGATTCGTGGTGCCATCACCAAGTTCTTCAATCCTCAACCGGAATTGACCAATGAAGTCGTCGTTAAGCAGCTGGAGAAGATTCAGGATCTTACCACGGCTAAGGAAACGGATTACGGCTTCGAGAAATACGAAGACGGTGGTATTGCGTTCCTGAACAAGAAGCAGTTCACGATGTTCTACACATACGAGGTGCGCGCGGGGGTCGATCTGGCCAAGGCCCAGATAAAAATCGACAAGGACTCCAAAACAGTGTCTATCACGCTACCTGCACCGAAAATCCAGTCGGTGGCCGTCAATCCAGATTCACTGCGTTTCTTTGACAAGTCTGATTCCTTCTTTAACGCAGCGGATGTAGAGGACACTAAAGCTGCGATGGAAGACGCCAAGAAAAAGACCGAAGCTCGGCTAGACCGAACACAACTGCTGAAAATTGCCAATAAACAGGCTAAAGATGTCATCGAGCGCTTGTATGAGCCTACTGCTGAAGCCGGAATGTACACGGTGACCGTGACGACGACCAATCCCAAGTGATTGATACCCGATGACTAAGCACTTCGTGCACAGTATCACGTGCACGGTCACAACCCGTCATCAAACATGATACGAGAACACAGGAAAGAAAGGTGACAATATGGGAGATATAGCACAAGGCCAACAGGTCTCGAAGAGGCTCCCCGCCAAGCAGCTCATTCCGTATGTGCTGTTGGTGGTCGGCGCAGTGGCGATGGCGGTGTCGTTCTTCCTGCCGTTCGCCTCAGCAAAGGGCGATTATGCAGAATACCTGAAGCAGTATGGTGATCGGGTATACACCGCGGAAGCCGGTCTACACAACAAGGATGTGGTGGGGCTGTCGCTGCTGACATTCCTGCGCATCTACATCGCGGGTCTCCAGTCCGGGAAGCTGCTCGGCGGCATGTACCTGGAAGCTGTCATATGCATTACGCTCATGGCGGTCATCGCGGTGTCTTCGCTGCTTATTCTGCTGTTCGGAGTGTTGAAGAAGCCGATCGCGGCCATCGTATTCTCGGTGCTTGCTGTAGTCGCTTTCTATGCACTGCGTTGGGATTTTGACGATCGTGGCGTACTGCCTTCCTCGCAGTATGGATACGGAATCGCTGAGTATATCTATCCGATTTCGTTTGTCGTGGTTGTCGCCGGGGCGATTTGGTTCATGGTCAGCCGTCACATCGCGAAGACCGTGCATCAGCAACTGGCCAACAACACTGTTAACAGCGCTCCTGTGGCGAACGGTGCGGCGGTCGCAGAACCTGTCGCGCCCTCAAAGGCCGAGTAATTCATACCGCCGCGTATCGCGCGGAGGCCATACTTCATCAACAACAGACTGGGGCGGGAACCCGAGAAGGTTCCCGCCCCAGTCTGTTATCAGTCAGTCATCACCGTCACGCGGCGAAGTACCCGACGCCGGCCTCGAAGATCGGCTGGTACTTGTCGCCGGGCACATTGACGTACAGGCCGTTGCCGGAGCGCTCCGAGTGACCCATCTTGCCGAAGACGCGGCCGTCCGGGCTGGTGATGCCCTCGATGGCGAGCAGCGAGCCGTTCGGGTTCACGGCCAGGTCCATGCCGGGCACGCCGGCCTCGTCCACGTACTGCGTGGCGATCTGTCCGTTGGCCTTGAGCAGGTCAAGCACCGGTTCGGCGGCGACGAAGCGGCCTTCACCATGCGAGATGGCCACGGTGTGCACGTCGCCCACGGCCGTGCGCGACAGCCACGGCGACAGGTTCGACGCGACACGAGTGCGCACCAGACGGCTCTGGTGACGGCCGATCGTGTTGAACGTCAGCGTCGGGCATTCGGCGGTCATCGGCACGATGTCGCCATACGGAACCAGACCCAGCTTGATGAGCGCCTGGAAGCCGTTGCAGATGCCGAGCATCAGGCCATCGCGGTTCTTGAGCAGGTCGCGCACGGCCTCGGTGACCGCGGGCGCGCGGAAGAACGCGGTGATGAACTTCGCGGAGCCGTCCGGCTCGTCGCCGCCCGAGAATCCGCCGGGGATCATCACGATCTGGCTCTTGTTGATCTCGTCCACCAGCGCCTGCGTCGATTCGGCGACGGCGGCCGGCGTCAGGTTGTTGACGATCAGCGTGGTCACGTCCGCGCCCGCACGCTCGAAGGCGGCGGCGGAATCATACTCGCAGTTGTTGCCGGGGAACACCGGAATCACGACGTGCGGCTTGGCGACGCCGGCGCCCGTGTACACGGTCTTCTTCGGCGCGTTGAATGTGATGGTTTCGACGCTCTTGCCGGCTTCGTCGCTCTTGGAACGGTATGGGAACACGGATTCGATACCGGACTCCCACGCCTCCTGCACGTTCGCCAGATCCAGCGTCTCGCCCGCCGCCTTGAACACGTACTCGGCGGTGGTGGTGCCGATCTCGCCGACCTCGACCAGGTTGGAGGCCACCGGGATTTTCTCGTTGTCCGCCAGCTCGATGATGAACGAGCCGTATGCAGGCTTGAACAGGTCGTCCGCGGCGATGCTCTCGTTGAGCGTCAGGCCGATGCGGTTACCAAGCGTCATCTTGAACAGCGCCTCGGCAGTCGCGCCGTAGCCCGGCGTGGAGACGGCCAACGCGATGTGATGCGACGGGTCGGTAAGCTCCTCGACCAGCGAGAACGCCTCAAGCAGCGCATTCTTGTCCGGGGTCAGGCCGTCGGCCAGGTAACGCGGCGCGATACGCACGATGCGGTGGCCGGCACCCTTGAACTCGGGGGAGGTGGCGCGCTTCATGCTGCCTACGGCCACGGCGAAGGAGATCAGCGTCGGAGGCACGTCGAGGTTCTCGAACGAACCGGACATGGAATCCTTGCCGCCGATCGCGCCGGCGCCGAGGTCGACCTGCGCCATCAGCGCACCAAGCACGGCGGCCGTTGGCTTGCCCCAGCGTTCCGGCTCGTCGCGCAGCTTCTCGAAGTACTCCTGGAAGCTCAGGTACGCCTTCTCGTGTTCGAAACCGGCCGCGACCAGCTTCGACAGCGACTCGACGACCGACAGGTATGCGCCGGTGAACTGGTTCTTCGACATGATGTACGGGTTGAAGCCCCACGCCATGGCCGAAGCGGTCGTGGTCTCGCCGAACACAGGGAGCTTGGCGACCATGGCCTCGTTCGGGGTGAGCTGCTTGCGTCCACCGAACGGCATGAGCACGGTTCCGGCTCCGATCGTCGAATCGAAACGTTCGGACAGACCCTTGTTCGATGCCACGTTGAGGTCGGTGACGACCGCGTTCATGCGGTCGGCCAGCGAGCCTTCGCGCCACGAGGCGGGCACCTCGTACGCCTCCTGCTCCTCGACGCGCACGACCTGATGCTTGGAGGCGCCGTTGGACGCCAGGAACTCGCGGCTCAGGTTCACGATCTTGTCGCCGTTCCAGGTCATCACCATGCGCGGGTCCTCGGTCACGGTGGCGATCACCGTGGCTTCGAGGTTCTCCTCGCGGGCGTACCCCAGGAACTCGTCGACATCCTCGGCTGCCACGTCCACGGCCATGCGCTCCTGCGATTCGGAAATCGCCAGCTCGGTGCCGTCAAGTCCCTCGTACTTCTTCGGAACGGTGTTGAGGTCCACGTACAGACCGTCGGCCAGCTCGCCGACCGCCACGGACACGCCGCCGGCACCGAAGTCGTTGCAGCGCTTGATGAGTCGGCAGGCGTCGCCGCGGCGGAACAGGCGCTGCAGCTTGCGCTCGACGGGCGCGTTGCCCTTCTGCACTTCGGCGCCGTCGAGTTCCAGCGACTCCACGTTGTGAGCCTTCGACGAACCGGTGGCGCCGCCGATGCCGTCACGGCCGGTGCGACCGCCGAGCAGGATGATCCTGTCGCCGGGGGCCGGGGTCTCACGGCGCACATGGTCGGCCGGGGTGGCGGCCACGACCGCGCCCACCTCCATGCGCTTAGCCACATAGCCGGGGTGGTAGATCTCGTCGACCTGGCCGGTGGCGAGCCCGATCTGGTTGCCGTACGAGCTGTAGCCGGAGGCCGCGGTGGTCACGAGCTTGCGCTGGGGCAGCTTGCCTTCAAGCGTTTCGGAGACCGGCACGGTCGGATCGGCGGCACCGGTGACGCGCATCGCCTGATACACGTAGGAACGGCCCGACAGGGGGTCGCGGATGCATCCGCCGATGCAGGTGGCCGCGCCACCGAACGGCTCGATTTCTGTGGGGTGGTTGTGCGTCTCGTTCTTGAACAGGAACAGCCAGTCCTCGTCCTCGCCGTTGACGTCGACCTTCACCTTGACGGTGCAGGCGTTGATCTCCTCGGACTCGTCGAGACCGGTGAGGATGCCGTTCTTCTTGAGCCACTTCGCGCCGATCGTGCCCATATCCATCAGGCACACGGGCTTGGCGTCGCGGCCGAGCTCGTGACGCATCTCCAGATAGCGTTCGAAAGCGGCCTTGACCGCGGCGTCGTCGATGTCGACCTTGTCCAGTTCGGTGCCGAACGTGGTGTGGCGGCAGTGGTCGGACCAGTAGGTATCGATCACCTTGATCTCGGTGATCGTGGGCTCGCGTCCCTCTTCGGAGAAGTACTTTTGGCAGAACTCAAGATCGGCCAGATCCATGGCGAGCCCGCGCTCGTCGATGAACTTCTGGCCGGCAGCGGCGTCCATCTCGTTGAAGCCGGCGATGGTCTCGACCTTGCCGGGGGTGGGCACCTGGGTCTTCAGCGTGGTCTTGGCTTCCAGCGACGCCTCGCGGGCCTCGACAGGGTTGATCACGTAATGCTTGATGGCATCGACGTCGGCCTCGCTGAGCGTGCCTTCGAGCGCGTACACCTTGGCGGAGCGCACGGTCGGACGCTCACCCTGCGAGATCAGCTGGATGCACTCTGCGGCGGAGTCGGCGCGCTGGTCGAACTGTCCGGGCAGGAACTCGGTGGCGAACACCGTCGCGTCGCCGAAGTCAGGCAGGTCCGCGGAGGCGTCATCCACCTGCGGCTCGCTGAACACGGTAGGCGTGGCCTGTTCGAAGAGCTCCTGGGAGATGCCCTCGACGTCATAGCGGTTGACGATGCGCACCTTGCGCAGGCCATCGATGCCGAGGATGGTCTTCAGTTCGGTGCCGAGCTGCTGGGCTTCCACGTCGAAGCCGGGCTTCTTCTCCACGTACACGCGAAAAACCATGAGAATCCTTTCTTAAGAAGTTATTCAAAAAATGAAGAGGCGTGGTGAAAGAACTTGGCTCCCCTCTGGAGGGGAGCTGTCAGCGAAGCTGAATGAGGGGAGATGTCATGGCAGTGAACGCCTTAACCTCCCCTCAGTCGTCTATCGGCGACAGCTCCCCTCCAGAGGGGAGCCAACATTATGTTCTGCTACTTGCGCTTGGATGAATTACTCGGTGACCTCGATGCCCTCGGACTTGGCGAGCTCGGCAAGTCGCTCCTCGATCTCCTCGTAGGCGGGGATGATGCTGCCCAGGCCGCGGCGGAACAGGTCCTTGTCAAGGTGCTCGACCTTGCCGGAGTGATCCTTCTGATCCCACAGGCGGCAGGAATCCGGGGTGATTTCGTCAGCGAGCAGCAGCGTGCCGTCGGACGCGCGGCCCATCTCGATCTTGAAGTCCACCAGCTTGACGTCGATCTTGGCGAAGATCTCGATCAGGGCCTCGTTGATCTTGCGGGCGAGCGGCGCGATCTCGGCGAGGTCCTGGCGGGTGCACACGCCCAGGGCGACCAGATCGTCGTCGTTGACGAACGGATCATGCAGGTCATCGTTCTTAATGAAGTATTCGAGCACCGGCTCCTTGAGGGGCAGACCTTCCTCCACGCCTAGACGGGAGCAGAAGTGGCCGGCCGCGACGTTGCGCAGCACGATCTCCAGCGGGAACATGTTCACCTTGCGCACCAGCTGGCCGGTCGCGTTCACGCGCTTGATCAGGTGGCTGTCGATGCCGCGCTTCTTGAGCAGGTCGAAGATGATCGTGGTGATGAGGTTGTTCAGTCGGCCCTTGCCGGTGAAGTCCTCCTTCTTCTCGCCGTCGCCGGCCGTGGCGGTGTTCTTGTATTCGACCCACAGGACCTCCGGGTCGTCGGTCGCGTACAGCTGCTTGGCTTTGCCCTCGTAGAGCTTTTCCAATTTCTCCATAATCGCCTTCCAAATCATGCTTGAGGAGCGGAATTTCTGGGTGAACTAACGGTAAAAGAATACCAATGGGCGGCTACATGCGCAGCGCTAACACGCTCGCTGCGGCTGCTATCCGCGCATGATCCCACCTGTACCGTCCGAAACGGGACTCTGGCGGGATGAAGGAGGCCTATGGCTGTGTACTTGATCCCGTGTTTGGTTGCGCGTTTGGCTGTGTGTTCAGCTGCGTGTTATCCGGCGAAAGTCCCATTGGAGTTGAACCGGATGGGACTTTCGCCGGATAGAGATGAAAGATGTACCGCGGTCTTCGTGTGGCGCTAGCGCACGGTGATGGTCAGCGCATCGGCGACATCGGCGGCCTTGCGCCGCGCGTCACCGGCGTCCGTCCCGATGGCCAGCGACACGGCCATGCGGCGGTGTCCATGCACTCGCGGCTTGGCGAAGATCCGCAGGTCGGTGCCGGGTTCGGCCAGCGCATTCTCCACTCCGGTGAATTCCGCCTCGCCGTCGCCGGCGACCACGATGGCGTGGCTCGCGGCGGTCTGCCCGTCGCCCATCGCCAGCGCCACATGCCCTTCGGTGACGGGCAGGCCGAGGATCGCCCGCGCGTGCAGCGCGAACTCGCTCAGCCTCTGGGAGATCAGCGTCACCATGCCCGTGTCATGCGGGCGGGGGGAGACCTCGTTGAACAGGATCGATCCATCGGTCAGTACGAACAGCTCCACGCCGAACACGCCCCATCCGGTTTCGCCCGATGCCGTGGCCTTGTCGACCAGCCCCTGCACCGCGGTACAGGCGATGGCACGCGCCCTTTCCAGCACCTCGCCATCGGCCGCCGCGGGCTGCCAGGATTCCCGGTAGTCACCGCTTTCCTGCCTCTGCCCGATAGGCGCGCACGTGACCACGCCGGCCGACGAGCTCACCGTCAGCACCGTCAGCTCATAATCCAGCGGCGCCAACGCCTCGACGATCACGCGCGACACGTCGCCCTCGTCGGCGGCGCGCCGACCCTCCTGCGCCTCGACCCATGCGGCGTCGATCGCGTCCGCCCCGCGCACGACCGACTGCCCATGCCCGGACGAGCTCATTACCGGCTTGACCACGCACGGGTACCCGACCTCCCGCGCCCCGGCGCGCAGCTCCTCCAACGACCCGGCGAAACGGTACGGCGTGGTCGGCAGCCCCAGATCCTCGTGCGCGAGCACGCGCAGCCGCTCGCGGTCCATGCAGATGGCGGCGATTTCGGCGCTCGGCACCACCTGGACGCCGCGCGCCGCGGCATCCGACAGCTCGCCGGTCGCGATCGCCTCGACCTCCGGCACGATGATGTCGGGGCGCACCTCGTCGAACAGCGCGCGCAGCCGGGCCGCGTCGGCCATATCCAGCACGCGTGCCTCGTTCGCCACCTGCTGGGCGGGCGCACCGGTGTACGAGTCGGCCGCGCACACCCATGCGCCGAGACGCATCAGCTCGATGGTGACCTCCTTGCCGAGCTCACCCGAGCCGAGGAACAGCACGCGGGTGGGATGTGCCCCCAGCGGCGTGCCCAGCGGGCGATGGGAGGGGAGGGAACTTGCAAAAGCGCTGGTTTCAGTCATGGTCTCATTGTGCCACCGGGGGGATACCGTATTTCGACGTTTCGACGCCGTGTCTTAATGTAATGCCATTATAGTTTACATAATCAGGAGCCGTAAAAATCATGGATGATACCTGTGCGGTTCCGTCTGCGGCGTGAGGACGGCATAGAGGTCGCCTTCCTTGCCGCGCCTGTCATAATCGACAACCCCTGAGGGAAGGAAGCACCATGAGTCGTGCTGGATATCATAGGAGAGCGTATAGGAGAGCGGCCGGGGGGGGGGTGACGGCGGCCTTAGTGGCGGCTCTCATATGCCTGGCGCCGTTGTTCTCCACGAACACCGCGCAGGCGGCCGGAGGAGACGTCGTCTCGGTCGCCGATTACGGGGCCGCCGCCGATAGCGGCGAAGACAGCGCCCCCGCAATCATCAAGGCGGTCGACAAAGCCAAGGAACTCGCCGCCGAAGGCAAGAACGTCACCATCGCGTTCCCCAAGGGGCGCTACGACATCTATCCCGACAAGGCCGAGCGGCGCACCCTGTACGTATCGAACACCGTCGGCACGAACTCGTCCTACAAGGACAAGAAGATCGGCATCCTGCTTGAGGACACGAAGAACATCACCGTCGACGGCCAGGGTTCGGATTTCGTGTTCCACGGCAAGATGACGACGTTCGCGGCCATCAACAGCCAGAACGTGACGTTCAAGAACTTCAGCGTGGACTTCCAGGTGCCGACGGTCATCGACCTGACCGTCGAAAAGGTGGATGCGGGCGCCAAGACCGCGACCGTGTACGTGCCCGAGGAATACAACTACAGGCTGTCGGGCTCGAACATCGAATGGTATTCCGATTCCAGCCCGTACACCGGCGCCACGTACTGGACGGCAAGCAACGCCCTGCCGTACGTGCAGCTCTATGACACGAAGACCGGACTGACCGTGCGCGGCGACGTATGGACCAACCCCATATTCCAGAACGTCACCGGCGTCACCGACGCCGGCAACCACCGGCTGGTCTTCTCGTACTCGTCGATGAGCGACAAGCTCGCCAACGCCACGGGCATCAGCTATCAGATGCGACAGACCACGCGAGACCACCCGGGCGTGTTCCTGTGGAAGGACAAGGACGTCACGCTCAAGGGCATCGACTTCCGCTTCCTGCACGGCTTCGGCGTGGTCGGCCAGTCGACCGACACCATCACGATGGACGGGCTGAACTTCGGCGCCGGCGAAGGCACCGGCCGCAGCACCGCAGGATACGCCGACTTCGTGCAGATGTCGGGCTGCAAGGGCGTCATCACCGTCGTGAACTCCAGCTTCTCCAACCCGCATGACGACCCGATCAACGTGCATGGCACCTTCCTGCAGGTGGTGGAGAAGATCTCCGACACCAAGATCAAGGTGCGCTACATGCACAACGAGACCGCCGGATTCCCGTCGTTCTTCGTCGGCGACCAGGTCGAGTTCATGACCAAGGGCGACATGCTCCCGGTCTCCGACTCCGTGCGCACCGTCACCGCCGTCGACGGGCCCGACGGCCAGGGCGGTGACATGGGCGCGGGGTCGGGCAGCCTGACCGACATCGTCCTCACGCTCGACAGCGCCATCCCCTCCGCCGTCGCGGTCAACAGCCACGTGGTGGAGAACATCACGTACACGCCCGAGGTCAACATCCACGACAATGTCTTCAAGGAGACGCCGACCCGCGGCATCCTGGTCACCACCCGCAAGAAGGTGACCATCGAGAACAACCTGTTCGACGGCATGGGCATGGCCGGCATCTACATCTCCAACGATGCGCAGAGCTGGTACGAATCCGGCCCGACCCGCGACGTGACGATCCGCGGCAACACGTTCCGCCGCAGCGGATCCGACGCGATCCTGGTGGAGCCGACGAACCCGACCGTGTCCACCACCGACACCGTGCACAAGAACATGACGATCGAAGGCAACACCTTCTACGTCAACGGCAACCGGGTGCTCAACGCGAAGAGCGTCAGCGACCTGACCTTCCGCGACAACAAGATCTACCGTGAGAACCCCGACGATACGGTCACGCTGGGCGGCGACGCGGACGTGGCGCTCGCCGTCGGAGACACCCGCCGAATCGATGCGACCGCGTCGGTGAGCCAGGTGTCGGGATCGCGCCTGTTCCGTCTCAACGGATGCAAGCAGGTCGTGTTCGGCGGCAACACGTACGACGTCGGCGTCAAGGCCGGTATCGACCTGGCCAATATGGGTGCCTCCGAGGTGAACGTCAGCGACGATTCGGCCAAGGTCGGCGCGGACGGTCTCGTCCCCGTCACCGGCAGCATCGCGTACGTGTCCGACGACGCGGCGGTCGCCTCGGTCGACCAGGACGGCACGATCACCGCGGTCGGCGAAGGCGAGACAACGGTCCGCACCTACGTCATCGCCGGCGCCCGGCGCATGCCCGGCTCCGTCGTCAACGTACGGGTGAGCGCCTCGACCGCCACGGCGCCGACCCCCGGCACGTCCGCCGACCCGCTGGACGGGCACCCGTCCTCGGTGGCCACGCTGTCGTCCGCCACCATCGACGGCCTGTCCAAGTCGTTCGACTTCAAGCCGGGCACGCTGTACTACTTCGGCGCGGACTCGGCCCTCACCGCACGCGCGGCGTTCAAGGCGACGGATGCCGATGCCAGCGTCAAGGCGACGTTGAACGGCAAGGCCATCGACGCCACGGGCGCCGACGTGAAGCTGGCGCGTGGCCGCAACGTCATCGAAGCCACGGTCACCGCGACCGACGGCATCACCGCCAACACCTACCGTTTCGTGATCGACCGCATTGGCGGCGTTGACACGGGTCTGGCAGCGCTGTCGGTCGGTGGCAACGCCATCTCGGTGGAGCACGGACGCCTGCAGTATACGGTGTCGACGATGCGCTCCAAGACGCAGGTCGTCGCCTCGTCCTTCGACCCGACTGCCACATTGCAGCTGATGCGGGTGAACGGCTCGAAGAGGGTCCCAGTCGGCGATGCGCAGCAGGGAAGCCTCACCCGGGACGTCACCGTATACCAGGGCGACAACACGTTCGAGCTGGACGTCACGTCCGGCGGCAGCACCGTCTCCTATAAGGTTGCCGTGACCGGCACGGACAGCGTCTACGCCTCCGATCTGGCGTGGGAGTCGGCCACGTCCGGCGACCCCAACACCAACCCGGTGCGCAAGGACAAGAGCTGCGGCAACAACACGATCACGCTGTGGGACGGCGAGAAGGAGCAGACGTTCGACAAGGGCATCGGCACCCACGCGGCCTCGCGCATCGTGTACGACGTGTCCGATCTCGGGGCGATCCGCTTCGAGGCGTACGTCGGCGTGGACCGCGAGCTGACCGGCGTCGACCGCGACCACGCAAATGTCGACTTCCAGGTGATGATCGATGGTGAGGTCGTCTTCGAGAAGACGGCGATGCAGCACGACACGCCGATGGCGAAGGTCTCCGTCGACATCCCCGAAGGCGCCAAGACCATCACGCTGGCCGTCGGCGCGGGCAGCGAGACGTGGGGCGATCACGCGGATTGGGCGGACGCCCGGTTCGTCGGCGTTGAGATGCCGGAGGCGCCTCAGGTCACCGGCCTCGCCGTCACCGGCGAGGGAGTCAAGGACGGCAAGCTGGACATGACCGTCGGCCAGAGCGTTGGTCTCGGTGTCACGGTCACCCCCGAGGATGCCGTCGACCAGTCGGTCACGTGGACGGTCGCAGGTGACGCGGTCAGCGTCGGCGAGGACGGCACGGTGAAGGCGCTGAAGGCCGGTACGGCCACAGTCACCGTCGCATCCGTCGCGGTGCCGTCGGTGACGGCCTCGGTGACGGTCACGGTGGCGGAGAAAGCCGATCCCGACCCGGATCCGAAGCCTGATCCTGAACCCGATCCTGACCCGACGCCGAAGCCTGATCCTGACCCGGATCCCAACCCGAATCCGGATCCGGGCGACGAGCCGGGTACGACGACTCCGGGCGACGGCCAGAAGCCGAACACCGACAAGGATGCCGACAAGAACGCCGGCAAGGACAAGAACCAGTCCATCGCCGCGACCGGCGCCTCGATCGTGCCGGTTGGCGTGCTCGCGGTCTCGATGATGGCCGCCGGCTGCGCGCTGACGGGGCGCAAGAGGCGCGAGTCCTGACGGCAAACCGTTCTCCGGGCACGTATCGCACGGCTCGAGGAACGGCATGTCGGTAAATGATGCCGACGTCCGGACATCCTCCGGACGTCGGCATCGTTCGTCATGATAGGCGGTCATAGATTTCCCGTATGACCGGACGCTTGCGTCGGCAATCCGCCCGCGTGACAATAGTTCTTACCGGGCGGTTAACCCGCGCCGGGCCAACGTTCAGGGGGGGGGGAGGCCGAGTACATTGCGTCAACGAGGACGCGGCCATGGAGACATGCGGCGAAGGCATGTGGCCGGCCACCGTGCGCGTCTCGGTCGTGATTCGCGAGACTGCGAGATAGGATGAAACAATGCGAGACAACAAGAACGAAGAACCGCACCCCCAGGACAGGTCGGTCTTGGATCGCCCCATGACCATCGTGCTGGTCATGGACACCATCGGCAACAAGGGCAACGGCACGTCGAACTCCGCATTGCAGTATGCGCACGAATTGGAGCGGCAGGGTCACCATGTCAGACTCGTCGGCATCGGCGCCCCCGAATATCCGGCACGGGTCAACAAGGTGCCGCTGGTCTCCTGGGTGGCCGCCAAACAACAGATGCAGTTCGCCAAGCCAAGCGATACGCTGTTCCGCACGGCGTTCGCCGGAGCGGATGTCGTGCATCTGTATCTGCCGTTCAAGTTCGGGCGGTGCGCGTACAAGGTCGCGCGGAGCATGGGTATTCCCGTGACCGCGGGATTCCACCTCCAGCCGGAGAATGTCATGTATTCGGCCGGTCCGCTGAAATACCTGCCTGGGATGTCGGGTTTTCTGTACGCCCTGTTCCGCTTCTGGCTGTACCGGCGCATCGGCCATATCCACGCGCCCACCGAAATGATCGCCGGACAGTTGCGCGCGCACGGGTACAAGGCGAAGCTGCACGTGATATCAAACGGCTACGTGCCGCGGTTCACCCCCAAACGGCAGCGTTCGGACGGAGCCCCCGCGCCGGTGCCGTTCCGCATCGTCGCCTCGGGGCGTCTTTCCCATGAGAAGGACCAGATCACGTTGATCAAGGCGATTTCTCGCTGCCGTCACGCGAAGGACATCGAACTGATCGTCTGCGGAACCGGGCCGTTGCAGCATTACCTGCGGTTCCGCGCCGACCGGCTTCTGGAGCGCAAGGCGCAAATCGGGTTCCACAAGAACGCCGAGATGCCGGCGCTGCTGCGCTCATGTGACCTGTTCGTGCATCCGTCGATCGTGGACATCGAATCGTTGAGCGTCATCGAGGGCATGGCGTCGGGGCTGGTGCCCGTGATCGCATCCGCCGAGTTGAGCGCGGCGAGCCAGTTCGCGTTGTTGGACGAGTCCCTGTTCCCGGCTCGCGACGTGGCGATGCTCGCCCGGCGCATCGATTGGTGGATCGATCATCCGCACGAGCTGGCCGTTTGGGGCGGACGGTATGCCGAACACGCGAAGGCCGATTATTCGGTCGAGGCGTCGGTCGCGAAGTTCGTCGCCATGGAGCGCGAGGCCATCGCCGACGCGAAGGCCTAGGCCCGGCGTCGGCCTCGCGGCTGTTCACAGCAACGCGATGAGCTGGTCAACCTGCTCGTCGGTCGTCGCCCAGCTGGTGCACAGGCGCATCACCGTATGCTCGTTGTCGGCCTTCTCCATGAAGCCCATGCGTACATGGGCCTGCAGCCGTTCGATGGTCGGATGGTCCAAGGTGACGAAGACCTGGTTCGTCGGCGCCTCGAAGGTCAGTGTGTAGCCGCGCTCGCGCAGCGCCTCGCGGATCCGGTCCGCCTGCCGGTTCGCGTTGGCTGCGATGCGCAGGTACAGGTCATCGGTGAACAGCGTGCCGAACTGAAGCCCGAGCAGCCAACCTTTGGCCAGCAATGCGCCGTGCTGCTTGATCTGCGTGAGAAAATGCTTCGGCGTATTGCCCTTGGTGAAGACGACGGCCTCGCCGAACAGCGCGCCGACCTTGGTGCCTCCGATGTAGAACACGTCGGCGATGCGGGCGAGGTCCGGCAGCGTCACGTCGGTGCCGGCGGCGGTCAGTCCGTAGCCGAGTCGTGCGCCGTCCACGAACAGCGGCATGCCGTGCCGGTGGGCGGTCTCGGCGATGACCTCAAGCTCGGCCTTGCCGTAGATCGTGCCGTACTCGGTGGGGTGCGAGATGTAGACCAGTCCGGGGAACACCATGTGCTCGTGGTTGTCGTCGGCATAGAAGGTGGCGCAATAGTCGTCGAGCTCGGCGGCGTCGAGCTTGCCCGCGTGATGGGGGAGCGTGATCACCTTGTGGCCGGTCGACTCGATGGCGCCGGCCTCGTGCACGTTCGGATGGCCGGAATCAACGGTGACGACGCCTTCGTACGGGGCGAGCATGGTGTCGATCACGGTCTGGTTGGTCTGCGTGCCGCCGACGAGGAACCACACGTCGGCGTCGGGCGTCTCGCATGCTTCGCGGATCCTGCGCTTGGCATCTTCGCAGGCCGCGTCGCTGCCGTATCCGGGGAACGCCGTGTCGTTGGTCCGCGCGAGACGGTCGAGGATCTCGGGGCAGGCCCCATAGGAATAATCGTTTCCGAAAGACAGCATGTCGGCTCCTTGTCGCGCTGTGTCGTGGTGCGGATGCATCAGGGTATGTAGCGAGTGTACCGCGCATGGGTCATGTACGGCCGCGTGACGCAGGCCGCGTTCCGCAGACCGCGCGCCATAAACAAAGGCGCCGGATGTGGATCAGCATCCGGCGCCCTTGCGAAAGGAGTCTCTTCTGTTATGAAAGGTGTGGTCACGTTGCAGCAGAGCCGGCATTGTGCCGCTTCCTCGTCAACTGCGGCCGTAGCTGCGTTGCCGGCTCTGCGGATTCTCTGCCTCTTCGCTGTTGTACTCTTCCCGTCTGCGGCTCACAACTACCGCGGATATCTCAGGCTGAGCTGCTCAGCGTAATACGCTCCACACTGTGTCGCCGAACGATGATGTCGTTGCCGTATGGCGATGTCTTCTGATGGCGTACTCATCATCGTGTCGCTTCGCACTGCTTCGCTTGCGTGCTGCATTGTTTCTGTTTGCCTCGGTATTTAATTATCGTGAAGACGTTGCGCTACTGCTTTGTGCGCTTCATTGCAATCAACAGGATTCCCCTGATGATAACAACTCCGGCCTTCGTGTTTCATTGTACCTATGGAAACGAACATATTCAAGTTTGAAGACCGTAAAAAACATAATGTTTGCAGGTGTTTTCATGTGCCCAAAAAATCGCACAGAAGTGAACATATCGCCCGTCTGTCGAGGTGGAAACGCACAAAATCGCGCAGTGAATGATACTGGGCGGCTGCGCGACACGCCGCGATGACGCGGCTTGATATTTCGTGTATAGTATCCCTCTGTTGCGTTAATCCAGTTCGCTGGAACGACTCACATGGTGGATATAGCTCAGTTGGTAGAGCATCTGATTGTGGTTCAGAAGGTCGCGCGTTCAAGCCGCGTTATCCACCCCACTGAAAACCCTCCCATGCGGAGGGTTTTCGTTTATCTGCCTGTCTTGTCTGCCGTCACGACAAGCGTGTCGTTGTCCGCGGTGGAAGTAATATAGATACTTGTGTGTGCCAGTGGTGCGCCTTATGTGATAGGAGCACGCGCTGGGATATCCCGGATCTTGATTGGATCGCGCGCAGCAATGCGGACTGTGAAAGAGATACGGGCCATCGGGCCGGTGGACTGTGGCTGCTTATGACGATTCATGGTCGTGGGCGTGGGCTGCAGTGCGGCGGCTTCACGAAAAGGAAGAAACCACTGAATCGGAGAATTCAAGTTGCCTACTATTGAACAGCTCGTCCGTAAGGGACGTCAGGCAAAGCCGAAGAAGTCGAAGACTTTGGCTCTGAAGGGCAGCC
Source organism: Bifidobacterium bifidum ATCC 29521 = JCM 1255 = DSM 20456 (assembly GCF_001025135.1). Lineage (NCBI taxonomy): Bacteria > Bacillati > Actinomycetota > Actinomycetes > Bifidobacteriales > Bifidobacteriaceae > Bifidobacterium > Bifidobacterium bifidum. The sequence goes on along the minus strand of NZ_AP012323.1, from coordinate 1,518,948 downwards.
CGCTGCGCCGCGGCGTGTGCACCCGTGTCTACACCACCACCCCGAAGAAGCCGAACTCGGCTCTGCGTAAGGTCGCTCGTGTGCGCCTGTCCTCGGGCATCGAAGTCACCGCCTACATCCCGGGCGAAGGCCACAATCTGCAGGAGCACTCCATCGTGCTCGTGCGCGGCGGCCGTGTCAAGGATCTGCCGGGTGTGCGTTACCACATCGTGCGTGGCGCGCTCGATACCCAGGGTGTCAAGGACCGCAAGCAGGGTCGTTCCCTGTACGGAGCAAAGAAGGCGAAGTAAGAGAAATGTCACGTAAAGGACCTGCTAAGAAGCACCAGCTGCTGCCCGATCCGATCTACGGCTCGACCGTCGTGGCCCAGCTCATCAACAAGATTCTGCTTGACGGCAAGAAGTCGATCGCCGAGGACATCGTGTACTCCGCGCTCGACATGGTCAAGGAGAAGACCGACCAGGAGCCGGTCGCCGTTCTCAAGCGCGCTCTTGACAACATCCGTCCGTCCCTCGAGGTGCGTTCCCGCCGTGTCGGTGGCGCCACCTACCAGGTGCCGGTCGAGGTCAAGCCCGCCCGCGCCAACACGCTGTCGCTGCGCTGGCTGACCGACTTCTCCCGCGCCCGTCGCGAGAAGACGATGGCCGAGCGTCTCGCCAACGAGATCCTCGACGCCTCCAACGGCCTCGGTGCTTCTGTCAAGCGCCGCGAGGATACTCATAAGATGGCAGAGGCCAACAAGGCCTTCGCTCACTACCGCTGGTAATTTCGAGATCGAGAGCAAGGAACAGCAATGGCACTAGACGTGCTTACGGATCTGCGCATGATCCGCAACATCGGCATCATGGCACACATCGATGCCGGTAAGACCACCACCACCGAGCGCATCCTCTTCTACACCGGCAAGAACTACAAGATCGGTGAGACCCACGACGGCGCTTCGACGATGGACTTCATGGCTCAGGAGCAGGAGCGCGGCATCACCATCCAGTCCGCCGCCACCACCTGCTTCTGGAACCGTCAGTCCCACGACACCAAGGAAAAGTTCCAGATCAACATCATCGACACCCCCGGCCACGTGGACTTCACGGCCGAGGTTGAGCGCTCCCTGCGCGTGCTCGATGGCGCCGTCGCCGTCTTCGACGGCAAGGAAGGCGTGGAGCCCCAGTCCGAGACCGTGTGGCGTCAGGCCGACAAGTACGGCGTGCCGCGCATCTGCTTCATCAACAAGATGGACAAGCTCGGTGCCGACTTCTACTTCTCGGTGCAGACCATCAAGGACAAGCTCGGCGCCAAGCCGCTCGTCGTGCAGCTGCCGATCGGCGCTGAGAACGACTTCGCCGGCGTCGTCGACTTGATCCGCATGAAGGCGTACGTCTGGAACGACGTCTCCACCGATCAGGGTGCCCACTACGACACCGTCGACATCCCCGCCGACCTGCAGGACAAGGCCGAGGAATACCGCGCTCAGCTGCTGGACGACGTCGCCGAGGCCAGCGACGAGCTGACCGAGAAGTACCTTGAGTCCGGCGAACTGACCGAGGACGAGATCCGCGCCGGTATCCGCAAGCTCACCATCGAGCGCAAGGCGTACCCGGTTCTGTGCGGTTCCGCGTTCAAGGACAAGGGCGTGCAGCCGATGCTCGATGCCGTCATCGACTTCCTGCCGTCTCCCAAGGACGTTCCGTCCATCAAGGGCTTCAAGCCGGGCGACGAGTCCGTCGAGATCGACCGCAAGCCGCTGACCTCCGACCCGTTCGCGGCCCTGGTCTTCAAGATCTCGACCCACCCGTTCTACGGCAAGCTCGTGTTCGTGCGCGTCTACTCCGGTGCCGTCAAGCCCGGCGACAACGTGCTCGACTCCACCAAGGGCAAGAAGGAGCGCATCGGCAAGATCTTCCAGATGCACGCCGACAAGGAGAACCCGGTCGACGCCGCCGAAGCCGGCAACATCTACACGTTCGTCGGTCTGAAGAACGTGTCCACCGGTGACACCCTGTGCGACGAGAAGGCCCCGATCTCCCTTGAATCCATGACCTTCCCGGATCCCGTCATCCAGGTGGCCGTGGAGCCGAAGACCAAGGCCGACCAGGAGAAGATGGGCATCGCCCTCGCGAAGCTCTCCGACGAGGATCCGACCTTCCAGGTCACCACCGACGAAGAGTCCGGCCAGACCCTGATCGCAGGTATGGGCGAGCTCCAGCTCGACATCATCGTCGACCGTATGCGCCGCGAGTTCAAGGTCGAGTGCAACGTCGGCAAGCCGCAGGTCGCCTACCGCGAGACCATCCGCAAGCCCGTGCTCAACGAGGTCTACACCCACAAGAAGCAGACCGGTGGTTCCGGCCAGTTCGCAAAGGTGTTCATGAACTTCGAGCCCCTCGACACCGAGGCCGGCGAGACCTTCGAGTTCGAGAACAAGGTTACTGGTGGCCACATCAGCGCCGAGTTCATCGGACCCATCGAGGCCGGTGTCAAGGAAGCCATGGAATCCGGCGTGCTCGCCGGCTTCCCGGTGGTCGGCGTCAAGGCCACGGTCTACGACGGCCAGATGCACCCGGTCGACTCCTCGGAAATGGCCTTCAAAATCGCCGGTTCGATGGCGTTCAAGGAAGCCGCTCCCAAGGCGAAGCCCGTCATCCTGGAACCGATCATGGCCGTCGAAGTCCGTACTCCGGAGGAGTACATGGGCGACGTCATCGGCGATCTGAACCAGCGTCGTGGTAACATCCAGTCCATGACCGATGCCACCGGCGTCAAGGTCATCGACGCCAAGGTCCCGCTGTCCGAGATGTTCGGCTACATCGGCGACCTGCGTTCCAAGACCCAGGGCCGCGCCATGTTCACCATGCAGATGGACTCTTACGCCGAGGTGCCGAAGTCGGTCTCGGACGAGATCATCAAGGCCCAGCGCGGGGAGTGACACGCGCAGCTGTTTTGAAGCCGTAAGTGTCTCCAGTCAGCGGTAAAATCATATACCGCTGACTGGGTTCTGGCTCCAAAGTGGCAAGAAACCCAGAAACCCAGTACAATGTAGCGAGTGTCTTGTGCCGCAAGCGCAAGCCAACTACACGAGACGTCCAGGAGGACAATTACATGGCAAAGGAAAAGTACGAGCGTACTAAGCCGCACGTTAACATTGGTACCATCGGCCACGTCGATCACGGTAAGACGACCCTGACCGCGGCCATCTCCAAGGTGCTGCACGAAGAGTACCCGGATCTGAACCCTGAGTACGACTTCAACCAGATCGACGCCGCTCCCGAAGAGCAGCAGCGTGGTATCACCATCAACATCGCCCACATCGAGTACCAGACCGCGAAGCGTCACTACGCTCACGTGGACTGCCCGGGCCACGCCGACTTCGTGAAGAACATGATCACCGGTGCTGCCCAGATGGATGGCGCCATCCTCGTTGTGGCCGCCACCGACGGCCCGATGGCCCAGACCCGCGAGCACGTTCTGCTCGCCCGTCAGGTGGGTGTCCCGCGTATCCTCGTCGCCCTGAACAAGTGCGACATGGTCGAGGACGAGGAGCTCATCGAGCTCGTTGAGGAAGAGGTCCGTGACCTCCTCGACGAGAACGGCTTCGACCGCGACTGCCCGGTCATCCGTACCTCCGCCTACGGCGCTCTGCACGATGACGCTCCGGACCACGACAAGTGGGTCCAGACCGTCAAGGACCTGATGGACGCCGTCGACGAGTACATCCCGACCCCGGTTCACGACCTGGACAAGCCGTTCCTGATGCCTATCGAGGACGTCTTCACCATCTCCGGCCGTGGTACCGTCGTCACCGGTCGTGTTGAGCGTGGCCAGCTGGCCGTCAACACCCCGGTCGAGATCGTCGGCATCCGCCCGACCCAGACCACCACCGTTACCTCCATCGAGACGTTCCACAAGACCATGGACGCCTGCGAGGCTGGCGACAACACCGGTCTGCTGCTCCGCGGCATCAACCGTACGGACGTCGAGCGTGGCCAGGTTGTGGCCAAGCCGGGCTCCGTCACCCCGCACACCAAGTTCGAGGGCGAAGTCTACGTGCTGACCAAGGACGAAGGCGGCCGTCACTCGCCCTTCTTCTCCAACTACCGTCCGCAGTTCTACTTCCGCACCACCGACGTCACCGGCGTCATCGAGCTGCCGGAAGGCGTCGAGATGGTTCAGCCTGGCGACCACGCGACCTTCACCGTTGAGCTGATTCAGCCCATCGCTATGGAGGAGGGCCTGACCTTCGCTGTGCGTGAAGGCGGCCACACCGTCGGCTCGGGCCGTGTCACCAAGATCCTCGCCTGATTTCCATCAGCGAAGAACTCGACACGCTTGAACTAGCGTTCTGAGTGGGTCCTGAAACCTTGTTTGAGGTTTCAGGACCCACTTTCGTATTCCAGGGACCCATACAGGAGAATTCCATACAGGTGGACAACGATGTCGCCGTCTTTTCATGTACTGTTCATCTGCAGACGCGTGATTATTCCCCTTCCCGATACGTTGCAGAGCCAGCATGGCCATGTGAACGGTAACGTTCGGAAGGGAAAATCATGAACAAGAGAATAGCCGCGGTGACGGCGACGACATGCATGCTGTTCGCATCCGTCATGATTCCAGCGGTATCAGCCGAGGGTACGACTGATATTGGCGCACAGAATCAGGTCAAGGCCGTTGCCTACAGCGATGCGCTGGACAAGCTCGATTACAAGGGGATTCGAGTCGGGGGACTGTCAGGTCTCACGTGGGACAAAACCGCGGATTCATATGTGGCGCAATCCGACAACCATGGGAGTGACGAATCTCGGGTGTGGTTCCTCGGCAAGGACCTGCACAACCCGTCCATCACGCGCGATCCGGTGACGTTTACCGATGTTAACGGGACGCCCTATAACGGCAACACGACGGACAACGAGGGCATAGCGGTGCTGCCCAACGGCGATTTCGCCATCAGCTCGGAAGGCATTCCCCCTGCGGGCAAGAATCAGGCCGAACACCCGACAATCAGGATCTTCGACGCCAATGGGCGGCAGAAGGGGGAGCTTGAGGTTCCGCAGCTGTTCGACATCAACACGCCCAAGGGTCAGGCGTCGCATAACCTTACGCTGGAAGGATTGAGCCTGTCTCCGACAGGGCACGAACTCGTATCGGCCATGGAAGGCACGCTCAAGTCTGACGTCTACCAGAACCGGAGCGACGCGCGGCGCTTCCTCGTATACCGTGACGACGTGACGGGCAAGGCCGGCCAGTGGACGCTCGTCAAACAGGTGGGTTTCCACACGGTACCGGGACTGAACATCTCCGATATCGTCCTCGATTCCGAAGATTCCCTGTACGTCCTGCAACGTTCATGGAACAGCGAGACCGGCAACAAGGTGGCGCTCTCGTACGTCTCCGGGCTGAATGGCGCGCCGGATGTTTCCGGTGTGGCGAACCTCAACGACCCGAAGAATGCATCCGAGTTCGTGAAATCCCGCCAGATCGGCGAGCTGGACAAGCTGCCGGATCTGGGCGCCTCCGCGAAACCCGGCGCTCATCAGGCGAACCCTCTGATGGATAACTACGAAGGGCTCGTCATCGCGAACCTCGACCAGCTCGCCACTCCCGATGCCTCGTGGCATCGCGGTGACGGCGAATACAAGGCCGCTATCTCCATCATCAGCGACGACAACTACAGCGCCACTCAGACCACGCGCATCCTCGACGTCGAAGCGGAACCGTTCCAGAAGACGGCGGCAGGATTCGACGACTCGGCAAGCGGTCGCCTGTCACAGTACGTCACGGCACTCGGCAGAAACGATCGCCTTGACTACTGGTCGGCTAACGGATTCAGCGACGGCACCGGCACGTCGGAGCCGATAGCGTTCGGCGGACTGTCCTCGACGGCGTACAACAGGAAGCTCGGACAATATGTGTCCGCAATGGACAATCATGGTACCGATGTCGCTCGCCTATGGCTGCTGGGCAACGATCTCGACAAGGCGGCTCCGACCGGCAGCATCGTCCTGACCGATGAGAACGGTACGCCATACAACGGCGAAACTACTGATGATGAGGGGCTCGGCGTGCTGCCGAACGGCGACTTCCTGCTCACCTCCGAAGGCCATCCGAACGCGGCAGAAGGCGAGCATGAGCAGCCGAAGATCCGTATCTTCGGCATCGACGGCCGTCAGAAGGACGAGTTGCCCGTGCCTGAACTGTTTGACATCAACTGCGGGGGACAGGCCGTGCACAACAAGAGCCTGGAAGCGCTGACGGTATCGCCGTCCGGCCATCAGATCGTGGTCGGCAACGAGTACGCCCTCAAGAACGATTCGCCCAGCGGCAAGGACATCGCCACCACAGCCCGCCGCGCGCTGGTCTACCGTGACGACGTGAAAGGCACCAAGGGACAGTGGAAGCTCGTCAAGCAGGTGGCGTTCAATGCCGCCGACGTGAACATGGGTATCACCGAGTTCGCGGCGATTGGCGAGGACGGATTCCTGGTGCTGGAACGCTCCTGGGACCAGACCCATGGGTACGGCATAAAGCTTGCGTATGCGCACGGCATCGCGGCCGCCCCGGACGTCTCGGATGTCGCGTCGCTGTCGAAGAGCGCCGACTCGTCGTTCCTGCCGGTCACGGAACTCGCCGATTTCGGCGGCAAGCTGACCCTTGGCGCCCAGTTCAAGCCGAATGCGCAATACATGGACGCCAACCCGTTGCTCGACAACTTCGAGGATCTGGTCATCACCCATGCGGACGACAATGGCCGGCTCGATCTGAGCCTGCTCACCGACAACAACTTCGACACCACAGAGACGACGCGAATCGTCAACGTGCAGATCGACCGGTCGGCGTTCGTCGCCGACCCGAGCAACGGCGATGGGCAGCAGCATGGTGCAACTATTCAGAGGCCTTCAGGTGCGGGTCTCGGCGGATCGACCGTCCGGCTGGCTCACACGGGCGCGGCCGTGACGGCGGTCTTCATGCTCGCGGCTGTGACTCTCACGTCGGGGCTCGTCCTCATTGCGGGTAGGCGGCTGCGGATATCGCGAGAGTAGTCAGCGCCACGGTTCAAGGTTCGAGAAAGCCGCCTTGTCAGGTATTTCACGAATACCGTTACTCATGAAGGCCAGTAATACGGTACCTGTCATGATTGCGGCGGTGGTCGCCGCCGCAATCATGTACCCCAGAGAGGAAAGCATGATTCCCGCAATACCGGACGCCAATGAGGCAAGCGTGATGTTAAACAAGGAGAACACTGAGAACACGCGGCCACGCAAATCATTCGGAATGATCAGCGACGCGTAGGCACCAAGGACGGAATTGGCGGGAACGACCATGAGATTCATGATCGCCATGCAACCGGCCAGTAGATATGTATTCTGGGTGAGTGGCTGTAAAGCGCATCCTACCATGATGATGATGAAGGAGACTTGTACTGTTCTGCCTCCCGTCAGACGGTTGGCAAGGGGAGTGGTCAGAAACGACCCGCTCAGCAGTCCGACACCGCTTCCGGTTGAGATGAGCCCAATCTGCCAGCCGGGAATGTTCAGCATCTGTTGATTCAGAATCACAATGCTGACCATCAGGGTGAGGACACAATTCAACAAGAGCACACTGCTGAATACGGATACTGCTTGTGGCCATCGCGTGTACCATGCAAAGCCTTCGATCAACGATGAATGCGATGAACTGCCGCCAATGTGGTTTCGTGGTGTTTTCTTCGTGGAATCATCGGAATCCGATGGGGAGGCGTCGTTCTTGGGCCGTAGATCCGAACGAATCAGCGGAGTCGCAACGGACATCAGCGCATACAGGACGGCGCTGATCAGGAATGGAATCTCGGGGCCTAATCCGTACAGGAACCCTGACAGCGGTTTGGAGAACAATTGGATGCATGCATCGCGCGATTCATTCGCGGAATAGGCTTGCACCAGCTGATTCCCGGTGACGATTTGAGGCAAGATGATATTGGACACATTGGAAAACACACCGGAAGTGAGTCCCCGTACAATGGCAAACAGGAATAGCAAAGGGGCCGACATCATTTTCGCAACCAGGGCCAATGTCATCACACACAGTGTTGCAGCCGATATAAGACCGCAAACAATCATGAGTTTCTTGCGATCGATTCTATCCGACAGGTGCCCGCCTGGAAGTGTTCCCAAACCTTCGCACAGTGCGAACACGGTGCCGACCATACCTGCCGTAGTTACATCATGGCTTACCGCATATGCCACCAGCGTGAACGCAAATCCGCCGATTGTGGTTCCCAGTGCTGACGCAGTGTCAGCCACGAACCAGGACCGGTAATCCCTCACCCTCCATGGTGAGATTGTTGATTCTTTTTCCTGACGTTTTTCAGTCACGGTTTTTTCTTCTTTCTGTTGATATGAATAGTTCGATTACATCGAAGAGACTGTTGACGTCATCTCCATATACAGGATGCTCTGCTGTATCGTTCCACCCATAGGGGATGAGGGCTTCCCTTTTGAACGTCAGATATTGTATGCACGATTCCAATTGCTGTTGAATAGTATTTGAGGGAACGTCATATCCGGCAATTTGAAATCGACTTTTCTCATCACCAGGAAGTCAACTATTGATTGAATGTGTCTTTCGTAGTCGCGAGGAGGAAGCGAGACATGTAACTTCCAGAAGAAGGCCGGAAACTGGTTGCCTGTAAAATGGACAAAGGCGAAATGCCCTTTGATTTCTACGGATCTGGTGCCATGTGATTCTAAATTGACCAACAAGAGCAGCACCTCCTAAATAGTGAATAGCTCCTACCATAAACGAGAAAGGGAATGAAGATGTTTCTCTCTGATGCTGATGTAACGAATCATATCTATATCGTTCACAGCGGTGTAATAAATGCGGCAACGCTATGTTAGTGAAAGGAGGCGAATGATTATGGATACCGAAGTCGAGACGTTACCAAGTAAGTCGACTAGGCAGGAAGGATATGTTGAGGCGAAGCATTGCCTGTGCATAGAATTACTGCCAGACGTCAATGAGTGCGCGACGCGTATCTTCGCGCCGCAGGTTCGTGTTTCAGACCACATGCTTGATTCCGTTCTTTGCATCAACACTATAAACTGCATCGATTGATTACGTGAGAATGGCGTCATGTCGGTTGTCTCCTATCGGTTCAGCCGACATGTCGTCATTGTCATTATTATGTTCATTATTCAGCTACTAAGTCATTAGGTGAATTGTCGTTAACCACTATTGCTTGTTCCGTTTCAATTGCATGAGGAACAGCTGATGCAGCCGGAAGATGCCATTGGGGGATTGTTCGGCCGCGACGCGCTGTATAGACGGTATGGCATAATAGACAAGGCTATTTTTGAGCTTTGCCGAAATTGAAAACATGAAAAGGTGAGTTACTGTGGCACAGACTACCAATGACATCAAGAACGGATCCGTCCTGAACCTGGACGGCCAGCTGTGGACCGTCACGAAGTTCCAGCACGTCAAGCCGGGCAAGGGCCCAGCTTTCGTGCGCACCACCATCAAGAACGTGCTGAGCGGCAAGATCGTCGACAAGACCTTCAACGCGGGCATGAAGATGGAGTTCGAGACCGTTGACAACCGCAACCTGCAGTACTCCTACGAGGACGGCGACAACTTCGTCTTCATGGACATGACCACCTACGATCAGGTCTACATCCCCAAGACCCTCGTCGGCGATCAGGCCAAGTTCCTGCTGGAAGGCACCGACTGCGTCGTGTCGTTCCACGACGGCACCCCGCTGAGCGTCGAACTGCCGGCCTCCGTGATCCTGACCATCACCCACACCGAGCCCGGCCTGCAGGGCAACCGCTCCAACGCCGGCACCAAGCCCGCCACCGTCGAGACCGGCGCCGAGATCCAGGTCCCGCTGTTCGTGGGCGAAGGCGAGAAGGTCAAGGTCGACACCCGCGACGGCTCCTACCTCGGCCGCGAGAACTGAGAGTAAGGACAACAGGCTTCCATGGCACGTTCCACCGCTCGCAAAAGGGCTCTGAACACGTTGTATGAGGCGGACGAGAAGGGACAGGATTTCCTGTCCCTTCTTGCTGAGCGCATCGAAGAGCCTGGTGCGCAGACCCCGCTTCCCGACTACGCCATCGAGATCGTGCGCGGCGTCGCCGATCACCGGCGTGAGATCGACTACATGCTCAACGAGCATTCCACCGGGTGGAAGGTTCGCCGCATGGCCGTCGTGGATCGCAATATCCTGCGCATCGCCGCATGGGAGATCATCTTCAACGACGACGTGCCCGATCGCGTGGCCATCGACGAGGCGCTCGGCCTGGCCAAGACGTTGAGCGACGGCGACTCCCCGGCGTTCATCCACGGCCTGCTCAGCGCGATTTGCGATGACACCGAAGGACGCGAGGCCATTCTCCACCCCGAAAACGACGAGCCCGACGCACAGCCGAGCGACGACGGTCAAGAGCCTGGTGAGCCTGCCGGCGAAGCGTCGCATGCGGAAGCCGAAACCGGCGATTCCGAAGAGTCCGAGGACGATGACATCGCCGACGGCGTCGATTTCGACGACATGACGTTCGACGATGTATCCGATGACGTTGCCGAAGCTGCATCCGAGCAGACGTCCGATCCACAAGCCGGCCAGCAGGACGGCGAGTCCACAAGTAAATGACGAGAACCAGCCGAATTGCCGGTGGGGCGCGTCCCCGCCGACAGTTAAGGTTGGTACGAATATCCTGAGAAAATAAGGGGGTTTTGGTGAACCAGATTGATTCCGAAACCGTGAGTTTTGCCCCTGATGACGCCGTGCTTGTACTTGAGGACGGGCAAGTGTATGTGGGTGACTCTTACGGCGCGATCGGCAAGACCACTGGCGAGATCGTGTTCGCGACCGGCATGACCGGTTATCAGGAGACTTTGACCGATCCCAGTTACGATCGGCAGATCGTGGTGCAGACGTTCCCGCACATCGGGGACACGGGAATCAACCGGGAGGATCCAGAATCCTCCCGTATCTGGGTGGCTGGATACGTGGTTCGCGATCCCAGCCCCACCGTCAGCAATTGGCGGGCCACGGGCAGCCTTGACGACGATCTCGTCGCCGAGCACATCGTCGGCATCAGCCACATCGACACCCGCAAGCTGGTGCGCCACCTGCGCTCCGCGGGCGTCATGCGTGCCGGAATCTTCTCCGGTGACGCGCTGCTCGACGACGAAGGGCGCCTGAAGACCGTCGCCGCGCTCATCGACGAGGTCAAGGCCACCCCGCAGATGAAGGGTCTGAGCCTGTACGACGAGGTCAGCACCAAGGAGACGTATACGGTCGAGCCGTGTGGCGAGTACGAGGGCAAGGAGCCGCTCTACACCGTCGCCGCCGTGGATCTCGGAGTCAAGGGCATGACCCCGCATCGCATGGCCGAGCGCGGCTGCCGCGTGCACGTCGTGCCGTCCACCATCACTTTCGAGGAACTCACCGCGCTGAACCCGGACGGCGTGTTCTTCTCCAACGGCCCCGGCGACCCGGAGCAGGCCGACCCCGAGGTCGAGCTGCTGCGCAAGGTCCTGGACGCCGGCTACCCGTTCTTCGGCATCTGCTTCGGCAATCAGCTGCTCGGCCGCGCACTCGGCTTCGGCACCTACAAGCTCAAGTTCGGCCATCGCGGCATCAACCAGCCCGTCAAGGACCTGACCACCGGCAAGGTGGAGGTCACCGCGCACAATCACGGCTTCGCGGTTGACGCGCCCATCGGCGAGACCGTCGACGCCCCGTTCGACAACGGGCACTTCGGCAAGGTGTTCGTCAGCCACATCGATCTGAACGACGACGTGGTCGAAGGCCTGCAGTGCGTGGACATCCCCGCGTTCTCCGTGCAGTACCATCCCGAGGCGGCGGCCGGCCCGCACGACGCCGCATATCTGTTTGACCGTTTCGTCGATCTGATGAAGACGTCCAAGGAGGAAAACCGCAATGCCTAAACGCACCGACATCAAGTCAGTGATGGTCATCGGCTCCGGCCCGATCGTGATCGGGCAGGCGGCCGAGTTCGACTACTCCGGCACCCAGGCGTGCCGCGTGCTGCGCGAAGAGGGCATCCGCGTCATCCTCGTGAACTCCAACCCGGCCACGATCATGACCGACCCGGAGATGGCCGACGCCACCTACATCGAGCCGATCGCCACGCCCATCCTTGAGCAGATCATCGCCAAGGAACGCCCCGATGCCCTGCTGCCCACCTTGGGTGGCCAGACCGCACTGAACGCCGCGATGGCGCTCGGCGAGGCCGGTGTGCTCAAGAAGTACAACGTCGAGCTGATCGGCGCCTCCCTTGACGCCATCGACCGCGGCGAGGACCGCGAGCTGTTCAAGAAGGTCGTCGACGAGGCGGGCGCCGAATCCGCACGCTCCGAAGTTGCCCACTCCATGAAGGAAGTGGACGCCGTCGCCGCCGAACTCGGATACCCGTTGGTGGTGCGCCCGAGCTTCACCATGGGAGGCCTCGGCTCCGGCATCGCGCACGACGAGGAGGAGCTGCACCGCATCGCCGGCGCCGGCCTGCATTACTCGCCGACCGACGAGGTGCTGCTGGAGGAGGGCATCGAAGGCTGGAAGGAATTCGAGCTCGAACTGATGCGCGACCGCAACGACAACGTCGTGGTCGTCTGCCCGATCGAGAACGTCGACCCGGTCGGCGTGCACACCGGTGACTCCATCACCGTGGCCCCCTGCTTCACCCTGACCGATCGCGAATACCAGAAGCTGCGTGACATCGGCATCGCCATCATCCGCGGCGTGGGCGTCGACACGGGCGGCTGCAACATCCAGTTCGCCGTGCACCCCGACACCGGCCGCATCATCGTCATCGAGATGAACCCGCGCGTGAGCCGTTCCTCCGCCCTGGCATCCAAGGCCACCGGCTTCCCGATCGCCAAGATCGCCACCAAGCTGGCGCTCGGCTACACCCTCGACGAGATCCGCAACGACATCACCCAGTCCACGCCGGCCTCCTTCGAGCCGACCATCGACTACGTGGTCACCAAGGTGCCGCGCTTCGCGTTCGAGAAGTTCCCCGGCGCCGACCCGCGTCTGACCACGTCGATGAAGTCCGTCGGCGAGGCCATGGCACTCGGCGGCAACTTCCAGGAGTCGCTGGGCAAGGCCATGCGCTCCATCGACAAGCGCCACATGGGCTTCAGCTGGGATGGTGACAAGCCGGACGAAGCCGAGGTCGCCGAACTGCTCAAGGCCATCACCGTGCCGACCGAGCACCGCTATCTGCAGATTCAGCGCGCTCTGTGGGGCGGCGCCACCGAACGGCAGATCTTCGACGCCACCAAGATCGACCCGTGGTTCGTCAAGCAGCTGGCCCTCATCAACCAGACCGCGATGGAAGTGCGCGACGCCGAGAAACTCACCGCCAAGCTGCTGAAGAAGGCGAAGCTCGCCGGCCTGTCCGACCTGCAAATCGCCCACTTGCGCAATCTCGGTGACGAGGGCGAGAACACGATTCGCGAGCTGCGCTGGACCTACGGCCTGCGCCCGGTCTACAAGACCGTCGACACCTGCGCCGCCGAGTTCGACGCGGTCACGCCGTACTACTACTCCTGCTACGCCGACGAGACCGAGCTGCGCAAGCGCGACCGCGAGGCCGTCATCATCCTCGGCTCCGGCCCGAACCGCATCGGTCAGGGCATCGAGTTCGACTACACCTGCGTGCACGCGGTGCAGGAGCTCGGCAAGGACTATGACACGATCATGGTCAACTGCAACCCCGAGACCGTCTCCACCGACTACGACATGTCGAACCGGCTGTACTTCGAGCCGCTCACCTTCGAGGACGTGCTGGAGATCTATGAGGCCGAGAAGAAGATGGGCCCGGTCAAGGGCGTCATCGTCCAGCTCGGCGGCCAGACGCCGCTGTCGCTGGCCGCGCGACTCAAGGCCGCCGGCGTGCCGATCCTGGGCACCACCCCGGAGTCCATCGACCTGGCCGAGAACCGCGAGCTGTTCGGTGAGGTGCTGCGCCGCGAGCACATGAACGCGCCGCGCTACGGCACCGCGCTGTCGCTCGAAGAGGCCCGCGAGGCCGCCCACAACATCGGCTATCCGGTGCTCGTGCGCCCCAGTTACGTCCTCGGCGGACGCGGCATGGAAATCGTCTACGACGACGCCCAGTTGACCAAGTACGTCAACCGTGCGCTCGACGAGGCCAAGGCCGACACGGTCGTGTCCGGACACCTGCCCTCCCCGCTGCTCATCGACAAGTTCCTGCAGGACGCCATCGAAATCGACGTGGATGCCCTGTTCGACGGCGAAGAGCTGTACATCGGCGGCATCATGGAGCACATCGAAGAGGCCGGCGTGCACTCCGGCGATGCCGCATGCACGCTGCCGCCGAGCACGCTGTCCGACGACCAGATCCGTCGCCTTCGCGAAGGCACCTACGCCATCTCCAAGGGCTGCGGTGTCAAGGGCCTGATCAACGTGCAGTACGCCTTCATGGCCAACACGCTGTACGTCATCGAAGCCAACCCGCGTGCCTCCCGCACCGTGCCGTTCGCATCCAAGGCTACCGGCGTGGCCCTGGCCAAGGCGGCCGCCCGCATCATGGCGGGGGAGACCATCGCCGATCAGCGGGCCAACGGCCTGCTGCTGCCCAAGGGTGACGGCGGTGACATCCACCGTGGCCAGCAGGTCGCCATCAAGGAGTCCGTGCTGCCGTTCAAGCGCTTCCGCACGCCCGTCGGCAAGACCGTCGACATCCTGCTCGGACCCGAGATGCGCTCCACCGGCGAGGTCATGGGCTTCGACCGTGACTTCCCGCACGCCTTCGCCAAGAGCCAGCTCGCCGCATACGACGGCGGACTGCCTACCAGCGGCAACGTCTTCATCTCCGTCAACGACACCGACAAGCGGCAGCTGCCGCTGATGGCCGTCCGTCTGGTCGAGCTCGGATTTTCCATCTGGGCCACGGAGGGCACCGCGTCCGTGCTGCGCCGTTACGGCATCGACTCGAAGATCGTCGACAAGATCAGCACCCGCGTCGACTCTGACCCGGATGCGGCCGTCAAGGTCGAGCACGCCGTCGGTGGCATCGGAAAGAACGTGGTCGAGCTTATCGAAGAAGGCAAGATCGACATGATCCTCAACACGCCGAATTCCCGGGGATCGCGTTCCGACGGATATTCCATCCGCGCTGCGGCCATCGCGGCCGACCTGCCCCAGTTCACCACCATGACCGAGTTCTCCGCCGTGCTGATGGCCATCGAAGCCGTCAAGCACAACGATTACCAGATCATGAGCATCCAGGAGCACGCCAAGCAGCTGTTCGAGTTGGAGAGCCAGGAATAAGTTAGGCCAGGAGCAATCATGACACACGCCAGCAGTGAGGAAGAAATCAAGGCCATGCGGTCGGATTTCGGACTGCGCCTCAGCGGTTCGATGGCCCAGTACGGCCCCTTGTGCGTCGGCATCGACCCGCACAGGAAAAACCTCACTGACTGGGGGTATAACGTCGACGCGGAAGGCGCGGAGCTGTTCTCCATGCGCATGCTTCAGGCCATGCGAGACCGCGCCGCCGCTGTCAAATTCCAGGAGCCCATGTTCGAGCGCTACGGGTCCAAGGGATTCGCGGCGCTCGAACGAGTGCTCTACGCCGCTCGTCAAATGGGCATCATCACCATCGTGGACTGCCTCCATGGAGGCCTGTCCACCACCATCTCCGCCATCGCGGACGCATACTTCAAGCCGGGCGCCCCTCTGCTGGCCGACGCCATCACCCTGCTGCCGTACTATGGCGCACGCTCGCTGCGGGGCCTCACCAATGAGGCCCTCAACAACGGTCGCGGCGTCTTCATCGCCTCCCTGACCTCCAATCAGGAAGGCGCCAGCATGCAGACGGCCATCCGCCAGAGCGGCGACTTCAAGGGCAAAACCGTGGCGTTCGGCATCGCCAGCACTGCCCAGAAGTTCAATGACGACATCGACGGTATGGGCTCGGTCGGGCTCATCATCGGCGCCACCATAGGCCAGTGGATCGCCGACAGCGGTGTCGACCCGGCGAAATTCACCGGTCCCATCCTTTCCCCGGGCTACGGCTGGCAGGGCGCCGAGGCCAAGGACCTCAAAACCGTCTTCAAAGGCACCAAGGGCAACGTTCTGGTGACCGTATCCCGTTTCATCGCTGCCCATGGGCCCGATATTTCCGCGCTTGCCCAAGCCACCGAGGCCATCGCCATCGACGTCCGGCAGGCGCTCTACGAAGCCATGAAAGAAGGCGAGGACAAGGAGAAAGACGGTATGGGAACCATTACCGCATCACTGCAGCAGACCCCGGCCGAGCCAGCGGCCACTCCCGACGATGATGGCACACCTCGCAAGCGCCTCGTCGTCCTCACCGGCCCCGCCGGTGTGGGCAAGGGAACCGTCGAGAACATCCTGCGCAAGAACCATCCCGGCGTCTGGGTCTCCGTGTCCGCCACCACCCGCAAGCCGCGGCCCGGCGAGGTCAATGGTGTCAACTACTGGTTCCTCGACGACCAGCAGTTCACCGACAAGGAAGAGGCCGGCGATTTTCTCGAAACCGCCACGGTCCACGGCCTGGCCCGCTACGGCACGCCCCTCAAGCCCGTTCAGGAACACCTCGCCGAAGGCGTCCCCACCATTCTTGAGATCGACCTGCAAGGTGCCCGACGCGTCAAGCAGCGTGCCAAGGAGCTCGGTCTCGAAGTCGTCTATGTGTTCATCGCCCCGCCCAGCTTCGACGAGCTCGTTCGCCGGCTCAAGGGACGTGGCACAGAAACTCCCGAGGAAGTCGCCAAGCGTCTGGAAACCGCTCATGTCGAACTCTCCGCCGAAAACGAATTTGACGTCACCATCGTCAATGATGATGTCGATAAGGCGGCGGAGGACCTGTGGCGGGTCATCGCCTCCGAATACGGCATCACGGAGTGATCGCCGAGCGGCACATCTGACTGCCAGACCGTTGCCGTTGGTTGTTGCCGCTGTTTTATGCGCCCCTTATCCAGCCAGAGTCCCATCCGCATGCACTGCGATGGGACTTTTTCGGTATACGCATCATCTTCCATCCGCCCACAGTCCCATTTATGTCGTCTGATGTGGGACCATGGCCGGGTGAGGGATATGGGAATGGCGGACTTGTCGAAGTGCCGTGGTCGTGGACTGGCAGCCAGGCGTCTAGCGGGTGCGCAGACGGTAGGCTTTCCAGATATCGCTGAGTTTTTCGCCGTTCGACGTACGCTTCCACACATCCAATCCGGCGCTGCGACCGCCTGCCGCGCGTGCCGCGGCCGTGGGCGACGCATATTCCGAGCCGTCCTCAAGACGGAAGCGTCCCTCTTGGGTCACGGTCACCAGCCAACGTTCGCCCTTGCGCGGTCGCTCCCATACCAAAGTCTCGCCGGGAATCAGCAGACCGGCGGCGACGACCTGCTTGATGGTGACACGCTGTGAACCGCGCGTCTGCCGGGAGCCTGCATCGCCGGAAAGCTGCTCCGGGGGTTTGCTCGTCAGATCGGCATGGCTCTCGTCATAACGGATGTCCCAGTATTCGGCAAGCAGGCGAATCGTCTCCTTCTGCCGGTATTCCAGCATCGCCGGCGTGCATTCGTTGAAGTCGGCAATCTGCTTGGTCAGCGGGAAACGGCAGGAGTCGGCACGCAGCAGCACGCGGTCGCGACGGCGCCCGTACTCCGTGAGCCGGTCGATCTGCCCCTCCTTGCCTTGCATCAGCACCATATTGCCCAGACGATACATCCAATAGTCATGCAGGTCCGCCGTCCAGGAAGAGAACGACGCCGCCGACGCGATATCCAGAGGCATGATCGGTACGACCGCCAGCGCACGCGGGCGCGGAATGCGAGCCCCGGCACGCTGCTCGTTGGCCCGAACCAACAGCAGACGCACCAGATCAGGGTCTCCCTGCAACTCGCCATGCAGCCTGATCAGGGCACCTGCCCGGTCGGCGGCGCTGACGGACAGTCCGCGTACCAAGCGAACAGGGAATCCCTTATCCAGATCGCGGATCGCAGCTGCGGTGTGCCCACGACGGTCAATGGCACTCCGACGATTCAGCATATCGACACCGGCCACCTGTTCCAAAGCGCACAGAATCTCGCCCAAGCGCTGTCGGTCATGCGATCCCAACGGGTCGGCCGTCCTGCCGCAGTCCCGTGCCGAATGCGAACCACGTTGGGCGAAGAACGAGACCTCGGGGTCGCCGAGGTTCCTGAACGAATGCGTCAGCGCCCACATCGCCACGGCTTTCCACTCATGATGCCGATAGTCGTTCAGCGCCTCCAGCCTGCCTCGAACATCATCCGGCAGCACGGTATCCGACGGGCGCTCAAGAATGCGCCACGCCATGGCATACGGGGCGAGAATACCGTCGATGAACGCCTCAATGGAATGACCGGCGAGATACTGGTTCAGCACGTCGGAAAGGAAGTCCTCGATCAGTTTGCCCGTCGCGGGCTTGTGCGTGAGGATGAGATGCAGGTACCGGAAGAACTCCTCCACGCGGGTGGCGTCATCGCCCAGCGGATCCATGATGTCATCCCAACGGGAGGCGTACGTGTCCACCGCGGCGGCGGGCAGTCCTGACATCGCCCGGGCCTTGAACACATCCGATGGCGTCAGGGGGAGGCCGCGCATGTTCATGACGTCGAAAATACGATGCGCTCCATCAAGGTCATCGGTGGTGACGATGACCAAGGTCACCGAATTGACCAGATAGGATGCGAACCGGTGGCGTTCCTCCTCGTCAAGCTGTGCCAATGCATCGTATGCCTGCTTTGTGTTGGCGATGATGTTGCGCTGCGCATTCGAGGAGCAGTCCTCATCGTTCATGTCGAACAGCGCCTCCAGATTGCCTTCCTGAACGTATTCGCGGAAAAATGCGGCGTCGCGTTCACGGAGTGTCAGCCGGGGTTGCGAGGTGATGCCGCGCAGCTTGTCTCCGGGCTCGACGATCAGAGCGTCCAGCAGACGCATCCATTCCTCGTCATGTTCGAGGTCGCGCAGCGCGGCGATGATGATTGACAGCGAGACCAGACGCTGCTGGCCGTCGATGACCGAGAAGCTGGTGTCGCCTTCCCGCACGAGAATCAGAGAACCGAGGAAATACGGCGTTTCCGGTGATTTGCATGCCTCCTCAAGGTCGCTGATGAGCTGCAGGATGTTCTCCGGTTTCCAGATATAGGCGCGCTGGAAGGATGGGATGGACAACTGATAGTCCGGAGTGAACACCTTGCCCAGTGGTTTTTCCGTCGCGTTGATTGCCATGACGCCCCCTCATCGGTAGCTGCTGAGCATCAGCGTACCAGCGGGTCGGTATGGATGCGCTGGCGGCGACTTGCGTGACGGCGCCGTTACAGGTCCGCTCGTTCGACAAGCCGTGCCATCTGCACGCGCCCCATGTCGAGTTTGTCCGCGGCACTGGAGAGATGCGCTTTCGCGGTGCGTTCCGATATGAACATGCGTCCTGCGATCTCGGCGTTGGTGCAGCCTTCGGCGGCGAGCAGCACGGCTTCGCGCTCCCGGGAGGGCAGCGTGTCCAGCAGGGCCCGAGCCTCGTCACGCCTGGACTGGGGACGCTGCATGCTCAGATCATTGATGAGCTGTCTCTGGCTGGCCGGATTGAACTGCGGGGTCCCCTCGCATATGCCGACTATGCGGCGGATGATGTCCTCCGGCGCGTCGGTCTTGGATACGAATCCCTCGGCGCCGGCCTCCACGGAGCGTTCTACCGTGTTGGACGGGTTCAAGGATGTGAGGATCAGCACGTGAGGAGGATTGCGAAGCGCGCGAAGACGACGGGTGGTCTCGATGCCGTCGATGCCGGGCATCGCCATATCCATGAGAACGACGTCCGGGTGCTCGCTGTTGGCGTTTCGCACGGCGGTGGCTCCGTCGGTTGATGTGGAGACGACAGAGACACGCCCCTGCGAGTAATCGCGGAGAATCATACTCATCGCCTGGCACACCAGCGGATCGTCGTCTATGACGCTCACGGTGATGACGTGCTGTTCGGAATCGTTCACGGCTTCATTCTATCGGCTTGACAGGCGATCCACGGCATTGCCACGTCGAGATGGAAGACATGGTGGTCGTCGTGCCCGTATCGGCATGTCCCGCCGGCCGTCTGCACCCGTGCCGTCAGGCCGGCAAGTCCGTTGCCGTCCGTTGCGGATGGGACCTCGCGCTCGTTCGGGGCGGAGAGACCGCGCTTCATGGGATTGCTGATGTGGATATGGATGCCGTTGCCGGGGTTCATCGTGACTTCCACAGACACCGGCTCACCCTCGGCGTGTCTGCGGGCATTGGTCAGCCCCTCTTGGATGGCTCGGTATGCGATTTTCCCTGTGCCCTCATCGAGGTCGGAGAGCTGCTGGATGTCTATCCAGGTGTTGATGCGCATGCCGGCGGAGCGCGCATCGTTGATCAGGGCGTCCAATGACGGGCGTGTCATTGACGTTTGCGGGGCGGGAGCGAGCTGCTGACGTGCCTGTTGGGGGTGACGGAGCATGCCGATGATGGAATGCGCCTCATCCAAGGCTCCTGCGGATTGCCGTCGAATCTCCTCGGATTTCTCCTCGATAAGCGAAGCCTGATTCCGCAATTCGGGGGTCAGCATCTGCCCCGTCTCATGTGGGTTCGTCGCATCGGCAAGCTGGATGAACGCCCGTGCCTCGCCCTGCAGGGCACTGGCGTTCAAGGCGATGAGGGACAAGGAATGAGCGAGCGTGTCGTGGGCTTCGGCTGCGATGGCGTCGGCCAGCTGCTGATCGGTGAGATTGCGATGCAGGCTCACCGCATAATCGCTGATGGCCTGGGTCTTGGTAGCGGCCTCGTCCAATTGCACTCGTGACCGGATATACAGTCCCGCCAGAATGGCGATGAGGACGGCTATCAGCTCCACCACAACGGCTGTGGCTATGATGGTCGGTCTCCCCTCAAGCATCACGGCATGGCCCGAGGCGACATCCGAATCCGGCTTGATGAAGATGGCCGATTGCCACATCGAGGAGTTGAACGGGCGCAACGTGTCGCGCATCTGCCCCCAGACCCCGACCAGCGTCGCCGCGACGATGGCGCGGATGATGCGCTGCCTGCCGCGGCGTCTTGCGATCAGCGATGTGAGCGCCATCAGCATCAGCATCGGATCATAGGGAAAGATCAATATGACGGCGCAGCAGATCCAGAACACCGGTTCCGGGTGCTTGTCGCGTGCAAGCAGCAGGAACGGGAACGCGAAGGCCAGTAGGGAACTCGCGATGAACCAGACGTACATGGCGTTGACCGGATTATTGATGTACCGGGTGGCTGCGAATGAAGTCTGCACCAGGCACATGAACGCGGAAACGGTGATCATCACTGCGGTGCACCATACGCGCGTGCGCACGGCGACGGTGTCCTCGTCGGACGTCGTCGCCGGGAGCGGTCCTCCCGCGCGGGGGTGGGGCGAGGAATCATTCATGGCATCCACTCTACGGGGTCAGGTCTTTCCGCGCCATCGAACGCGGGTTCATTCTTATCTGCCCGAAAGGGCAATCGGAAATGAACGTTCGTCCACTGATGCAAACGTGCGAACTCCGATAGCGTGGATGGTGCATAACTCACCGAGATCAAGAAGGAGAATGCTATGTCGCACGGTATCAAGGGGGAGACGTCCGCACAGGGCACCCCCAAAGGAACCACGATCTGCGGTATCGTAGGCGTCGTCTTTGGCGCTTTGGGGCTGGTCCTCAGCTTTATCCCGATCGTGAACAATATAGCGGCCATCCTAGGCGCCATCGGCGTGGTGCTGGCGATCATCGCCATGGTGGGGACGTTCCGCGGCAAGAAGGCGGGCAAGATACTTTCCATCGTCGCGGCGGTGCTGTCGGTGCTCGCCATCGTCATCACTCTGGCCATGCAGTCCGCAGCCAGCAAGGCCATTGATGAGGCCATTAACGGTTCCGGCACGTCACAGAGCAAGTCATCCGACGCGAAAAAGAGCGGCGACGATTCCTCCAACGACGGTTCCGCGAACAACGATCCGACGAACAATGACTCCACCGATACGACCAAGGCATCGGGGGAGCAGGACCAGGAGGGTGATCTCAAGAACCTCCATGTCACGATCGTCTCCGCGGCGAAATCGGGCAACGACTATGAAGACAAGCCTACGGTTATGGTCACGTACGAATGGAAGAACAATTCAGGCAAGAACAACTCCTTCGCCGCGCTGGCGCATCCCCAGGTGTTCCAGAACGGACAGGCCCTGGACACCGCCGTCTATCTTGACCAGCCGACCGGATATGACATGAATTCATATACGGCGGAGATCCAGCCCGGAGCGACAGGAAAGGTGACCCTGGGATACGTGTTGAAGGACGAGTCGACCATCACCGTCGACGTGACCGACCTGTTCTCCATCGATGACTCCCGGAAGGTCGTGCACACGTTCGACCTGAAATAGACGAATAGGCAGGCGTTGCTGGTGTGATGCTCAAGGCTGAACATTAATGATTTGTTCAGCCTTCTCCGTTACGATGAAGCGTACGCAAACAAAGGAGCCAGCATGACATTTGGACAGCAGCCAGGCAACGGCGATCCCTATTACGGCGGCAATCAGCAGCAGCCCGCATATGGGCAGCAGCAATACGGACAATCACAGTATTCATACGCGCCCAACGGCACTGCGGCGATCAACGCCCAGACCATCTACAGCCGTGAGCAGGTGCAGGCGGCCCAACGGGCATCCGTCACCAGGGCATACGGCGAGATGACGCTCGGCCTTATCATCACGGCCGTCGTCGCGGTCGTCGCGCAGATGACCGGCGCATACGTCTCCTTCATCGAGTCAACCGGCCTGATCGGCTTCTTCGGATTCGCGATCGTACAGGTTGTGCTGGCCGTGGCGCTGGGCGCCCGCATCATGAAGATCAAGGCATCGACCGCCCGTGTCATGTTCTACGTGTACGCGGCGCTGATGGGATTCACTCTCAGCTCCATCTTCCTGGTGTACAGCATCTCCGACATCGGCGTGGCCCTGGTCCTGTGCGCGGCGTTCTTCTTCGTGCTCACCATGTTCTCGTTGACCACGAAATTCGACATGCTCAAGGCCGGCCCCATCCTCATGGTGGGCCTGGTGGTGCTGATCATCTCCCAGATCGTGCTCATGTTCGTTCCGGGCAGCACGACCGGGATGCGTATCATCTGCGCCTTCGGCCTGATACTGTTCGCCGGCATGACCCTGTACGACGCTCAGCAGACCCGTGCGCTGTTCAGCGCCTATGAGGCTCAGGGGCCGGAGATGATCAAGAAGATCTCCATCATCTGCGCGCTGAACCTGTATCTCGACTTCGTGAACATGTTCCTGTACATCCTTCAACTGTTCGGCAGCCGAGACTGATATCACTGGAACGGTACCGTCATAGCCGATTCCGCCAATACGGATATTGTCACGACGGCAGATGCGATGGCCCATCCCGCAGCTGCGGGATGGGCCATCATCGTTCAGATGCCCATCGCGCGAATCAGCGAGACCACTCCATCATCGTTCGGGACCGGTCACGGTGATACGCTAGCGTGAATGCTCATGAAGCAGCAGGAAATGGCCGGTATGGCATGTCTTGTATTGACCTCGCTGATTTGGGGATTCGCGTTCGTCTCCCAGGTGCAGGGCATGGCATCGATGTCGCCGTTGTTCTTCAACGCCACGCGGTTCACCTTGGGGGCGATCTCGCTGATCCCGTTGCTGCTGTGGAAGCGTTTGCGACGATGCCGGGAATCGGGGAAGACGGTTGGCGCGGGGAACCGTGAGGCCGGCGATGACGAACATGACATGATCGCCGGCAGCGCACTGTCGAACCCGCTCATCGTCGGAATGATATGCGGTGTGTTTCTGTTCGCGGCGAGCACGCTGCAGCAGTACGGCATCATGTTCGGCTGTTCGGCCGGCCGCGCCGGATTCATCACCGCGCTCTACATCGTCATGGTGCCGTTGCTGGCGTATCTCGTCCTTCGCCGCGCAGTGCGCATGATGACTTGGATGGCGGTGGGCGTGGCCGTGGCCGGATTCTACCTGCTGTGCATCACGGACGGCTTCGGTTCCCTGACGCTGGCCGACTGCCTGCTGCTGTTCACCGCGGTCCTGTTCGCCGCTCATATCCTGTCGATTGATACGCTGGGAGCGTGCGTCGACGCGCTGACACTGTCATTCATCCAATTCGTGACGACCGCGGCACTCAGCTGGGTCGGCACGCTGATCGAAGGCTCCATGGACTGGAACGGGGCAGGGCAGGCGTGGATCGCCGTGCTGTATGCGGGAATCGGGTCAGTCGGCGTCGCCTACACGTTGCAGGCTGTAGGCCAACAGTGGGTGCCGCCGACCCGCGCATCGCTCATCATGTCGCTGGAATCGGTGTTCTCGGTCATCGGCGGCGCATTGCTGTTGGGCGAGACGATGACGGTACGCGGATACCTCGGCTGTGCGCTGATCTTCGCGGGTATCGTGCTCGCGCAGATGCCCGGTGTCGGCCGCAGACGATTGGCGGTGAACAAGACCGGAAAACGGGATCAGTGAACGCGATCGGGGAATGCGACCGGAAAACAAGAAAGACAGAATCCCGCTGATCGGCCGTCAGACGGATCCGTTCCCGTCAGCGAGGGCGGAGGATGCGTGACGGGGGCCGATTCGACCGGCTTAGTCGGCTTTCGGTGTCTCCTCGACCTGCGGCGCGCCGTTGATGTCGCGGTGGATGTTCTGCATCTGGGTCTCGATGTTCTGCAGGCTCCGCGCGCAATCAAGCAGCGTCTGCGAGTGCTCGGCGAGCTTTGCATCCGGCAGATCGGTCTTGTAGCGCAGGGCGTGCTCCAGACTCGCCCAGTAATCCATCGCGATGGTGCGGAACTGGACCTCCACCGGGGTGTAGTGGGCGCCGGATGAGAGGAAACACGGGCACCGCATAGATGACGTGCAGCGACCGATAGCCGTTCTGTTTGGGGTTCTTGATGTAGTCCTTGACCCGCAGCACGGAGATGTCGTTCTGCGCCGACAGATAGTTCGACACGGAGTACACGTCGTCGCGGTAGTTGCAGATCACGCGGATGCCTGCCACATCGAACAGGTTGTCCTTGATCGACGACACGGTCACCGGCAGCGTCTTGCGCTTGAGCTTGCCGAGGATCGAGTTCACCGACTTGAGACGGCGTTCCATGTGATGGATGGGATCATGCGAGAACCGCACCTGGAACTCCGAATCAAGGATCTCCAGTTTGGTGCTTATCTCATACATCGCGCCTTCGTAGACTTGCATGAGATTCACGAATTCGGTGAGTTCTTCCGGAGAAAAAGACCCCCGGTCCATGCCCACGGCATCGAGTCGGGTTTTCAGGTCATTCGTGTTTATGCGGCTTTGTCGGTCAAGTATCACGGTTCACCATCATAGCCGAACTCTTGCGGAGGAACTGAAAAATCGCAGCACGCTGGTGCTGGCTTGGGCAATCGTTACGATGGTTGACTATGAACGAAGACATGATGACCGAGTCGGAGCGCACCTCCACATTGACGGACCCGACCCTTGGCGCCACAACGGGGCGCGGCAAGGGCGTATTTTACGTGCACACGCTGGGATGCCAGATGAACGTGCATGATTCCGAGCGAATCGCCGGTGTGCTCGAAGATGACGGATACATCCCGGCGACCGAGGAACAGGCGGCGGACAAGGACGTCGACCTGATCATCATGAACACGTGCGCGGTGCGGGAGAACGCCGCGGAACGCATGTACGGCACCATCGGCCTGTGGGCGGACCTCAAGCGCACGCATCCGAACATGCAGATCGCGATCGGCGGATGCATGGCCCAGCTTGACCGCAAGAGGATCGCACAGAAGGCGCCGTGGGTGGATGCGGTGTTCGGCACGAAGAACATCGGCTCGCTGCCGCGCCTGCTGGATCAGGCCCGCATGGCGGGGACCTGCCAGGTCGAAGTGGCCGACAAGCTGGACTATTTCCCCAGTCAGCTGCCGGTCGCCCGCGCTTCGAAGGTGTCGAGCTGGGTATCCATCTCGATCGGCTGCAACAACACGTGCACGTTCTGCATCGTGCCCACCACGCGTGGCAAGGAGCATGACCGCCGTCCCGGCGACATCCTTGCGGAGATTCGCCGATGCGTGGATGAAGGCGCCAAGGAGGTCACGCTGCTCGGCCAGAACGTCAACTCGTTCGGTTACGGCATCGGCGACCGGTATGCGTTCTCCAAGCTGCTGCGGGCCTGCGGAGACATCGAGGGATTGGAGCGTGTGCGTTTCACGTCGCCTCATCCGGCGGCGTTCACCGACGACGTGATCGCGGCGATGGCCGAGACGCCGAACGTCATGCACCAGCTGCACATGCCGTTGCAGTCGGGCTCCGACAAGATCCTGCGTGCGATGCGTCGCTCCTACCGTTCCGCCAAGTTCCTAGATATCCTGCGCAAGGTGCGCGAGGCGATGCCGGACGCGCAGATCAGCACCGATATCATCGTCGGATTCCCTGGCGAGACGGACGAGGATTTCGAGGCGACGATGGATGTGGTGCGTCAGGCGAGGTTCCAGTCGGCGTTCACATTCGAATACTCGCCGCGTCCCGGAACCCCCGCGGCCGAAATGGAGCAGGTCCCGCATGAGGTCGTGCAGGAACGGTTCGACCGGCTGGTGAAGCTTCAGGAGCAGATCACGGAAGAGGAGCTCGCCAAGTTCGAGGGCCGTGACGTCGAAGTGATGATTACCGGGGCCCAAGGCAAGAAGGATTCCGCGACACATCGCGTCACCGGTCGTGAACGGACCGGCGTGCTGGTGCATATCGGCGTGCCGGACGGCGAGCCGATGCCGCAGATCGGTGATTTCGTGACCGCGACCGTCACCCATGCCGGTCGCCACAATCTCATCGCCGACCCGGATGTCAACGCCGGCCAGACGTATGCGGTCCGCCGGTGAGCGGGACAGACACCGCGATATAAGCGAGACGACATCATGAGTGAGACCATGAACGAGACCATGAACGATGTGACCATGACCAATAAATTGACGAATAATGACATGGCGTCGAACGTGACCGGCCCGGCCTCGTCAGGCTCCGAAGGCCGGTCAGCAAACCCGTCCGTGGCGATGCCGAGGGTCGTCAGCATCGTCGGGCCGACCGCGTCCGGCAAGACCGGCCTCGGCATCGCCGTCGCCCGGGCGCTGGCGGAACGGGGGGAGCGGGCCGAGATAGTGAACGCGGACGCCTACCAGATGTACCGCGGCATGGACATCGGCACGGCCAAACCGACCGCGGACGAGCAGGCGGCGGTTCCGCATCATCTGCTCGACATCATCGATCCGGACGAGGCCATGTCGGTCGCCAGATTCCAGCAGGTAGCGCGAGCCACCATCCATGACCTGCAATCACGCGGAATCCGCCCCATTCTCGTCGGCGGGTCCGGCCTGTATGCGCGGGCCGCCATCGACGACATCTCGTTCCCCGGCACCGATCCTGATGTGCGCAGGCGACTGGAGGAACGTGAGCGCAGCGAGGGGGCCGGAGCGCTGTTCGACGAGTTGCGGGCGAAGGACCCTCAGGCCGCGTCGCGCATGGACCCCCACAACCCGCGTCGTACCATCCGCGCGTTGGAGGTCATCGAAGTGACCGGGCGTCCGTATTCCGCCAGCCTGCCCCGCTACCGGTACGTCATCGCCTCAGTGCAGATCGGGCTGGACCTGCCCCGCGAGGAGCTGGACCAGCGCATCGACATCCGCACCAAGCAGATGCTGGAGGGTGGTTTCATCGAAGAGGTGGAGCGGATCCGCCCCCATCTGGGAGCGACCGCCGGGCGGGCGCTGGGTATCAGCAAGTCATCGATTACCTGGACGGGCTGTGCGATCTGGATGACACGTTCCGAGACATCGCGCAGAAGACCAAACGGCTCGCCCGCAAGCAGATGGGATGGTTCGGGCGTGACCCGCGCATCCATTGGCTCCATGCGCTCAATCCGCGACTGGTGGATAACGCGATGGCCGTTATCGACCATGCCGACGCGGGCGATTACGACCCGATCGATGCGCAGGCGGACGAGTATACGCAACATCATCTGGGCGACCTGCAGTAATGGCAGAGCGGCCCGTGGCGACCGGTACCCCGTGGTGACCGGCAACAGAGTCGCCGCGGCTTCGGTCAGTGGGCGGGCCCCTGCTCCCAGCCGGCGATCAGGAAGACCCGCGTGGGGTTCGCGGGGCGCACGATGTCGGCGAACATCTGGCTGAAGGCGTTGATGTCACCTCGATATGCGGCGTGTTTCGCCTGCTTGTATGACTCGCGCGTCACGCCTCCCCAGTCGAGATCCCACCCGGCGTCATGCGCGAGACGGGACGCGAAGATGCGAAGCGTCATGGCGTTGCCTCCCTTGAACGGGTGCAGGTAGCCCAGTTCGTCGTAGACGTGGGCGAGCTCCCGGACGAACACGCCCCGGTCGAGGTTGTCCAGGTTGCGTTTGTCGGCAAGCTCGGTCGAGATGTTCAAGGCGCCGGTCTCGATCAATTGCGCGGGAAAGAACGCCTCGGGGTTCTTGGCCTGATGCCGCTTGTCGGTGACCTCGCGGGTGACGTTCGAGGTGCGCAGCTGTCCGGCGTCGGAGAACACGCCGTCGAACAGTCCCCGGTGGATGGCGATGAGCTCGGCAATGTCGCCGCTCGGATTCCAACGGCGTTCAGCCAACAGCACCGTTCGGGCGAACACGCTGCTGGCGTGGTCGGTGGCATGATCGTCAAGGCTCCCGTCGGCGAGCCTGCCGCTGACGATCCCGGAGGTCTCCCGGTCCGCGGTGTCGATCAGAGCGGATACGTCGTTGTCGCCCCGCTCGTATCCCGCCGCGGCGCGCATCGTCGCATCGCCCGGCGTCATCGCTTCCAATGCGCAGTTTTTGAGTGCAAATGCGACTGCGCTCGCACGTTCTGCTGGAGTCATAGTTAGATGGTACATGCGCCGATGCCCCTCGCGCGGGTTTTGACGCGAATTGATCGGGAAAATAACGGGTGATGGGTAGAATCTGAAGACGCTATGGCACGAACAACATCCTCATCAGGCAATGGTCCTTCCAACGACTCGCCGCGTGGCACCCGCACGCAGCGTGCTTCGTCGCGCGGCGGCGAGACCGGGAAGAGAGCTTCCGGCGGGCGTGGCGGCATGGGGGACGATGCCCGCACCCCGGTCGAGGAGCCGCTGTGGAAGCGGATCATTCTCGCGGTTCCGCGCGGCTTCGGCTCACTGGTTCGGTCGGTTGCCGGAGTGGGTGAATTCGACCCCGTGTATCGCCGGGATGGCCTGTGCTTCCTGCTGATCGTGCTCGCCGTATTCTTCTGCGCTTCCGAATGGTTCCGCGTGAACGGGATCATCGGCCGGGTGCTGCATGCGTTCTCGGCCGGCGTGCTGGGCGTGATGAGCGTCGTGTTGCCGGTGCTGCTGGTGATCGTGGCCATCCGTCTGATGCGCAACAGCGGCAAGAATTCCGACAACCCCCGCGTGGTGAGCGGCTGGGCGATACTGTTGTGGTCCGTCTGCTCGATCATCGACGTGGTCGTGGCCGCCGACGCGCGTTCGTTCGACATCGGCCTGCTGCAAAGGGCCGGCGGACTGCTTGGTTTCGTGCTGGGCTCGCCTTTGGCATGGGGATTGTCGAAGGTGTTCGCCGTCATCGTCTTCGTAGTAGTCGGCTTGTTCTCGCTGCTGATGATCACCCGCACCCACGTCACTCAGGTGCCGGATCGCGTCCGCACCATCGCTGCCATGATCTCGCAGCGTTCCCTGCATCCTCGGCAGGAGCCGGATTCGGCCGCGCAACAGGATCAGTTCCCCAACGAGGTGCGTGTGGGTGACGGCGATGAGACTCTGGCGTTCGCCGAGGGCGTCCCCGCCCATGACGGTACGGACGAAACTGAGTCGGACTCCGTGGGCGCGAAGGGCGGATGGTTCTCCCGTCTGTTCCGGCGCAAGTCCGCGGAGAAGACGGATGACGCGTCACTTGACCGGTATGCGGGGGATGACCCGTTCTCCCACGCGGCGAGTCGGCATGGGCAGGCCGCCGAGACATCACTGGACGCACGCGGCAATGTCATGCCCCGCACGGTGTCCTCCACCATGGGCGCGATGGCCGGAGCAGCTGCCGGCGCCATGTCCGGCGCCATGTCCGGGGGCGTGGCGGCGGCCCACGCCGCCGATGCCGTCGCGACGATGACATCCGGCATGGCCGCCGCACACCCCGGTGCCGCATCTTCCGGTACCTCAGGCGTACCGGCGTATGCGACGGATCCCGACGGGGCGGCCGGGAGTGCGAGGTTGGTCTCATCGACGGTTGCCGGTACGTCCGATCCGTGGGCGGCGATGCCCGCCGCGGGCGCTGCCGGTGCGATTTCCCCCATGTCCCCGGATGCCTCCTCGGGCGCATCGGCCGGTGCGGGCGAGAACATGAATCCCAATGTGGACGACCCTGCGCTTGCGGCGCCGGACGCCCCGTACCAACTGCCCGACCTGAACATGCTGTCGCACGGCCAGCCTCATGCCGTACGCACGCCGGCCAATGACCGCGTGATCCGCGCGTTGACCTCCACGTTCCAGCAGTTCAACGTCGACGCGAAAGTCGTCGGCTTCCTGCGCGGCCCGTCCGTCACCCAGTACGAGGTCGAGCTCGGCGCGGGCGTCAAGGTCGAGAAGGTCACGAACCTGCAGCGCAACATCGCCTACGCGGTGGCCAGCTCCGATGTGCGCATCCTCTCGCCGATCCCCGGAAAATCGGCGATCGGCATCGAAATCCCGAACGATGACCGCGAGATCGTCCACCTCGGTGACGTGCTGCGCTCCGACAAGGCGATGAACGACCCGAACCCCATGCTCGCCGGCGTCGGCAAGGACGTGGAGGGCCATTTCGTCACCGCCGACCTGACCAAGATGCCGCACCTGCTGGTGGCGGGCGCCACCGGCTCCGGAAAGTCGAGCTTCATCAATTCGATGCTCATGTCGATCATCATGCGTTCCACGCCCGAGCAGGTGCGCCTGATCATGGTCGATCCCAAGCGCGTGGAGTTGAGCGCGTATGCGGGCATCCCGCACCTGCTCACACCGATCATCACCGATCCGAAGAAGGCCGCACAGGCGCTCGAATGGGTGGTCAAGGAGATGGACGCACGCTACGACGACCTGCAGTTCTTCGGATTCCGCCACGTCAAGGACTTCAACGAAGCCGTGCGCGCGGGCAAGGTGCATGTGCCAGCCGGTTCGAACCGCAAGGTCGCCCCGTACCCGTACCTGCTCGTCGTCGTAGACGAGATGGCCGACCTGATGATGGTCGCCAAGAACGACGTCGAAAGCTCGATCCAGCGCATCACACAGCTGGCGCGTGCCGCGGGCGTGCACCTGGTGCTCGCCACGCAGCGCCCGTCGGTCGACGTGGTCACCGGCCTGATCAAGGCGAACATCCCGTCCCGACTGGCATTCGCCACATCCTCCGCCACCGATTCGCGAGTCATCCTCGATTCGGTGGGCGCCGAGACGCTGATCGGCCAGGGCGACGCCCTGTTCCTGCCTATGGGCTCGATGAAACCCATCCGCGTGCAGGGATCGTGGGTGAACGAGTCCGAGATCCGCAAGGCCGTCGAGTTCGTGCGCACACAGCGCAAGCCGCACTACCGCGAGGATATCGAGCAGATGGCGCAGGAGGCCGAGAAGAAGGCCGTCGAGCCGGATGAGGACATCGGCGACGATATGGACGTGTTGCTGCAGGCGGCCGAGCTGGTGGTCACCACGCAGTTTGGTTCCACATCGATGCTGCAGCGCAAGCTGCGCGTCGGCTTCGCCAAGGCCGGCCGACTCATGGATTTGCTGGAGTCGCGTGGCGTTGTCGGCCCGTCCGAAGGCTCGAAGGCCCGTCAGGTGCTCGTCCAGCCCCAGGATCTGCCTGCGGTGCTCGCGTTCATTCGTGGCGAGACCGATGCGATGCAGGCCTCTGCGCCCGCCGCGGCCGCGCAGCAGGGCGAATTGGCGTAGTGGGTGCCAAGTCGGCCTGACCGGCAGGCCTGACCCGGCCATGATGCAGCCATATCTGACGGGATTCCCAGAGAACTCGAACCGCATATTCATCCAAGGTAGGAGTGTGGGGGTATCGTGAACACTATGGAAAACGATATGCAAAACGATACAACGGAACGCTCGGCGACCGCCAAGAAGTCGCTGCTGGACGGCTGGAACGCACCGCCGAACCTCGTCACGTATTCGCGCATCGTGCTGGTCGTGATATTCCTCGGCCTGTACATCGCCGCAGGCTCGTGGGGAGAGAACAACATCCCCATGCGATGGGCCGCGGCCGTGCTGTTCATCGTCGCCGCGTCCACCGACAAGGTGGACGGGTGGATGGCCCGCAAGTACAACCAGGTCACCGAACTCGGCAAGCTGATGGATCCCATAGCCGACAAGCTGCTCACCTGCGCCACTCTGATCGTGGCCGCGGTGTTCGGCGAGCTCGGTCCCGTCTGGCTCGGCTGGATCATCGTCGCGCTGTTTCTGCTGCGTGAGGTGGGCATCACCGTCATGCGCTTCTTCGTCATCGACAAGGGCGGCAAGGTGATCGCCGCCGCCTGGCCGGGCAAGCTCAAGACGCTGTTCCAGTGCATCGGCCTGTCGATGATGCTGCTGCCCGTGTGGGTGTTCAATCCGGCCCAGACCGCGCCGGTGTGGATGACGGGATATTACACGCTGACGTACGCCCTGATATACATCGCGCTGATGCTGTGCCTGTATTCGGGGGCGATATATCTGATCAACACGTTCGGGAGCCACAAGGACTGAGCGAGTGGACGCCGTCGTGCCTGCGCACGGCGGCGTTTTTGTTTGATGGCGTTTGATGGAGGGGGATTGCGATGAATGATGCCGATTCGTGCCGTTGCGACGACATGGCCGCGCGGATTCTGCGGTTTTGCGAGGCGCATGACGTGAAGATAGTTGCGGCGGAGTCGTTGACCGGCGGGCTGCTGGCCGATGCGTTCGTGCGCGTGCCGGGCGCATCCCGCGTGTTTCTCGGGTCGGCGGTCACCTACGACATTCGTGCCAAGGCGTCGATTCTGGGGGTCGACCGCGGTTTATTGGAACGCGAAGGGGCCGTGCATCCCGAAGTGGCCCGACAGATGGCGGCGTCGGTCGCCGGGCTGTACGGGCAGCCCGAATACGCTGACCGTGTCATCGGATTGTCGACCACCGGCGTGGCGGGGCCCGGACCGGATGGAGACAAGCCCGCGGGACTGGTGTATGTGGGAGTGCGGATTCCAGCCGCCATAAGCCCTGACGGCGTGCCGTCCGTGACCGCCTACGAGCTTCATCTGACGGGTGGGCGCGAGGAGGTCCGTCGCGGTGCCGTATTCAGCCTTGTGCAAATCGTGAGCCATTTCACAGGAGATATGCAGGAATAAACCGCCGCCGGCGGTGTTGAACACAGTGGAAGCACTTGGACGATATGAAAGGAGGGTCTCATGGAAACGATGACCCGAACGGGCGAGCGGATGGAAACGGCTGGCATCCCCGTCAAGCAGGTGCAGCCGGGTACGGCCAGGATGCGTGATCTCACGCCGGCGCAGCGGCGTGCCGTGTTGTTCGCCCAGCAGCAGGTGCTGCGGGCGCGTGCGGCGAAGAAGGCCAAGGATGAACGGCAGGCGGAACTGAATCGTATGCGTATGGAGGAGGATTCCTTCGAACCGCGTCAGCGCGCGGTCTCGCGTGGTGTCGAGGCGCTGCCCGAGGGAAAGGATGTGTCGCTGCGCGAGGCCATCGGCCATGTGCTGCGCGATCTTCGCACCCGCGACAACAAGACGTTGCGTGAAGTGAGTGAGAAGGCCGGCGTGTCGCTGGGCTATCTGTCCGAGGTGGAGCGCGGGCAGAAGGAGGCAAGCTCCGAACTGCTGAGCTCCATCGCGGGATCACTGGGTGTAAGCACCGCGCAGATGCTGCGGCTCGTCGCCGATTATCTGGATTCGATCGGCGAATAGCGATTTGCGGCGCCGGATGCCGCGTGCATATGCATATCGTCGTATCGTGTGCATGAGAGGAACCGTCCGCATGGGCTTGAGGCCCGGCGGGCGGTTTCGTCGTGTTCGGGGGTGTGGCGTCGATTGGTATGCCGGCATTCGCGGCGGCGGGGCCGGGTTAGACTGGGAGACATGCGAGAACGGGAATTCTGGGAACTGGTGGATGAGGTGTTCGGTCATGGGTATGGCCGGAGCCTGGTCCAGGATCAGCATCTTGACGCGCTCGCGGGACTTACCGCGGCGCAGGCGCTGTCTGCGGGGGAGCAGCCGCGCGTGGTATGGAACGTGCTGTGCGACCATATGGACGTTCCCGATCCCCAGCGTTGGGGCTCCGATCACAACGCGCCTCCGATGCCGGTCCGTTGACGAGACACGCGGAACGGGTGATATCGAACAGGTGTTCGTCTATTGGGGTATAGTTATCCACAGTGCACGATGATATGACGTAGTGCGCCGCACGGTTCGACACGCCGACGAATTCCTTGCGACAGTAAGGGGGAGTCGGTGCGGATCGATGGATGCCGGGGAGCCTTCGACCACATTGGCCGGATTCGTTTGCGCCGGGGTTCGTATGTTCCGTACGGTTGATGCATGTGGCATATGGCGCATATGGATGACAACGTAAGGAGATTGACATGGCACAGCGTACGACCTCGAAAGGTGGGGCGGGCAAGGCCGCGTCGAAGGCCTCTGTTCGTGAGGCCGCAAGCAATGGGCCGGTGGGGGACGGCATCGATCCCCGACGCAAGGCGGCTTTGGACTCCGCTCTGGAGCAAGTGGAGAAAAGCTTCGGCAAGGGATCCGCGATGCGCTTGGGCGACAAGCCCGAGCAGAACGTCGAGGTGATTCCCACCGGATCGCTGGCGTTGGATCTGGCCCTGGGTATCGGCGGTCTGCCGAAGGGGCGCATCGTCGAGATCTATGGCCCTGAATCGTCCGGCAAGACGACGCTGGCGCTACATGTGGTCGCCAACGCACAGAAGAACGGCGGGGTGGCGGCATTCATCGATGCCGAGCACGCGCTGGATCCGGTCTATGCCCGGCATCTGGGTGTCGACACCGATTCCCTGATCGTCTCGCAGCCGGACAACGGCGAGCAGGCGCTGGAGATCGCGGACATGCTCATCCGGTCGGGTGCCCTTGACGTCATCGTCATCGATTCGGTCGCGGCCCTGGTTCCCAAGGCGGAGATCGAAGGCGATATGGGTGACAGTCATGTCGGTCTGCAGGCCCGTCTGATGAGCCAGGCGCTCAGGAAGATGACCGGCGCTCTGGCACAGGCCGGCACCACGGCCATCTTCATCAACCAGCTGCGAGAGAAGATCGGCGTGTTCTTTGGCAACCCCGAAACCACGACCGGTGGCAAGGCGCTGAAATTCTATGCGTCGGTGCGTCTGGATATCCGCCGCATCCAGACCATCAAGAACGGCGAGGAGGCCGTGGGCAACCGCACCAAGGTCAAGGTCGTCAAGAACAAGATGGCTCCGCCGTTCAAGTCCGCCGAGTTCGATGTGCTGTATGGCGAGGGCATCTCCAAGGAGGGATCCGTCCTGGACATGGCATTGCAGTGCAACGTGGTCAAGAAGTCCGGCTCATGGTTCACGTATGACGGGGACCAGCTCGGCCAGGGCCGTGAGAACGTGCGCAAGTTCCTCAAGGACAATCCGCAGATCACCGAGGAGATCGGCAACAAGGTCAAGGCGGAATTCGGCCTCATCGAAGTGCCCGATCAGCTGGCCGACGGTGAGTCCGCGACGGACGGGGATGCCCCTGAAACGGCGCCGGAGGATGGCGCGCCCGCTGCCGCCGCATCGCCTGCCGCATGATCAGCGCAGAAGCGTTCCTCGCCGCTCATGGAACATGTGAGACGCCGGTTGTCGAACCGGGCGTCGACTCCCCGCGACGCGGAACATGGTCACATGGGAACCGCCCGGCTCGGCGCTCCGCGCGGAGCATGTCGCGGCCTGGGCGGGAGCCGGAGGATCCCTGCGATGTCGATGCGTGTCGGGAGTCCGCATTGCGCCTGCTGGATGCGGCGGATCGTCCATCGGGCGCCCTGCGAGACCGCCTGATCGACAAAGGGTATGATGATGAGACGGTCGCCGCAGTGGTCGACAGGCTGATCGAGGTTGGTCTGGTCGATGATGAGTCGTACGCGCAATCTGCCGTGCGCTACTGCGTCGGCCGTCTGATGGGATACCGCGGTGCGGTTATGGAACTGGCTCGCAAGGGGGTCGACCGTCCGCTGGCGGAGCGGGTCTGCGACGAGGCCCGCATGAGCGGTGTCTTCGAGGACGCCGCATGGGAGTTGGGGCGGCGCAGCGCCGCCAAGACACAGGGCATGGACCCGAAAGTGCGCAAGCGCCGGTTCTGGTCCTCGGGCGGGCGCAAGGGGCACGACGCCGAAACCCTGCGTGCCGTAGCCCATGAGCTATTTGATTAGAATGAACTATCTCAATGAACTATCTCTTAGATGAGATACAGCGCGGGGCAAGCGGGGGAGATGCCCCGGTGGCTTGGCGGGGTGGCGGGTTGCCGGCCCGGTGGTTTGTCGATCCGGTGGTCTTACCGCATTGCCGGCGTGAGAACACCCTCCGACGCTTCGCGCCATCTCCCGCCAGCGGGAGGGAACGGGGCTGCCGGCATTGCGTTGTTTCGTTCGCGCGCCCTCATATTGGTGGGAGGAATGTGTTGGCGGGAGGTATGCGGATTCGGGGGGGGGTAAAGAAAAGCGAGACCCCCGATACCCCGGGTTCTGTCGCGTGTCGCCACGCGGATGGCCATCCATCTCGACCTGACGTTGCCGCCAGGCTCTAGCGGCCTACCCGAAGACACGGGCGAGCAGCCCTTGCCGTCTTCTGCTTGGCCTTGCTCCCGATGAGGCTTGCCATGCGACCGACTGTTACCAGCGGACCGGTGGTCTCTTACACCGCCGTTTCACCCTTACCCGCTTGCGCGGGCGGTCTGTTCTCTGCTGCGCTATCTCTCAGGTCACCCTGGGCGGACGTTATCCGCCATCGTGCTCTGCGGAGCCCGGAAGTTCCTCAGCCTTGCCAAATGAATGACGCGGCCGCGGCCATCTGGGGGTCTCGAATCAGCTACTATACGGCAGGCCAGGGATTTTACGCAGGAGAATCAGGGTGGGCCGGCGCACCGGGCGAGACGATGAACGCCGAATGCCGAATTGCTGTCGGTGGGGGTGCTCATCCTCCCGCTGGCGGGAGGTGGCGCGTGGCGCCGGCGGGTGGTGACCACCCCACAGTCGGCCGCCGACAGGATGCCGCAGATCCGCAGCCGCATCGGCTCATGGATCACAGGATCGAATCGTGGCTCGACTGGCACAGGCACCTCCCGAACATTCCATACCGTTATGTCGCTGGCCTTGCTTGCATGCTCGATTCTGCCCGAATGGTCTTATATCGTCAGCATTGCCTTGCGGGCAAGCTTGTCGTGCCAGCGTTCGGTGACGACGAAGTACACGGACCACACGACCTCTATGACGACCATCCAGAGCAAGACCTCCATTGATGTGATGCTGCGGCTCAGCGCCAGCAATACCAGCAGCGCAACGATCTGTGTCGCCAGACCAAAAAGTATAACAGTTTCCTTCAAGGAAAGTAAGCCGCATAGTATAAGCACAGCAACGTTACGGGAACCTGTGAAAAAAGAAACGTATTTCTCTGGGCGAGTTCCCCGCCGTTTACCCTCTGTTCGGCTACAATGAAACTTACCCGGGTGGTGATGACGCCATTCGGCACACATATAGCGGGTGACACCGCTTGAGTATAGGGAGGTCCACATGGAAATCGTCGTTACCGGACGTCATACGCAAGTCAAGCAGAAGTTCCGTGATGTCGTCGAAAGCAAGATGAATCGTGTGACCGCTATCGCGCCGGATGCGCAACGAGCTCAGATCGT
Organism: Bifidobacterium bifidum ATCC 29521 = JCM 1255 = DSM 20456; assembly: GCF_001025135.1. Lineage (NCBI taxonomy): Bacteria > Bacillati > Actinomycetota > Actinomycetes > Bifidobacteriales > Bifidobacteriaceae > Bifidobacterium > Bifidobacterium bifidum. Next base: position 1,480,996 of record NZ_AP012323.1, on the reverse strand, counting down.
GCTGACGCATGAGGGGAATCCGCGTCAGGCCGACACCGCGAAGCGTGTGGAGATCACCGTGATCGCAGGCAGCACCGTGGTGCGCGCCGAGGCTTCCAGCACCGATGAGTTCAGTGCTCTGGACATGGCGCTCGACAAGCTGACGCTGCGCCTGCGCCGCACCCGTGACCGCCGCAAGGATCATCGCCGCGGGTACATCAACCCGACGCCCGTCGATCTGGGAGCGGTCGCTCCGCCGGAACCGGAAGAGGAGCCGGAGCCGGAAGAGCCGAACAACAGCCCCGAAGCCGCCGTCGCCTCCGACCTCGGTCCGGGCGAGTCGGTGGAGGTCCAGGTCGGTGACACGCCGATCGTGATTCGCCGCAAGCTGCACATCGCCGAGCCGATGAGCATCGACGAGGCGCTGTACGAGATGGAACTGATCGGTCACGACTTCTTCCTGTTCGTCAACAAGGAGACCGGCCGCCCGTCCGTCGTTTACCACCGCCACGGTTGGAGCTACGGCGTGTTCGAGATCGACACCCCGGAGAACATCAAGAACAAGTAAGTGTTCCGCCACGTGATACATGGCCTGCCCGGCATAGCCAGGCAGGCCATATTTGCGTGTCGGCACACGACGAAACAAGTATCGATGGGCGTGTCCAGCGGGTCGGAACGGCAAAAATCCGAGTGTTCGCATATCATGGATGGAGTTTGTGCCTGATGTCGGGCATCAGGCTATGCTCGTTGACGTACGAAAGCTTAAACAGGGAGCGAATGTGGTAGATATCGTTGACAAAGCCCTCCGCATGGGAGAAGGGCACCAGCTCAAGAAACTGGAGAACGTGGCCAAGGCCGTGAATGCCCTTGAGGACGAGATTTCCGCTCTGTCCGATGAGGAACTCAAAGGCCAGACCGCCAAGTTCAAGCAGCGACTGGACAACGGTGAGAACCTTGACAAGTTGATGCCCGAAGCGTTCGCCACCGTCCGTGAGGTGTCGAAGCGCACTCTGGGACAGCGTCACTTCGATGTGCAGCTCATGGGTGGCGCGGCCCTGCACTGGGGCAATATCGCCGAAATGAAGACCGGTGAAGGCAAGACCCTGGTCGCGGCGCTCCCGAGCTACCTGAACGCACTCGAAGGCAAGGGCGTGCACGTGGTCACGGTCAACGACTACCTGGCAAGCTACCAGAGCGAGCTGATGGGTCGTATCTACCGCTTCCTCGGCATGAACGTCGGCTGCATCATCACCGACCAGAAGCCGGCGGAGCGCCGCAAGCAGTACAACGCCGACATCACCTACGGCACCAACAACGAGTTCGGCTTCGACTACCTGCGCGACAACATGGCGTGGGAGAAGGCCGATCTGGTGCAGCGCGGCCACCATTACGCCATCGTCGATGAGGTCGACTCCATCCTCATCGATGAGGCCCGTACCCCTCTGATCATCTCCGGCCCGGCCGAGGGCGACGTGACCCGTTGGTACCGCCAGTTCGCGCGTCTCGTGCCGAAGCTGACCCGCGACGAGGACTATGAGGTCGACGAGAAGAAGAAGGTCGTCGGCGTGCTCGACCCGGGCATCACCAAGGTCGAGGACTTCCTCGGCATCGACAACCTGTACGAGCCGAGCAACACCGCACTCATCGGCTACCTCAACAACGCCATCAAGGCCAAGGAACTCTTCCTGCGTGACCGCGACTACGTCGTCACCCACGGCGAGGTTCTGATCGTCGACGAGCACACCGGCCGTATCCTGCCGGGCCGCCGTTACAACGAGGGTCTGCACCAGGCGCTGGAAGCCAAGGAGAACGTGGAGATCAAGGCCGAGAACCAGACCTTCGCCACGATCACCCTGCAGAACTACTTCCGCATGTACGACAAGCTCGCCGGCATGACCGGTACCGCCGAGACCGAGGCCGCCGAGTTCATGGGCACCTACAAGCTGGGCGTGCTGCCGATCCCGACGAACAAGCCGATGATCCGCAAGGACCAGGACGACCTCATCTTCCGCACCAAGAAGGAGAAGCTGGCCGCCATCGTCAAGGACGTCGCCAAGCGCCACGCCAAGGGCCAGCCGGTGCTGCTGGGTACCGCATCCGTCGAGTCCTCCGAGGTCGTCTCCTCGCTGCTCGACGTGGCGGGCATCGACCATCAGGTGCTCAACGCGAAGCAGCACGCCAGCGAGGCCAAGGTCGTCGCGGTCGCCGGCCGCAAGGGCGCCGTCACCGTCGCCACCAATATGGCCGGTCGTGGTACCGATATCATGCTCGGCGGCAACGTCGAGTTCCTGGCCGACCAGAAGCTCAAGTCCGAGGGCTATTCCCCCGAGGACACGCCGGACGAGTACGAGAAGCGCTGGCCGGGCACCTTGGCCGAGGTCAAGGAGCAGGTCAAGGACGAGCATGAGGAGGTCGTCGAGCTTGGCGGTCTGTACGTGCTCGGCACCGAGCGCCACGAATCCCGCCGTATCGACAACCAGCTGCGCGGCCGTTCCGGCCGTCAGGGCGATCCTGGCGAGTCCCGCTTCTACCTGTCGCTGGAAGATGACCTGATGCGTCTGTTCAACACGCAGCTCGTCGCCCGCGTCATGGCCAAGGGCATGCCGGAAGGCGAGCCGATCGAGGCGAAAAGCGTGTCGAAGGGTGTGCGCACCGCACAGAAGACCGTCGAGGCGCGCAACTTCGAAATCCGTAAGAACGTCCTCAAGTACGACGACGTGATGAACAAGCAACGTACCGTCATCTACTCCGAGCGTCAGGCGGTGCTTAAGGGCGAGGACATTCACGGTGATATCGAGCGCTTCATCGCCGATACCATCGACAGCTACATCAAGGGTGCCCAGAAGGGTTCCAGCAAGCCCTCCGACTGGGATTGGGACGGCCTGTTCAAGGCCCTCAAGACCGTGTTCCCGTTCGAGCTTGACCAGGATGCCGCCAAGAACGCCGCCGACAAGCTCAAGGGCGACAAGGCCGTTGCGGCCGTGCGCGACTCCCTCGTCGATCAGGCCAGGGAGGAGTACGCCGAACTTGAGGAGAAGGTCGGTGAGGAAGGCCTGCGCCAGCTGGAACGCCGCGTGGTCCTCGCCGTGCTTGACCGCAAGTGGCGTGAGCACCTGTACGAGATGGACTACCTCAAGGATGGCATCGGCCTGCGCGGCATGGGTCAGCGCGACCCGCTGGTCGAGTACCAGCGCGAAGGTTACCAGATGTACAACTCCATGATCGAGGCGATCAAGGAGGAGTCCGTCCAGCTGCTCTTCCACGTCGACGTGCAGCAGGTGTCCAGGAGCGAGGAAGCCGGCATCGAGTCCGATGACGCCGCCGTTGATGAGGCCGAAGAGGCCGTCGGCGCCGCTAGCTCCGAAGTCGACAAGGCCGAGGACGCCGGTGAGGCTGAGACTGCGGAGGAATCCGACGAGAAGGTCGCCATCGCCCAGTCCGCCAAGGAATCCACTGCAGGCGAGGCCACCGCGCCGATCACCGGCCCGGCTCCGATCAGCCATGCCGAAGGCAAGGTGCCCGCCAACAAGCGCCCGAAGAACGAGGAGCTGAAGACCCCGTGGTCTGACGGCCGTACGTTCCCCGGCACGTCCAAGAACGCGCAGTGCCCGTGTGGTTCTGGTCGCAAGTACAAGATGTGCCACGGCCAGAACGAAGAGTGATATAAGCTCTCCGGACTAGACGAGTAAGTGGCTCCCCTCGATGTGAGGGGAGCCACTTGCGTTTTCGGGGGGAGAGGAAGGGCTTGTCCGCGGGTTGAGCCCGTCGATTATTCGCGGGGCCGCGGAATCGAGGTTCGCCGAGCCTCATTCGCTGTACAACGCACGATTTTGATGGATTCGCGCGTGTTGTACAGCGATACCGCAGGACAACGCGTGCATCAATCGGTTGACGCGTGCGTTGTCCCACGACGCAAATCGCGGAATCGTTGGAATTCTGCCGTTTGTAAAATGCCGCTATCTGAGGTTCCCGATATCGTCTCAGGACAACGCGCGCATCAATCGATATACGCGTGCGTTGTCCGCCATATTCGGTGCCCATCAGTGCAAAGGCCTGGTACGCGCGCGGCGATCTCATTGACCCTGCAGCGATTCCGATCCATTGCCCGGCAAAGCCTTGGGATACTGCATAACGTTTCAGTCGGGACTCCCGTAGCGGCATCGTGGCGATGCCTGCCGCGTTGCCTGCCCTGATTGTCGGCACGCTGTCCGGGCCGGACAAGTAAGTGGCTCCCGCTGACGGGAGCCGATGATGTTTTGCAATATGGAAGATTACGGGCGACGAAACGACAAGCCATTACAATGAGGCGACGAATACATATCACGCGGCGTGACGAAACGCCAAGGAGGGCATCATGGCCGAGATCACATGGAAGTCGATTCTCACCAAGCTGGTCGGGGGAGACCACCTGAGCGCTGAGGAATCGGAGTGGTTCGTCGACGACCTGATGCAGGGCAACGCCGATCCGGCCGCCGTGGGTGCCGCGTTCGCCATGCAGGAGCAGCTGGGACTGACCGCCGACGAGGTGTGTGGCGCCGCAAAGGCCATGGTCTCCCACGCCGTGCCGCTCAACGTGTCCGGTGAGACCACCGACATCGTCGGAACCGGCGGTGACGGCTTCGCCACCGTGAACCTATCCACGATGGGTTCCGTGGCCGCAGCTGCGGCGGGCGTGAAGATCGTCAAGCATGGCAACCGCGCCGCCTCCTCGAAGTGCGGAGCCGCCGACGTGCTCGAGGATCTCGGCCTGCCGATGGATCTGAAGCCCGAGGCGGTCGGGGAGATCGGCGACGAGGTAGGCATCACCTTTGCGTTCGCCCGCACCTTCCACCCGGCCATGCGCTTTGTTGGCCCGATTCGCGCCGCGCTCGGCATCCCGTGCGTGTTCAACATCCTGGGACCGTTGACCAACCCGGCCAATCCGGCGTATGTGGCCATCGGCTGCGCCAACCGCAAGCTGAGTCCGATCATGGCCGCCGTGTACGCCAGCCGCGGCCAGTCCGGCCTGGTCTACACCTCGCACGAGGGCCTCGACGAGCTTGCCCCCACCGGCCCGATCTCCGTGTGGGAGATTCGCGACGGCAAGGTCACCGAAACCGATTTCGACCCGACCGTGGATCTGGGTCTTGCCAAGATCTCCGTCGAGCAGCTCAAGGGCGGCGAACCCGATGTGAACGCCGCCGCGTTCACGGACTTCTTGGCCGGCAAGGACATCCCGTCACGCACCACCGCGTTGCTCAACGCTGCGTCCGCCATCGTGGCAGACGGCAACCTGGTCGGCGACGGCACACTCGCCGAGCGGTTCCGTGAGGCGTATGCGCTCGCCGAGAACACCGTCGATTCCGGCAAGGCCGCGGCCCTGTTCGGCAAGTGGATCGAGACCGCCAAGTCCAAGGCCTGATCATTGCGGTGCCCGTCCGATGAGGACGGGCACCGTCGTCACACCCGCGCGCCGTCGTCGAACATGTCGGTGCGTGTCTCGGTGTGCCCCTTGTGTTGGAGGATGAGGCCGGCGCCGCCGACCAGCGCGCACAGACCGAATATGGAGCCCAGGAACGTCGCCAGGGCGGGTACGAACACGGATGCGATGATACCCGCGACGCCTGCGACCAGCAGGATCCAGAACACCAGCTTCGAGGCGTTCACGCGGCCGATTTTCGGGTTCGGCGGCACGAAGTCATCGCCGTACTCGTCCATGACGTCATCGGTATCGAGCCAGCTGCGGCCGCCATGGTCGCGGGGGCCGCGCTGGTGCAGCGGCACCTTGTCATCGGTGAACGTGCCGGCGTCCAGATCGTCGACCGACAGCAGCGCCTCCTTCTCCTTGCGCTGCGCATGCTTCTCGAAGCGCCGCGCGTTGCGCGAGCGCTCGACGTCCTGCAGGTCGTTGGCATGCTCCGCGGCGAAGGCGGCCCAGTCGAGATCATCGCCGGCATTGGAGCCTGTGTCATGCCCGTCATGTCCGGCGCGCGGCGTGGTGTTTGGATGTTCTTCACCCGCGTTGGTATCGTTGTGGTTGCTATCGTGATGATCGGTCATACCGTCCTACTGTAATCAGGCGGACGGCCAAACTTGGGAGGTGTCATCGTGCTGTACTGGTTCTTTGTCAAAGGTTTCGGTTGGATTGCCCGTCGTCGTATGGGACCGACGGCGATCGGACTGGAGAACGTGCCGCGTGAAGGCGGTGCCATCATCGCCGCGAACCATCTGGCGGTCATCGACGATGCGCTGATACCCATCACCTGCCCGCGCATGGTGCATTTCATGGGCAAGGCCGAGTATTTCGAAGGCAAGGGCATCAAGGGCCGGTTCAAGAAATGGTGGTTCACGTCGGTGGGAGTGTTCCCCGTGGACCGTTCCGGCGGCTCGAAGTCGCTGGGCGCGTTGGCCCACGCCCGTGAGATCCTTGAGGAAGGCCACCTGTTCGGCATCCACGTGGAGGGCACGCGCAGTCCTGACGGGCGACTGTACCGGGGCCACACCGGTGCCGCGCGCCTTGCTCTGGAGACCGGCTGCCCGCTGGTGCCGACCGCGTTGGTGGGAACGCGCGAGATACAGCATCCCGGTCAGGTCATCCCGTCGAAGGGCAAGACGAAGGTGATATACGGCAAGCCCATCCCGGTGGATCGCAAGGACGCCGACGAGATCACCCATGAGGAGGTGCGGGCGCTCACCGACCATCTCGTCAGCGAGATCCGAAAGCTCAGCGGACAGGAATACGTGGACGAGTACGCCCAGAAGGTCAAGGCGGAGCTCAAGGCCCGGCAGGAGGCCGAAGCCGCAACCGCCGGCGAAGGCCACTGACCGACGATCCCGAACGCGAACGAAGCGGCTCCCCCTCTCAAACTGATAGAGGGGGAGCCGCTTCGCGTATATGCCGGTATATGCCGGCGCGCCGCCGTCACACGACGGTGAGCGTGATGACGGTCTTGTTGCCGTTCGTGTCGCGCAGCCTCGTCTTGCCGGTGGCGCTCTGCTGCTGCACTAGGCCGAGGATGTTCAAGCCGCCGGTCTTGACTTCGAAACCGAGGGATTCCAGCGTCTTGATGGCGTCGCTCTTGCTCTTGCCGACGAGGTTCGGCACGTCCGCGGTCTCGGGCCCCTTGGATACGGTCAGCTTCACGGAGTCGCCCCAATGCAGTTCGGTACCGGAGTCGGGCGAGGCGGAGATGACACTGCCGGACTTGACGCTGTCGCTGTACTCCTCCGAAACGGTGGTCTTGAGCTTCGCGTTGTCGAGGGCGGTCATGGCCTCGTCCTTGGTCTTGCCGACGATGTCCGGCATGGTGACCGGCATGAGTCCCTTGGACAGTACCACGGTGATCTCGGCGTTGTGGTCCAGGGTCGAGCCGGGCGTCTCGGAAATGCTTTGCAGGGCTCCCTCCGGCAGCGTCATCGAATATTCGGCTGAGGAGTCATCGCGTTTGATGTTGGTGAATCCGGCGTTCTCAAGCGCTTTGATCGGATCCTTGCCATCGGCCGACGTCGGATCCGCGATGTCGCTGGGGATGGTCGCCTGCTTGACGCCAAGCGACACCGTCACCGTGATGCGTCCGTTGTGGCGCTTGCTGATATGGGTGCCGACGTTCTGCGGGTCGGCGGAGATGATGTTCCCCTTGGCGACGGTGTCGCTGTACGCCTCGGAGAAGGTGAACGGGATGTTCGCCACGTTCAGCGTGCTCTGGTAATCGCTCCACTTCGCCCCGACGATGGAGCATTCGGTGTTCTCCTTGCAGGAGATGTCGGTGGGCTGCGGCAGCGTCCAGTAGCTGCCCGGACCGAGGAAATACCACCATGAGCCGCCTGCGCCGGCGACGAGCGCCACGACGAGCACCACCACGAGCGTGATGATCAAGGGTTTCTTCGAGCGCTTGCGCTTGGCGGGCTCCGAGCCTTGGTCATCGAGCGGGCGCGCGTCCATCAGCCCGATGGTGAGTGTGGAATCCTGCGGCGTGATTACCTGGGTGGCGGAGACGTCCTGGGGTGCGGTGCCTTCAGGCATCACCGAAGTACGGGCCGTGGCAGGGTCGGTGCCGGTCTGCGGGGCGGTGCCGGTGCGCGAATCGAACAGCGGCGGCGCGGGCGGGGCCGGGATGGCACCCACCAGCGCGGGGGCGGTCGGCTCCTCGGTATCGCCGCCGGTGCCTACGTCGGCGGGCTTGCGGTACTGCCATGCGTCCATCGGCAGGTTCGCGGTCAGCTGTTGCAGCTCATGCAGGGCGTCGGATGCGTCGGCGGGCCGTGCCTCGACGGCGCGGGCGGTCAAATGCGAGACGAAATCGGCGACCTGCTGGTTGATGCCCGTGCAGGTCGAGGTCAGGGACGGCACGTCCTCATGCACGTGCTTGAACACCATGGTGACGGGATTGTCCGATGTGAACGGCACGTCGCCGGCGAGCATCTCCCAAGCCATGATTCCCACGGAATACAGGTCCCCCTGCATGGTCGCCTTGTTGTCCTCGATCATTTCAGGCGCCAGATACGCGGCGGTGCCGAGCAGCATGCCGGTGGTCGACAGTGTCGCCTGTGACGCGGCCTTCGCCAGACCGAAATCGGTGATCTGCACGTGCCCGCGGTCGTTGATCAGGATGTTCTCGGGCTTGATGTCGCGGTGGACGACGCCCACGCGGTGCGCCGCTGCCAGTCCGTCCAGCGTCTCGGAGATGACGCGCAGCATCTCGCGCACGCTGAACGTGCCCTGCAGGTTCATGTCGTGACGCAGGTTCACGCCATGCACGTATTCCATGACCAGATAGTCCAGCCCATTGAACTCTCCGGTGTCATACACCTGCACGATATGTGGGTTCGCGATCGCCGCGGCGGACTTGGCCTCGCGGTGGAACCGTTCCACGAACTGCTCGCGGTGCGCTCCCTGCGCCAGCTGCATGTGCATGATCTTGATGGCGACGCGGCGTTCGAGCCTGGTATCCTCCGCCTCGTACACGGTCGCCATGCCGCCTTCGGCGATTTTGCGTATGACGCGGTACCGCCCCTCTATCATTCGTCCCTGCGGCTCTTGCGACGTGGCTGCGACTTCACTCATGGTTGTATCGTAAGGTTCTTTCTGCTGGAAAACGGCATTTCCAATACATACGTTGGCGAAAACTCTACGCTTTGATGATCGGGATGAACCTCATGCATGCCTCGGTGAGCGTGCGCTCGTCCTGCGGTGGGAGCCGCAGGTCCCCTATGGCATGAAGCGTGCCCTGCCACAGTGCGCGGATGCGCCGGCGGGATCGGTCGATGGCGCCGGTACCTTCGAACAGCTCGATGCACCGGCGTACGTCGTCGTCGCCCCGCGACTGCGACGAGAACATGTCGATCAGTGTGCGGCGCTGCCTCTGGTCGGCGCCGCTGATCGCGTCCGCGAGCAGCACGGTGCGCTTGCCCTCCCTGATGTCGCCTCCCACGGGCTTGCCGGTGGATCTGCTGGATCCGATGACGTCCAGCAGGTCGTCGGCGAGCTGGAACGCCTGGCCGAGCGGCAGTCCGATGGCCATGGCGTCGGCATGTGCCCGCCTGGGGTCTCGGCCGGAGGCGAGAAGCGCGAATTCGAGGGGCGCGATGGTCGTGTAGCTGGCGGTCTTCCATCGGAACACGTTCATGGATTCCCGTGCGAGCCGTTCCGGCTCGTCCAATGGAGACAACTCAACTGCGAGGTCGAGCACCTGCCCGATCTCCACCTCGCGGTGCATGCGCAGGAACGTCGAGACGATCATGTCGGGCCGGGGCATCCGTTGCGCCGCGGCATGGGCGATGTCGACGCTGGCGGTGGCGAGCAGGTCTCCCAGCATGATGCCCAGTCCCCGGCCGAGCGACGCGCTGTGCGACGTCGTGCCGAGCGCCTTGTGGGCCGCGGGTTTGCCCCGTCGCAGGTCGGAGTCGTCGATGATGTCGTCATGGACGAGCGCGGCGGTCTGGAAGACCTCTATCGCGCAGGCCAGGTCGAGCACCGCGTCGCGTCCGCGGGCATGGGCGTCATCGTCGTCATGCCCCTGCGGGTCGGTCGCGTCGAAGGCGTGGAGGGCCAGCAACGCCCTGAGCCGCTTGCCGCCTTCGCTGGAGACCAGGGCCTGACGCGCGACCTCGCGGGATATGGTCAGGCACGGGCCTTCGATGGTGTCGTCGGCGTCGAGTGCCATGAAACGGTCCACCGCGTCGGCGATGCGGGACTCGATCAGGGCCAAATCAGATGAAACAGTCATACCAAGAGGTTATCCACAGGGTTTTACGAATACAAGAACTGCGGATTTGCAAGCCTGACAAGCCTTCGACCACATAGGTTGGATTTCGCCCTGAAAACCGGCCCGATACGGCATAGTTGATGGTATCCCGTCGCGGGGGCGGCGGTCGCCGGCATCGTGCGCCGGCGGTGGATGAGACCGGTAAGGGGGACCACGATATGGGACAGGAGACGAACACGCAGGCCGTCCGGTATGCGGAGGCGGTCGCGGACGATGACATGCTGCGCGAGGACGATCTCAGACGCATGCGCAATGAATACTGCGAGCGCCGCAAGCTCAGCGGCACCGTGGCGGCGGACGCGCAATGGGCCGATGAGCCGTTCGACCATTGGCTGGCGGGCCTGTCGGCGCAGCCGCGGGCCATCGATGACGCCTCGATCGCCGCGCTGGTGGTGGGAATGACGGTGACGTTGTCGATCAGGGACGCCCTGATCATGTCATTGGTGGCCGGGGACACCTGCGCCGACAAGCGCACGATGATGGATTTCGCGTCGCGCTCGCATGCGCCGGATGTGCAGAGCCGCATGTGCAGGGAGCTGCAGGGCGCGTTTTTCGACGAGCGACGTCGGCCCGACGAACCGAGATGCCGGGCCGGCACCGACATGCTCGTGGCCATGGCCGATCGCGTTCCGGAGAGCTTCAGCGTGCAGCCGCTGGCCGTGCTGGCGTATGTGATGTGGTGGATGGGCGACAGTCGAGCGGTGGCGTTCGCGTTGCGCTGCCTGATGCTGGATGAGGACTGTTCGCTGGCGGCGATCGTGTGCTCGGCGTACCAGCGCGGCGTGATGCCGGCGTGGATGGGTGCCGGCCCGCATCACGACGCCGCATGACGGCTCGCGGGAGACCATCGGTTCCACGCCGCAACGAGCCGTGGGAATAATCGTCCTTGGAAGATGGTTAACTCACATAGTTGACGATTTGCTCTTGCCAGAAGTGCGCCCGATGTGGTATAAGCACGCTTGGCATGATGATGCAGGAGGATGAGTTTGGCCACGAAGGATACGATGGCGACGACAGTCCCGGACGATACGGACGCCAAGACGAAATCCGAGAAGAAGGGGACCGCCGCGCGTACGGCCTCTACGGCAGACAAGAAGACCGCGGCGGGCAGGAAGTCCGCCGCGGGCAAGAAGACCTCGTCGAGGTCCGCTGCGTCCAAGTCCACGGTACGCGAGTCCTCGGCGAAGGCAGCCGCGCCCGCGAAGCCCACCCGCAAGCGCGCCGCGTCCAAGTCGGCGAAGGCCGTCAAGGACGAGACCGAGGAGATGGCGAAGACCGAGGAACTCGCCAACGAGGATTCCTCGGACGATCTCGACGACGTCCAGGTCGATGAGGATGGTCTGGAGAACCTTGACGACGATCTCGACGATGTCGATGACGGCGGTCTGGATGGCGACGATGATGACATTGATGACGAATCCGGTGAGGATGACGACGTTCCCGAGGACGAAGAGGACGACGAGGGGACCGAACCCGGGCGCAAGGAGCCTGAACAGCCCAAGGAGAAGGGCGCGTTCGTGGTGCGCGACGATGACGACGACGAGAACCTGACCCCGTCGGGCAATCCGAAGCGCCGCGTCATCGCTGCGGGCGCCACAGCGGATCCGGTCAAGGACTATCTCAAGCAGATTGGCCGTGTCAGCCTGCTGAACGCCGAGCAGGAGGTGGACCTCTCCGAGCGCATCGAGGCCGGCCTGTACGCCCAGCACCTGCTCGATACCGAGAGCGACGGCATGGACTTCAAGCGCAAGCGCGAGCTCAAGTGGGCGGCGAACGATGGCAAGAAGGCCAAGGACCACCTGCTGGAGGCGAACCTGCGACTCGTGGTGTCGCTGGCCAAGCGCTACACCGGCCGTGGCATGCGCTTCCTTGACCTGATTCAGGAAGGCAACCTGGGCCTCATCCGAGCCGTCGAGAAGTTCGACTGGAAGAAGGGCTTCAAGTTCTCCACCTATGCCACGTGGTGGATCCGTCAGGCCATCACCCGCGCCATGGCCGATCAGGCACGCACCATCCGCGTGCCCGTGCACATGGTCGAGGTCATCAACAGGCTGTCGCGCGTTCAGCGCCAGATGCTGCAGGACCTGGGCCGCGAGCCCACGCCGGACGAGCTGGCCCGCGAGCTCGACATGCCGGTCGAGAAGGTGCAGGAGGTGCAGAAGTACGGCCGCGAGCCGATCTCGCTGCACACGCCGCTGGGCGAGGACGGCGATTCCGAGTTCGGCGACCTCATCGAGGACACCGACGCCATCGCGCCGTCCGACGCGGTCGCGTTCTCGCTGTTGCAGGAGCAGTTCAAGCAGGTGCTGGAGACTCTGAGCCCCCGCGAGGCCGGCGTCATCAAGATGCGTTACGGTTTGGAGGACGGCCAGCCCAAGACGCTGGACGATATCGGCCGCGTGTACGGCGTGACCCGTGAGCGTATCCGCCAGATAGAGTCCAAGACGATGTCGAAGCTGCGCCACCCGTCGCGCTCCCAGACCCTGCGCGACTTCCTTGATCAGTGATCGCGCCGCTCGGCAGCGCGATCACGCGAGGAGGGGCGGTCCAGTGGACTGCCCCCCCCGACGGAGCCATCCGTTGATAGCTCCCCTCGATGAGGAGAGCCGCGAGTTATACAGAAAATAGGATTTGTATGCCCAAACAGGAATACGGTGCCGACAGCCTTACCGTGCTCGAAGGCTTGGACGCGGTGCGCAAGCGCCCCGGCATGTACATCGGCACCACCGACAGCCAGGGTCTGATGCACTGCCTGTGGGAGATCATCGACAACGCGGTGGACGAGGCGCTTGCGGGCGCCTGCGACCATATCACGGTGACCCTGCACGACGACGGCTCCGTGGAAGTGGCCGACAACGGCCGTGGCATCCCCGTCGACGTCGAGCCGAAGACCAAGCTCACCGGCGTCGAGGTCGTGCTGACCAAGCTGCATGCCGGCGCGAAGTTCGGCAACGCGTCCTATAACGCGGCCGGCGGCCTGCACGGCGTCGGCTCGTCCGTCGTCAACGCGCTGAGCTCGCGTCTGGACGTCGAGGTCGACCGCGACGGCAAAACCCATCACATGGCCTTCCACCAGGGTCATCCCGGCGTATATTCCGACACCGATCCCGAGCATCCGTCCCCGGACGCGCCGTTCAAGCGCACCCGCAAGAACCGCCCGACCGAGCTGGAGATCATCGGCAAGGTCAGCCCGAAGACCACGGGCACGCGCATCCGGTACTGGGCCGATCCCGAAATCTTCAACGACACCGCCGAATTCAGCTACGAGCAGCTCATCGACCGTGTGCGCCAGACCAGTTTCCTGGTGCCGGGACTGCGGATCACCGTCATCGACGAGAACGTGCCGGAAACCGGCGACGACAGCGTCGACGAGATGATGGAAGTCGATGCCGCACAGACGCCCGCCGACGATGGAACCGGCCTGATGGACGCTGCCGACATCGTCTCTGCGGCCGACACGGCTGTCGAAGATACCGTTGAAGCGGGTGAAGCCGAAGCGCGACCTGCCGCAGTCTCCGCCGCGGTCGAGACGGCGAAGGTGGACGCGGCCCGTCACACGCACGCCCGCGTCGAGGAATTCCGCCACACCGGCGGTGTCAAGGACTTCGTCGATTTCCTGTCCGCGGGAGAGGCGGTATCCGACATCTGGCGCATCACCGGCGAGGACACCTACGAGGAGGAGACCCAGGCGGTCGGCGAGGGCGGCGAACTGCACGCCCAGAAAGTCACCCGCAAATGCGGCGTCGACATCGCGATGCGGTGGACCAACGGGTACGACACGACGATGCGCAGCTTCGTCAACGTGGTCGAGACGCCCGGCGGCGGCATGCACGTCGACGGTTTCCTCATGGGGCTCACCAAGCAGATCCGCAAGGCCGTTGAAGACAACGCCCGCAAACTCAAGGTGAACCTCAAGGACTCGAACATGCGCGTCGAGCGCGACGACATCTTGGCCGGACTCGTGGCCGTCGTCACCGTGCGCATCGCCGAGCCGCAGTTCCAGGGGCAGACCAAGGACGTGCTCGGCACCGCTCCCGTCAAGCCCATCGTCACCAGGATGACCGACAAGCAGTTCGGCGAGATGATCACGGGCTCCAAACGCGGCTACAAGGAGCAGTCCGGTCGTGTGCTGGAGAAGATTGTCGGCGAGATGCACGCCCGCATCCAGGCGCGCAAGACCAAGGAGGTCACGCGCCGCAAGAACGCGCTCGAATCCGCCGCCATGCCGTCGAAACTGTCCGACTGCCAGCCGGGCAACGACGATGTGGCCGAGCTGTTCATCGTCGAGGGCGACTCCGCGCTCGGCACGGCCAAGGCTGCGCGCAATTCCGGATTCCAAGCGCTGCTGCCGATCCGAGGCAAGATACTCAACGTGCAGAAGGCATCGTTGAGCCAGATGCTCAACAACAAGGAGTGCGCCGCGATCATCCAAGTGGTCGGTGCGGGATCCGGCGCCGGTTTCGACATCGAGCAGTCCCGCTACCACAAGGTCATCATGATGACCGATGCCGACGTGGACGGCGCCCATATCCGCATCCTGCTGCTCACGCTGTTCTACCGGTACATGCGCCCGCTCATCGAGCACGGGTACGTCTACGCCGCCGTGCCGCCGCTGCATCGCATCGCGCTCGCCGGCTCGCACAAGGGCGAGTTCATCTACACGTACTCCGATGACGAGCTCGCCGGCCGTCTGGCGGACCTCGAACGGCGACACATCTCGTACAATCCCGACATCCAGCGCTACAAGGGTCTGGGTGAGATGGACGCCGACCAGCTCGCGGACACGACGATGGATCCGCGCACGCGCATGCTGCGGCGCATCCGCATGGAGGATGCGGCACAGGCGTCCGAGATATTCAGCCTGCTCATGGGCGACGATGTGCCGCCGCGCAAGGCGTTCATCGTCGACAACGCCGACGATTTCGACCGCTCCAAGATCGACACCTGATCCGGCTTTCTGCCGGCTGTGCACTGCTCGGGCCGCCGTCGGCTTGTATCAGGCCGGCGGCGGCCCGAGCCGATATCCGTCTACTGATGCTCCCGGCAGGTCTGGCCGAGGCGGCGCGACAGGGCGATCGGGTCGAGCAGCTCGTCGAGCGTCGACGCGGGCAGGTCGGTGTGCTCGCCGGCGACATCGCGCACGGTGCGATTGTCGTTGGCCGCTTCCTGGGCGATGTCGGCCGCGTGTTCGTATCCGATGGCGCCGTTCAGTGCGGCGGCGATCGACGGGGAGTATTCGGCGTAGCGGCGCCCCGTCGAGGCGTTGATGGTGATGCCGGACACGCAGCGCTCGCGGAACATCGCCATCGCGCGGGTCAGCAGCTCGATGCCGTTGAGCAGTTCGTGGATGATCACCGGGTCGAAGGCGTTGAGCTGCAATTGCCCTTCGGATGCGGCCCATGTGACGGTCGTGTCCATGCCGAACACCATGAAGCAGCATTGGTTCACGCATTCGGGGATGACCGGGTTCACCTTGCCGGGCATGATGCTGCTGCCCGCCTGCCGTGCCGGCACGTTGAGGTCGTCGAATCCGGTATGCGGGCCGGAATTGAGCAGCCGCAGGTCGTCGGCGGCCTTTTTCAGGTGTATGGCGAGGTTCTTGACCGTCTGCGACGTGGCGATGTATCCGCTCATATCGGTCATGGCCGCCACGGGATCCGCCGCCGCGGTGATGGGCAGCCCGGTGATGGCGGCCAGATGGCGTGTGGCGGTCGTGCGGAACCGCAGGTCGGCGCAGATGCCGGTGCCGATGGCGGTGGCGCCGAGGTTCAGTGTGGTCAGTTGCGGGACGACGTGTTCGAGTGCCAGGAGGTCGCTTTTCAGGAAGCTTGCGAATGCGTGGAATTCCTGACCGTAGGTCATCGGCACCGCATCCTGCAGCTGGGTGCGTCCGATGGTGACGTCGTTCGTGTGCTTGTCGGCGAGGTCGTGGAACGCCCGCGTGAGTTTCTTCGTCTCTTCCGCGAGCGGCCCGATGGCGTCGATCAGCGCGAGCTTGCAGGCCGCGGGGTAGGTGTCGTTGGTCGATTGCGAATGGTTCACGTCGTCGTTCGGGTGGATGAACCCATAATCGCCTTTGGGATGCCCGCCGAGCTCCAACGCCCGATTGGCGATGACCTCGTTCATATTCATGTTCGTCGATGTGCCGGCGCCGCCCTGCAGCACGTCGACCGGGAACTGGTCGGCGAGCTCGCCGTTCTCGACGTCGTGGCATGCGGCGACGATGAGCCGTGCCTTGTCGTGGTCGATCAGTCCGAGCTCGTCGTTGGCTTCGGCACAGGCGCGTTTGACGGTCGCATAGGCCCGCATCAGCTGGGGATGGGTGGAGTCCGCGATGCGGGAGACGGTGAAGTTACCGAGCGCCCGCTGCGTATGGATGCCCCAATACACGTCTTTCGGCACATCCATGTAGCCGATGCAGTCGTGCTCCTTACGCGTGACCGTGTGTATCGTGTCATTGCCGACCATGTTGCCGCCTTTTCTCGTTCAGGTTTTCCGGGTCAATCATCTCGTTTTTATTCGAGAAACGCTATGGTTGCGCTGAGCGCGAATGACCATGCGTCCGTGAACGGGTCCGGAGCGCGGCGGATCGGCGCGCTCGTTCGGCCTGCGAGAACGGATATCCTGCGGTTCGCCTAGCATGTGTACGAACGTACATACCACTGGATAATACCGGGAGAATCATGGCCAATTTGCTGCTCGCCGTCCCCTACGGATTGGGCGCAGGCGGCGTCGATGCGGCGCTGAACAACTGTGTGGCGATCCATTACGCGAGTCGTCACATGAACTGGCTGCACTGCATGCGGGGGATCGGCGCGTCCGCGGCGGGGCAATGCGCCATGGTCGTGGTGTCGGGCGACGTCGTGCAGGCCAACCCGGAATTCGCTCCGTCGCGTTGGGTGTATGCCGTCGCGGGCATACTGGGCGTGGCGTGCGTCGAGGAGGCGATGGTGCCGCTGTGGAATCTGCTGACGTTGGTGGACCGGCTTGACGTGTTCTCCGGCCGCGCGGTTCGCTGGGTCGATGCGATCATCGCATGCGCGGCGGTGGAGGCGGCGCTGGTGTTGTTCGTGACGCTGTACGGAGGTCTCGCCCATGCCGAATACCGCGACCCGGCGTCGGGCGCCTATGTGGATGTCGCGCTGGGCGCGGTCGGCCTGCTGCTGCTCGCGGCGTTCGTGCTGCTGATGCTGGTCATGCGCTCGCTGCTGGCCGCCATCGCCCAGCACGACAAGCTGGAGGTGGTGATCTGACATGGCGATCCGAGTGAACCTCGACGTGATGCTCGCCAAACGCAAAATGTCGGTGGGGGAGCTGGCGGAACGTGTCGGCATCACGCCGGCGAATGTCTCGGTGCTGAAGAACGGGCGGGCCAAGGCCATACGCTTCTCCACGCTTGACGGCATCTGCGAGGCGCTGGAGTGCCAGCCGGGCGATGTGCTGGAGTGGGTCGAGGAGTAGGTCGCCCGTCTTCGAGCGGTGTGTCGTGGGTCTAGGCTGCATCGCATAATCGAATATATGTACGAATGTTTGAATCTGTTCTCGGGTCCTACCAGGGCATGGTTCAAACATGTGTTTGATGTACCTACTGCGGCGCAGAGCCAGGCATGGCCGGTCATCCATGCCGGGGGCAATGCTCTGGTGGTCGCGCCCACCGGCTCGGGCAAGACATTATGCGCGTTCCTCTCGGCCATCGACCGCCTGATGACGGGAGAGGCGGATCGTCTGAACGGCTCTGGTGCCATGACCGCTCCGAAGGGCGCGGCTGACGTTTCCGGAGAGCGGCGTCGGACTCGGCGTGTCAAGGTGCTGTACGTCTCGCCGCTGAAGGCGCTGGCCGTCGATGTCGCGAAGAACCTCCGCGCTCCGCTCGACGGCATCGCCGCCGAATGCGAGGCGTCCGGCCTTGCCGCTCCCGATATCGGCATCGCCATACGCAGCGGTGACACGACGACACGGGAGAGACGCGCCATCGCCTCCCATCCGCCGGACATCCTCGTCACGACGCCGGAATCGCTGTATCTGCTGCTGACGTCCAAGGCGCGCGTCATCCTGCGCGACGTCGAAACGGTGATACTCGATGAGGTCCATGCCGTCGCCGGCACCAAACGGGGCGCGCACCTGGCCGTGAGCCTGGAACGGCTGGATGCGCTCGCCGGGCATGCGACGCAGCGCATAGGGTTGTCCGCCACGGTAAGGCCTGTCGACGAGGTCGCGAGATTCGTCGGCGGGATCCATCCCGTGACCGTCATCAATCCGCAGGAGAGGCCCGCGATGGATCTGCGCGTCGTTGAGCCGCTGGAGAACATGAGGGACCTCCAATCAGCCAATGTGCCCGGCCGTGCGGGAGGCGTCGGCGCGTCGGCGGCATCGGCCCCGCATATCAGCGGCGTGACCCCGGCCATGAGACGGCTCGCCGAACGGCGTGGCCTGCCAGTGTCGCCGGATCGACGGTCGGTTCTGGTTTCGCCGGAGGATTCGCAATACGATTCGCAGGCGATCACCGGCGCCGCGGGGGATCGGGCGGGCGGATCCATATGGCCGGTGATCGAGCGGGACGTGCTGGATCAGGTGCTCTCCCACCGCACCACACTGGTGTTCGTGAATTCGAGGGGCTTGGCGGAGAAGCTCACCGCCAGGCTCAACGACCTGTATGCACAGGATCATGGCACCGATGCCGCGCAGACGCAGTCACCGGAGGGGCGCAGTGGGTTTTCCCGGCATTACGATCCCGTGGTCGGCTCCACGACGATGCTGGCTCGGTCTCACGATGACGGGGACGTCATCGCGATGGCCCATCACGGGTCGGTGTCCAAGGAGCGGCGCAAGCGGATCGAGGAACAGCTCAAACATGGCCTGCTGCGTTGCGTGGTGGCCACCAGCAGCCTGGAATTGGGCATCGACATGGGGTCGGTGGATCTGGTGATACAGATATCGCCTCCGTTGTCGGTATCGTCAGGATTGCAGCGCATCGGACGCGCGGATCATCGTGTCGGAGGGGTGTCCCACGCGCTGATCTACCCTTTGACCCGGGAGCAGATCATCGGGGCGGCGGCGAGCGTGGAAAGCATGCGTGCCGGCGACATCGAACCGATATCGGTGATCCGCAACCCGCTGGATGTGCTCGCCCAACAGACCGTCGCGGCCGCATCGATGGAGGACCTCAGGCCGGACGACTGGTATGCGACGGTATGCAGGTCGGCACCCTTCCGCGACCTCGACCGCGGCACGTTCGACTCGGTGATGGGCATGATGACGGGGGCCTACGACAGCGAGGACTTCTCCGCCTTCCGTCCCTGCCTGATGTGGAACCATGATGAGGACCTGATCTCCGCCCGCCCCGGGGCGCAGCGGCTCGCCGTGACCAGCGGCGGCACGATTCCAGATCGCGGACTGTACACCGTGGTGCTGCCCGAGACGGATGGGGGCAAAGGGCCTCGAAGAGTGGGGGAACTCGACGAGGAAATGGTGTACGAGTCCCGTGTCGGCGACATCATCACCCTGGGTACATCCACATGGCAGATTCAGGAAATCACCCGCGACCGCGTGATCGTCACCCCGGCACCGGGCAGGACGGCCCGTCTGCCGTTCTGGCACGGGGACGGCAGCGGCAGGGACTGCGGGTTCGGTACGGCCGAAGGCGCTTTCATTCGGCAGGTCTGCACTGGGCTGACGGATGCCGCAGAAGCGGGCCATCCACGGTTCGACACCGCCACGGCAGACCGCCTGCACGATGACGGGCTGGACGACAACGCCGTGGAAAACCTCGCCCGACTGCTGGCGGAGCAGAGGAAGGCCACCGGCGTCGTGCCGGATGACCGCCGCATGGTGATCGAACGTTGCCCCGACGACGAGGGGGACTGGCGGGTCATCATCCATTCCCGATATGGCCGTCGCGTGCATGAGCCATGGGCGATGGCAATCACCGCGCGTCTCAAGCAGCGTTATGGATTCGACGGCCAGGCATACGCCGCCGATGACGGCATCGTCCTGAGGCTTCCCGCCCAGGAGCATGACATCGATGTCCCGGAGCTCATCAGGTTCGACCCTGACGACATGCAGCGCATGATCGAGACGCAGGTGGGGGAGACGGTGCTGTTCGCGGCCCGGTTCAGGGAATGCGCCGCACGCTCGCTGTTCCTCCCCAGAACCGATCCCGGCAGGCGCGTGCCGCTATGGCAGCAGAGACTGCGTGCCGCGCAACTGTTGAACGCCGCGCGGCTGAAACGCAATTTTCCGCTGCTGCTGGAAACCGCCCGCGAATGCCTGCAGGACGATTACGACATGCCCGCGTTGCGTCGCATCATGACGGACATTCAGTCGGGAAACATCGGTCTGGTCGATGTGACGACCGACATTGCGTCCCCATTCGCCGAGAACCTGCTGTTCGGCTATGTGGGCACCGTCATGTACCAGTACGACGTGCCTCAGGCGGAACGATCGGCGCAACTGCTGTCGATCGATCCCGATGTGCTGGAACGGCTGCTGGGGCAGGCCGATTTCTCGGCGATCATGGATCCTCGGGCCGTGCATGAGGTCGAGGAGGAGCTGGGGCACAGGACGTTCTGGAACGAGCTGCCGGACGATGACATCGATGGCCGGGTCGCAAGATATGCCAAGACGCACGGGCCTTTCACTGTCGAACGGATGATGGCGGACCTGTCGATCGACGCGGCCGGCGCGGTGCACGCCTTGGACATGCTCAAAGCACGAGGAGAGGTCCTTGACGGCATCGCCGCCGAGGACGGAGGAAAGGCATGGCTGCACAAGGAGGTGTTCCGACGCATCCGGGCCAGGTCGCTGGCCAAGGCCCGAGCCGAGACCAAGCCCGTCGAATTGAGCGAATACCAGACATTCCTTATCGGGCTGCAAGGTGTCGGGCCGGTGGGCGGCGAACGATATGACGGCGAAGACGGGGTGATGCGTGTCATCGAGCAGCTGGAAGGCGTCGCCCTGCCTCCCTCGGTATGGGAATCGTCCGTATTGCCGGCACGGGTGCGCGACTATCGTCCGGCGATGCTCGACGGCCTGCTCTCCTCCGGCGAGATCGTCTGGGTGGGTTCCAAGACCACCGGCAGCAAGGCGAAGGAACCAGGACTCGTCGCATTGCATCCGGCGGACTCCCTGCTTCTGACAGTGCAGGATGGGGAGAAGAACGGCGAAGCCCCCGGGGAGCCGGTCACGCTGCCGGATGCGGTGATGGCCGTGCTGGCACCGGGCGGGGCATATCATGCGAATCAGCTCGCAGGGCTGACGCGCGCGGCATGGGACGCGTCGTCGGAATGCGTGGACGAATCCACCGGCGAGATATTGCCCCACCCATGGTCCGACTCCCAGTTCGAGGAGGCCCTATGGTCGCTGGTCTGGCAGGGGAAGGTCACCAACAGCTCGTTCGATCCGCTGAGATCCCTCGGAGCGTCATCCCATGCGGTGAAGGCCCCAGCCCGTGCATCACGGCGCAGGGTGCGGGTCAGGGTCAGTGTCCCGGCGAACATGACGGGACTATGGTCCGCCGTGCCTCATGCAGATATGCAGGAGGCGTCCGCGGAGCGGGTCGCCATCGCGCGGATTGAGGCGTTGCTGGACCGTTACGGCGTCATAGCTCCGCCCATGATCGACAAGGAACGTCTGGACGGCGGATTCTCGGGCCTGTATCCGGTGCTCAGACGCATGGAAGAGCATGGCGCATTGATGCGCGGCATGTTCGTCAGCGGATGCGGTGCCGCACAGTTCGCGTCGCGTCAGACCGTGGATGCGCTGCGGGCATGCGCGGCGGAACCCTCCGCGGTCGTGTTGGACGCCACCGACCCCGCCAACCTGTACGGAAGCGTCATCGCATGGCCACGAACGATAGGCGGGTTTTCGATCAGGCCGGCGCGGCGCTCCGGCGCATCGGTCGTGCTCCGGGGTGGACGATTGCTGGCATACGCGGTGCCCCGAAGCCATCATCTGTTGCTCGCGCAGGACGCGGATCCCGCATTGCAGCAGGCCTGCAACGAGCTCGCCTACGCATTGCAGCGAAACCTGCGTGACGGGGGTATTCGCGGGGGTGTCACCTTCTGTGATGCCAACGACGAGCCATTGACTGTGCGAGGCGAGTGGTCGCGCATGCTGCACGTCGCGGGATTCGTCCCCGTACCCCAAGGCATGAGGCTCTACTGCTGACAGCCGCCGCCGGTCTCCGATATGTTCCGCCGCCAGCGCCAGGTCACCGGCGTATCTACGCGTGAGGTACGCCATCCGGCATTGCGCATCATCCGACACGGCGTGCCATCTGATATTGCGCGCCTGCAGGAACTGCGCGTCTGCCGAAACGTGGACGGCACCCCCCCTACGCCCCACAGGTGTGTGAGGGGGGGGCGATGCTCGCTGAAGGCACCGGCCCCGAAACAGCCTCATCCACAGAAGGCGACAGGCGCGGCCAGATCAACACCGGATGCGTCGCGGCGCATGTCGGGCTTGGGCAGCTCCACCGGCGAGCCTCCCTCGGTGGAGGCGTGCAGCGGGTACATGCCGACGCGGGCGAAGATCAGGGTGTTCTGGCCCTTGAGGAAACGCTGCGACCTCACTCCGCCGGTGCCGCGGCCCTTGGTCGGGTACATCTCCAACGGCGTCACCTTGGCCGCACCGTTTTCGGTGCCGGGCAGCGCGTCCTTGTCTCCGGCGACCGTCAGCACGACGGCTCCGGACGCGGAGAACATGCCGTTGTCGCCCTCTTCGTACGTCCACGCGATCTTGCCTGCGGGCACCACGTTGAACGTGATCGCCGTGCATCCCTCAGCCAGACGGATTCCCGCCATGCCGCCGGCGGTGCGACCCTGCGGGCGCACGTTCCCGGCATCGAACGTCAGCAGCGAGGAGTCGGACGCGATGAACACGAGGCGGTCTTCGTCCGCCGCGTCGGCGGCGAACAGCACGGAGTCGCCGTCCTTGAGGTCGATGACACTCCAGGAGTCCATCGTGGTGGGGGCCTCGCGGTTCCAGCGTTTCACCACGCCGGCCCGTGTGCCGATGGCCAGGGGAGCGGGGGTCGGGCCGTCGTCGTCGCGCTGATCCATGGGGATGGCGGCGACGACATGCTCGCCGGGAATCGGATCGGTGCTTTCGGTCATGCCGATCAGCTCGTCGGCCGGTATGCCGCCGGCGACGTTCGTCTGCGGCGATGCGGCGAGCGCGGGCAATTCGACCACATGGGCCAGCACCAGACGCCCGGCGGACGTGACCAGCCCGTACGAGGACCGTGTAGTGGTGCGGAAGATGGACACGATGTGGTCGTCCTTCGTGCGTTCGTCGCTCGTCGACCGTGACTCCCAGGCATCCAATGCGGCCGGGGTGGAGCGCGCTATCGTGCCGGACGCGCCGAGCATCACCGTGCACGGCTCGTCGTCGATTTGCAGCGCCGCGACTGCCGCGGCATCCTCGCCGGCCTTCCTGGCCGCGGCCGCGGCGGCCACGTCCGCTTCGGCCGACGACAGGGTGGCCGCGGCTGCGGCGGCCTTCATCGCGGCCGCGTTCACGCTGTCGTCTCCATGAGGGGTCACCGGCGTCAGCGTGCCGTCCTCGGCCTCGTCCAGCAGCACGGTACGGCGAGGCGTCCCGTATTCGGCAACCGCCTGATCCATTTCGTCGACGACCACGCGGTCCAGTTCCTGCGCGGAGGCCAGTATACGCTCCAGCTCCTCGATCCGCCGCTTGAGGTCGTCGCGCTCCGCCTCCAGCTCGATGCGGCTCATGCGTGTGAGCCGGCGAAGGCGCAGGTCAAGGATGTACTGCGCCTGCACGTCGTCAAGGTCGAAGACCGCGATCAGCCGCGACTTCGCGGCGTCGGCGTCATCCGAGGTGCGGATGACCTGGATGACCTCGTCGATGTCGATCATGGCCAGCAGCAGACCCTCGACCAGGTGCAGGCGCTCAAGCGCCTTCCGGCGGCGGAATTCGCTGCGCCGGCGCACCACGATGCGGCGGTGGTCGATCCACACCTGCAGCATCTCCTTGAGACCCATGGTGTGGGGCCGGCCATCCACCAGCGCGACGTTGTTCATCGTGAAATTGTCCTGCAGCGGCGTGTGTCGGAACAGCTGCGCGAGCACGGCGTTCGGGTCGAAACCGGTCTTGATCTCGATGACCAGCCTGGTGCCGTTATGGCGGTCGGTCAGGTCGATGGCGCCGGAGATTCCCTCCAGCTTGCGGTTCTTCACCCCTTCGGAAATGCGTTCCAGCACCCGTTCGGGGCCGACCATGAACGGCAGCTCGGTGACCACGATGGCCTTCTTGCGCGCCGTCACGTTCTCGAAATGCGTCATCGACCGCGTGGTGAGTGTGCCGCGGCCGGTCTCGTACGCTTCGCGGATGCCGTTTCGCCCGATGATGATGCCGCCGCCCGGCCAATCGGGGCCCGGCACGTAGCGCATGAGCTCCTCCAGCGTGGCGTCGGGATGCGCCATCAGGTGCTTCGCGGCCGCGACGACCTCGCCGAGATTGTGGGTCGCCATGTTCGTGGCCATGCCGACAGCGATGCCCGAACCGCCGTTGACCAGCAGGTTGGGGATCGCGGCCGGCAGCACGGTCGGCTCCTTGAGCTTGTTGTCGTAGTTCGGCGTGAAATCGACGGTGTCCTCGTCGATGTCGGCGTTCATGCCCAGCGCCGCGGGCGCCAGACGGGCCTCGGTGTATCGGGAGGCGGCCGGGCCGTCGTCCAGCGAGCCGAAATTGCCATGGCCGTCCACCAGCGCGAGACGCATCGCGAACGGCTGCGCGAGACGCACCATCGCCTCGTAGATGGCTGAATCGCCGTGGGGGTGGAGCTTGCCCATCACCTCGCCCACCACGCGGGCCGATTTCATGTACGGGCGGTCGGGCGTCAGGTTCATCTCGCCCATCTGGTAGATGATGCGGCGCTGCACGGGCTTGAGGCCGTCGCGCGCGTCAGGCAGGGCTCGCGCGTAGATCACCGAATACGCGTATTCGAGGAACGACTTGCTCATTTCCTCGTTCAACGGCGTTTCCACGATATGCTCTTGGACCTGACGCGGGTCATAGGCCTGATGAGTCGTGGTGCGATGTGCCATAGGTGCCATTCCCCAATCTGTGCTTCGGCCATCCGCATGGCGCGAATGGCCGAAATGGTGCCGTTGAAAAATCCAATCGTCCATGATAGCGAACAATCATGCCAAGAATCCCGCCCAGCCGTGTCCTTTTCCGACGGACGGTGCTTGAATGGAAAACATGAACGCTGAAATCGCGAGCATGGACGAATTGCTGCAGACGATACCGACCGTTCGGTATGGCGACTGGCGGCGCGACGCCGTACGCGGCGGGGCGCTGCACCTGTCCGCCGTGCTGCCGGCGGTCAGCGCGGCGATAGGGCATCCGGTCGCCACGCGGATCCACCATGATCCAGAGGCCTTGCGCGTCGCCTTGGGGGTTCCCAAGGCCGACAGCGTGATCGTGGCGCTGGTTGACGGCCTTGGCTACTGGAACCTTCGGATGCGCGTCGGACACAGTCCGTATCTGCGCGCATTGCTGCGCGACGAGTCCAACGACAGGCCCATCGCCACATGCGCGCCGAGCACCACCGTCGCCGCGATGGCGGCTTTCGGCACCGGCACGTGCCCGGGCCTGACGGGGATGGCGGGCTACACGCAGCGCAACACCCAAACGGGGGAGCTGTCGCAGCTGATCCAGTTCGACAACGCGATCGCGCCTCTGGACCTGCAGAGGGAGCCCACGGTGTTCGAGACCCTGCGGGCCGCCGGCGTGCGGGTCACCAGCTGCGGACTGCCGAAGTTCGCCGACTCCCCGCTGACGAAGGCCGCGTTGCGCGGTGCGGACTACAAGGGCGATATGCGGCCGCTCGGCCGCGTGAGGGCCGCGTGCGAGGCCTCGAAGACGCCGGGGCTGACGTACCTATACATCCGCGATGCCGACAAGGTGGGGCACGCCTACGGCTGGGAGTCCGAGCAGTGGACGGCCGTGTTCGAGCGGGTTGACGAACAGCTGGCGCAATTGCACAGGCTTGCGCCGAGGGGCACGCTCATCGTCATCGTGGCTGATCATGGCATGGTCGGTTCGGATCCGGACCAGCGCGTCGATATCGCCGAGAATCCCGAGCTCGCCCGGGGCGTGGCCCTGGTCGGCGGGGAGCCCAGGTCTCTGATGCTGTATGCCGAGCCGGATTGCGACCCGAATGACATCGCGCGTCGATGGCGCGATCGGCTGGGTGACGCCGCCCTGGTGCGTACCCGGGATGAGGCGATCGATCAGGGCATGTTCGGTGTCGTCGAGCCGCGTGTCAGGCCGATGCTCGGTGACGTGCTGGTATCGGCGGCCGGGAGGGCGACCTTCGTGGATTCGCGCATCCAGACCGACAAGGCGACGCGTCTGCCGGGTGTGCATGGCTCGCAGACGGCGCTGGAAATGGACATTCCCTGCCTGATTGACGTGGCGTGACCGTTTCGATGCCGAACGTGTCACGCCGATGTCTCATTATCCGGACGGCCTGTCGCGTTTTTCCGTAAAAAAGGATTGACGTGTCTCGCTGGACAGCGACGGCGGGCCAGACGATCCTACTCGCCGAAGAGAATCTCGTCCCAGCTGGGCACGGCGGAGCGACCCGAACGGCGTTTCGCAGGCGGCGTCTGCCGGTCGGAGCGTTCGGCAGACGTCTTGCCGGATTCGGATTCGATCTCGGGCGCCGTCTGAGCCGCGGAAGCGGACGTGCCCGAATCCGGTGTCGGCCGCGGCGGTTTCGACTCGGCGGCGCCGAGCGCGGCCTCGCCGGCCTTCGCCGGAAGCGCGCCGGTGCGCGGGATGTCGATTGAGGGGCCTTCCTCGGATGGCGCAGGCTCGGTGCGCACGTCCAACGGGGACGCCGAACGTGGCATCCGCGCTTCGGGGCGAGCCGCAGGCAGTGTCGGGGCAGGGGTGTTCCACGCCGACACGGTGCGCTCTATCCTCGCCGAGCGTACCGAATCCCCGGGCAGCGTCGCAGGCAGCATCTCGGAGGGCGTGCCCTCGGTCCCGTCGCCGCGCGCGCCCGTCGCCGTTCCCAGCAGCTTCTTCGCCGTGGAGTTCAGGCATGCCACCGCGTTGTCGTGCATGTTCCAGGACCATTCCGCCCTGGCGGTGCGCCCCGCGGCGTCGAACGTCGCGGTGATCTTCCACGGTTCGAGTCCCCGGCGTGTCGCCTTCCACGTCACCGATTCCATGCCGATGCCGGACAGCGCCAGCGCGCGCTCCACCACGTCGGCGGTGGTCCGCCCACGGCTCTCCTTGGGGGCCGGCACGGTGAGGAACTGCTCGATGGCGTACTGCTTCTCGACCTCGACGGCGGACGAGAAACGCCGCACCAGCGCCTCGCTGAGACGGTATCGTTCCGCCACCCGCGCGGGATCCGCGCCGGCCCGGATAAGCGCCTGAATCTGCGAGATCGGTAGCGTAGCCGAGCTGGATGCGCTGGGAGCCGACCGGGACTCCTCGCGGATCTGTTTCGCTTCCAGAATGGCGCGTTCCAGCGTTTCGTCCACATCGACGAAGAAACGCTCGTCGCCTGACGCGAACACGAGACGACCCGTGTCGTCGACGTGGTCGAACCGGGCTTGTGTGAGCGGGTTCTCAGGCATGTTCACACCACTTTCCTCAGAAAATTACAACTTCTTCTATTGTGCCCCACGTGTCGTATTTTACGAGTATTTCAAATCGTGTATCCTATGCCGAGTAAAAGTCATGTATTCTATGGCGCAGAACGTGCCACCATGATGAAAGGATTCAGATGGCTCAGGATTATGATTCCCCCCGCAATAAGGACGAGGATGAGGAATCGCTGCAGGAGTTGGGCAAGGGCTCGCGCAGCTCTTCAACCGATATGGACGACGACGAGAACGCCATCGCCGAGGATTACGAACTGCCCGGTGCCGATCTGAGCAACGAGGACGCCTCCGTGACCGTCATCCCCATGCAGAATGACGAGTTCATCTGCTCGGAGTGCTTCCTGGTCAAACATCGCAGCCAGCTGGCATACGTCACCGACGACGGCCAGCCGGTGTGCGAGGAATGCGCGGCCTGATGGCGTTCGACGAGACATATGACGAGCCCGAATACACCGAAGTCCTGGTCAAATCGCTTGATCCCGGCCATCCGGTCGAGCTGCGGTACGCCCACGCCGGGGACGCGGGCGCCGATCTGGTCGCCGCCGAGGACGTGACGCTCAAGCCGTTCCAGCGCGCCCTGGTGCCGACCGGCATGGCGATCGCCCTGCCCGCCGGATACGTGGCGCTGGTGCATCCGAGGTCCGGACTCGCCGTCAAGTACGGCGTGACCGTGCTGAACGCGCCCGGCACCATCGACGCCGGGTACCGCGGCGAAGTGAAGGTCCCTCTGATCAACCTCGATCCGGAGCATACGATGGAGTTCCATCGCGGAGACCGCATCGCGCAGCTGGTCATCCAGCGTTACGTCGAGGCGAGGTTCGTCCCGGCGAGCACCCTGCCGGGGTCCGACCGTGCGGAACGCGGTTTCGGCTCCACCGGCGTGTCATCCTGACGGACGATCCTGACCGACGGTGCGAACACGGCCGTCACGGCCCGCAAGCCAAGGCATGCGGGAGACCGTTCACGGCGGAAGATGCCGCGTATGCTTTTTCATTCGCGGCAGGTAGGATGTGATACCAAATACCTGAGAGGGAGGCAGACATGGCCAACGATGAAGCCGAGCATAATGCCGCCCGCATGCTCGGCTGCGAGATCAGCGACGACCCGCTGAACCCGCTGCTGCCGATCATGCAAGCGTGCAGGAACCATCACCCCGACGAGGATCTGAGCATTCTGGAGCGTGCCTATCGTCGGGCGGTCATCCAGCATTCCTCACAGCGCCGCAAATCCGGCGAGCCGTACATCATCCACCCGCTTGCGGGGGCGCAGATTCTCGCCGACCTGGGCATGGGGCCGCTGGTGGTCGCCGCCGGTCTGCTGCACGACACCGTCGAGGACACCGACTACACGCTGGACGAGTGCCGCGCGGAATTCGGCGACACGGTGACCGGTCTGGTGGACGGTGTCACCAAGCTCTCCAAGATGGAATACGGCGATTCCGCTCAGGCCGAGACCATCCGCAAGATGGTCGTCGCGATGAGCCGCGACGTGCGCGTGCTCGTCGTCAAGTTGTCCGACCGTGTCCACAATGCCCGCACATGGCGGTACGTCAAGTCGTCCAGCGCCCAGAAGAAGGCGCGCGAAACCCTTGACGTGTACGCGCCGCTCGCCAACAGGCTCGGTATGAACGCCATCAAGACCGAGCTTGAGGAACTGAGCTTCAAGGTGCTGTACCCGAAGATCTACAACGAGATCGTGGTGCTGGTCGCGCGGCGTGCCGGCCAGCGCGACGTGTATCTCGCGCAGATCCTCGCCGAGATCAACGAGGATCTTGACGCGCAGCACATCAAGGCGTACGTGACCGGCCGCCCGAAGGACTACTTCTCGATCTATCAGAAGATGATCGTGCGGGGCCATGATTTCGCCAACATCTACGATCTGGTCGGCGTGCGCATCATCGTCGACACGATCCGCGACTGCTATGCGGCGCTCGGCGCCGTGCACGCGCGTTGGAGCCCCGTGCCCGGGCGCTTCAAGGACTACATCGCCATGCCCAAGCTCAACATGTACCAGTCGTTGCACACGACGGTCGTGGGGCCGGGCGGCAAGCCGGTCGAGATCCAGATCCGCACCTGGGACATGCACCGGCGCGCGGAATTCGGCATCGCCGCGCACTGGAAGTACAAGGAGAACGGGCAGGCGGGCCGCGCCCTGAGCACGCCCGACAAATCCGATCTCAAACGCGGTTCCGACGACAACCAGGAGCTGAGCGAGGCCGACAACCTCAAATGGATCCAGCAGCTCGCCGATTGGACCAGCGAGACCCCGGACTCGAACGAGTTCCTTGGCTCGCTCAAGGAGGATCTGGGCGCGGCCGAGGTCTACGTGTTCACCCCGAAGGGCAAGATCGTCTCGCTGCCGGCCAGTGCCACGCCGGTGGACTTCGCCTACGCCGTGCATACCGAAGTCGGGCACAGGACGATGGGCGCGCGCGTCAACGGCCGTCTGGTGCCGCTCGACACCAAGCTTGAGAACGGCGACACCGTCGAGGTGCTGACCTCGAAATCCGACAACGCCGGCCCCTCCCGCGACTGGCTGAGCTTCGTCAAGAGCCCCAAGGCCCGCAACAAGATCCGCCAGTGGTTCTCCAAGGAGCGCCGCACCGAGGCCATCGAGGAGGGCCGCGACGAGCTGACCCGCGCGATGCGCAAGCGTAACCTGCCGATCGGCACGCTACTGACCACCCAGGCGCTGGTCGGCGTCGCCGACGAGCTGAATTTCCCCAACCCCGACGCCGTGTTCGCGGCGATCGGCGACGGGCAGATCTCCACGCAGAACGTCATCGCGCATCTGGTCAAGGACGCGGGCAGCGACGAGGTCGATGAGGAGGTTGAGCAGGAGGCGCTGCCGCTGCGCGCGGTCGAGAACGCCAAGAAGAAGACCAGCTCCCTCGGCGTGTCCGTCAAGGGCGTAGACGATGTGTGGGTCAAGCTGGCGCGCTGCTGCATGCCGGTTCCCGGCGACAGGATCGTCGGCTTCATCACGCGCAATCAGGGCGTGTCGGTGCACCGCGCCGACTGTCAGAACATGATCGACCTGCAGCGACGTCAGCCCGAGCGCGTCGTGGATGTGGCATGGACCAGCACCAAGGGCCTGTTCATGGTCAGGATTCAGGTCGAGGCGCTGGACCGCCAGCATCTGCTGTCCGATGTGACCCGTGTGCTGGCCGACCACGGCGTGAACATCCTGTCCGGCTCCCAGGCGACCGGCTTCGATCGCGTAGCGATCAGCCAGTTCAGCTTCGAGATGGCCGACCCGCAGCATCTGAACCGTCTGCTCGCTGCCGTGCGCAAGATCGACGGCGTGTTCGACGTGTACCGCGTCACCGGCGCGAAGGATTCCGCCGTGCCACGCCTGCGCAAGATGCAGTAGCCGGGTTCGTTCCAGCGATCGTCTAAGTCTTCCGCCCGTCCGCTGCCGGTTCCGCGTGACCTTTGCAATGCCGGACGGCCCCGGGGATGACGGGCGTGCGGAAAATCACCCTTTCGGACGAGGGCATGACGGCACGATCCGGTGTGTAATCGATAGTGTCATCGATTGGCGGGATCGCCTATGGTGACACGATGAATATCGACCGGCGCCGGACATCAGAGGGACGGCGCCCATACGGGATCGAGGCAGGCATGTTCTTCCTTCAGCGTAGACGTCGCCCGGCTTTGGCGCGGGTGGTTCGCAACAGCAATGCGACTCTCGGCGATACGGTCGCCGGGAGTATGACATGGAGGCCGGCGCGGATGGTCGGACGGCCATGACGTCCCCGATGGAACGACCCTCCTGGACGGATTGCAGCGATCGCCGGGCGCCGCATGCCGTCTCGTCGACGTTGGACGCCGTTCTGGGGCGTGTCCATGACATCCCCCAGTCGGCGATGTCGCGTCTGAGCGGCTCTCCCACGGTGTACGCGCGCTGACGGTGACGTGCCCCGCTTACGGGCGCGGCGATGCTGCCGGCCGCGTCGGGGCGTTCTGCAAGACTTGACCGCTATGAGTACGATCATCATGCGCACCTCGCATGATAATCGCACGTGGTCGTTTTCGGCTTTATTCCAAGGTTTTCGTTTTTTGGGAGGCCTGCCGATCAGCCTCGTTTTCGCCGAGGCATCTACAGGCACGCGAGAACAATCCGGTGACATTCCACCGTCCTGCCGGCGCTCAACGTCTTCGCCGACCGGCACGGAAAAAGAACGATCCGCCTTGTGGTTTCATGATGTTCAGCATGGGCGATGCCCAAAAGCATTCGCCCAGCAGTACGTCTCCGTGTCGGACAACAGGCACGCCGGGCACGAGGCCTTCAATGTCTCCGTCGCGCAGAACCATCTGCTCGACGTGGCCGTTCGTGGATGGTGTCCGGCACGCCGGTTCGATGAAAGAAACCGCGAGGATCACGGACGGTTCGGCGGCGACATACCGTTGTTTGATTTCGATTAATGCCCGAACGATCTACGTGGTTGTTTGGGCTGCACTAATTTACCGGTCTCAAGCATGTGTATGGCGACGCCGGTGGAATTACGTGTTTAGTTCCAAAGGTCTGGACCATTTATCCGGTAATTACGGAACGGGTTCCGATGGGATTGCGTGTGGTAAGCAGAAGGGATGCATTGACTGCGATCGCGGCGCATTCGGTTGGTGCGTTGGGGAGTGTTCCCTCATAGAGGGTGATTAGCACTGCGGAGGAGTCTTCGTCGACGGTGGCCCGTACACCATGACATTTGGGATTTCCCATGGAGAAGAAAATGCGCACGGAGGTGTCCGAGACCACTTCGTATCGGTTCCATGAGGATATATGTTCGTTGCTGAGGTCGGCTCGTTGCTGTACGTCGTTGGAGGATTGCTCCGGTGCCTCTGCTGCGGAATCGTATCCTGCATCTGTACCTGGTGAGCTGGGGCTGGATTCGCTCCCGTTAGTTGCGCATCCCATTACCGTGATACTGGTCAAAGCAAATACCAGAAGCGCAGCAACAAAACGGCTGCGGAAGCGAATCCAACTGGCCATGATGTTGTTTCACCAGTCCTTGTTTGCTGCAACGAACAAGTCGTTGACGCGGCTGTCGAAGTATGGGCCTCGAAGATAGGAATTGTCTGCGGGGCCGTTCGAGGTTACGCTGCGTACATATCCGAGACCAGTGGTATTGCTGTATTCGTCGAGCCAAGGTCCACCGGACGAACCACCGCCGAAATCGCAACCAGTAATATGGTTGAACTTGTAAAGGCCATTCCAACCAGTTTGACTAGAGCCCCAGCAGGCCCACATGCTTTGGCCTCCGCTGAGGTTCGTTGGATAGCCGAAAATACTGACGTCGAAACCAGTACCTCCGCCCCACCTAAACCCGTGACCACCAACCGCGTTTACAACAGTATCCCCGGAAGTGCTGCCACTATAGGTGGTAACAAAGGCAACGTCTGAATTGAATCCTCGCCCGGATTCACCATAGTTGATCCAGTCATTGAGCGTTCGGAGCGTGGCAGCTTGGTAAGTGCCATACGTGGCACCGTTGCTGTAACCCGGTGCGAATATCCAATTGGTATGCCAATCTTTTCCTGGGCCGCCATGGACACAGTGGCCAGCAGTAACGACCAGACGTTTGGAACGGCTATTGACGGAGGCTCCAGAGCATACGTAATCCTTGCCGTCGGTCTGATTGCGGAAGAAAACTTTTCCGTTGGTCTTTGAGAAATTCGTGACTGGCGTCACAGCCTGTGGCGTGATTGCGTTCAAGATTGCCGTCACGGGGGACGATCCGTCAGTAACTGGTTCGTCTGCCAGAGCCGGTTGTTCGAGCTCGTCAATCTGTCGGTTTACCTCGGTCGTGCTTGTTGGTGTATCAGTGGGAATGGCACTCTTCATGCGTTCTGGAGTCCAGTAGGCTGTGACGATGGGGTCGCCGACGCTTGTGTTATTGGTCGGAACGTAAGTGTAGGTACGATTTGCACCAAGGGCTGTTACCTGTGCACGCACGGCTGTTGTGGTGGACGAAGACAATGGATCACTTGCCATGGGCGATGCGGATGCCGGCACAGTGGTCGAGATAAGGAGAACAGCGGCCGACACGAAGGTTGTGAGGGTTGTGTATGTATTGCGGAATCGAGTCATGTTGATCTCCCCGGGAGTTGGTTCACGTAGGAACTGGGATAAGTATGTCCGTTGACTTTCAGTGTCTACGAACATACGCGAGTAAGACGTTCACAACTTATGATTATGGCTACATTACATACCTAAATCACAGAAAAAATATAACTCCATGACGCCAATCGGATTGGCAACAGCGTGTTGGATAGGTCCTTAGAGGACGATCCTCGTTCGATGAATTCCTTCGCACTCCGGTATCCGAGGATGGAACGGAGCCGCTGGTCGTCGAATTACCACACGTAGTCGTTGAGGTCGCGCCTCAGTCGCTCGATCGTGGTGTAGCGGTTCCGGTTACACGAGCTCCTTCTTCAACAGCAGGTCGGCGAGGCGCCGACCGTGCCGTCAAGCCGCATCAACGAAGTCGAACGCGGAGCACGGAACCTGCCCGAACTCAAACAACGGGTCCAAACGCTTGACAATGTATAGGAGCATCAAAATACAGAGCAGGAGCCACTCATGGCTGTCGCTGCCGGTGCGCTGATCATAGTGAACCAATTCGTATGACGTTCCACGTTGCAGCTCGGCGGCCCGGCTACCGGCCGTGGCCAGTCCACGGGCCCGCTGCGCCATTCCCCGCAATCAAACAGCAATGCCCGGTCTCAAGCCCATGAGACACTTGGGACCATGACTGCCATCATCATGCGCACCTCGCATGATAATCGCACGTGGTCGTTTTCGGCTCTATTCCAAGGTTTTCCGATTTCGGGAAACCTACCGATCAGCCTCGTTCTCCACGAGGCGCCTACAGGCACCCGAAAATAATCCGGGAGCACTCCACCGTCCCCGCCGGAGCCTGGCATCTTCGCCAGTCCCCAAAATCACCCACCATCCTCGCATTGCGCGGCATCACGCCCGTGACGACACCGTCGGAAAACGCGTTGCGCAGAATACGCCGACAACCAACAATCCATTTCGTTCATCGAACACAAACATCGACATGCAGATAATATCCAGGGAGAAAAACCGTTGGCCCCGCCATCATCATGAATGCGACTGGCGGTGGGGCGGGACGTCGCCCGTAGCATCAAGACCGGCATCAAGGTCGTTCGCGTCACGCAACGACAGCCTGCCGAAATACTTCAGCAAGTCACCATTGCCGAACCAGAAACGCTGCGAGCATCTCGCCACGGATGGCTTGTACAGACCCTCCTGACGCCAGTCAAGCAACGGAACGTCACCCGGACCGTTCCATGTCGTCACGCTGGTCACCTTGACGACGATGCCCGAGACCCGATCCTCCTCGACCCTGGTGACGATGACGGGTCTGACCTTGCCCACGCCGGGATGATCGGGGAACTCGACGCGCATCAGCCACACGTCGTACACTTCCGGCTCACGCATGATCGTAGATGTCATCCGCCGGATCGTCCCACTCCTGAGGCAGCACGATATTGCCCGTGCTTTTCGAACGCTCGAAACGATACGCGTCGTGAGCCGGAGGAACCGGATACCCGTCGGATCGGACCGGCCTCAGACTCGGCGTGAACGGCATGCCCTTGTCACGGACCGCCTGCCGCAGGCAGATCTCCGTGAACGAGCTCAAGCTCAAACCCATCCGCTCAAGCACGTCCGTCGCCTCGCGCTTGACCTCCGGATCCAATGCAATGGTCGTCCGTTCCTTCACAGCCATAGCAGCCTCCCATCCCCTCAATAGGTTACATAATAATTAGGAAAATTATATGCAATATAAACACACGTCACAAGCCACTCACATACATTCCGCTTGATTGGCATCACCGCCCGGTCTCAAGCCCATGAGACACTTGGGACCATGACTACCATCATCATGCGCACCTCCGAAGGTGACATCACCATCAACCTGTTCGACGATCAGACGCCCGTGACCGTGAAGAACTTCCTCGGTCTGGCGACCGGCGAGAAGGAATGGACGGACCCGTTCACCGGCCAGCCGTCCCATGAGCCGTTCTACAACGGCCTGACCTTCCACCGCATCATCAAGGACTTCATGATCCAGGGCGGCTGCCCGCTGGGCAATGGCACCGGTGGCCCCGGCTACGACTTCGACGACGAGATCGTCCCCGAACTCACGTTCGACCGGCCGTATCTGCTGGCCATGGCGAACGCCGGCCTGCGTCGCGGCCGCGACGGCAAGGCGCATGGCACCAACGGCTCCCAGTTCTTCATCACCACCGTGCCGACCCCGTGGCTCGACGGACACCACACGATCTTCGGCGAGGTCGCCGACGACGAGTCCAAGGCCGTGGTCGACAAGCTTGAGGCCGTGCCGACCGACCGTTCCGACGCGCCGCTCGAACCTGCCGGCATCATGTCCATCGAAGTGGTGAAGTAAGCGCGGCGGCAATTCGAAGCCGACGCTCCGATACACATGGAAGAGCCCTGAACCCTCGTCGGGTCAGGGCTCTTCGTATGCGTGCCGGGTCTGTTACCACCCTCCGGCGCTGCGCGCCACCTCCCGCCAGTGGGAGGGGAGGGGGCTACAGGACGTTGAAGTGCTTGAGCGCGTTCATGATGCCGTCGTGGTCGACGTCATCGGTGATGTAGTCGGCCGCGGCCTTCGCCGGTTCGGTCGCATTGCCCATCGCCACGCCGATGCCGGCGAAGGCGAGCATGTCGGCGTCGTTGCCGCCGTCTCCGAACGCGATGGTCTGCTCGCGCGTCCAGCCGTAATGCCGCATGAACCGCTTCATTCCCTCGGGTTTGCCGCCGTCGGCGGGAATCAGGTCGGTGAAGTCCGGATGCCAGCGCACGCCTCTGACATTGCGACACATGGCGGACAGCTTCGCTTCATCTTCAAAGCTGATGTACGGGCTGATCTGGAACGTCTCATACTTCAGCGCCCTCTCGTGCGGATCGTCGATGTTCACGGTCGGTGCGGTCTTGCCGAGTTGGCGCCACGTGGCCCGCATCGCGTCGGTGATCTGGTTGAAGTAGACGTAATCCTTTTCGCAGTAGTTCGCCACCACGTCGGGGTGCTCGTCAAGCCAGCGGGTGATGGTGACGATGTCCTCGGGCAGCAGCGACTCCTTCTCCAGGAGCCCGTGGTCGTCGAAGCAGTACTGCCCGTTCAGCGCGATGATGCCGTCGAAGTGCACCGGCATCATGTCGAGCACGACGGTCATGTGCGACGGTGCCCGACCGGAGCAGATGAACACCTTCAC
The DNA here is from genome assembly GCF_001025135.1 of Bifidobacterium bifidum ATCC 29521 = JCM 1255 = DSM 20456. Lineage (NCBI taxonomy): Bacteria > Bacillati > Actinomycetota > Actinomycetes > Bifidobacteriales > Bifidobacteriaceae > Bifidobacterium > Bifidobacterium bifidum. The sequence goes on along the minus strand of NZ_AP012323.1, from coordinate 1,443,859 downwards.
CCCGCGATCCTGCAGCTCGTGCAGCGCGTCGATGGAGGACTGCGGGATCACATGCGTCACGAAACTCGTCAGCGTGCCGTCGATGTCGAAGAACGCCGCCTTGATGTCGGCTCGCGCGGTGGCCGTCGCGCCTCCGGCGCCCGCTGTCATGATGTCGTCCGATGCCATGTACGCAACCTCCGCGATACGAAATTCGGTCATCCCCAGTGTATGAACAGCGCTGGATGGCATCCCGTAACGCGTTATCAGACCCGCCCCGCGACTGCCGCCGTCGCTGCCGTATGGTGGGCGTTGTCAACCAATCAGAGGGGGGAACGAACATGACAGCAGCAACACAACAGGCGGGCTCTCCCGACAATGAGCCGGTGCGCGTCAACCATACCGTGCGCAACATCGTCATCGCCCTCATCGTGGTCGCTGTGATGAGCGCCGGCCGGGTCGTGGAGCGCGGAGATGTGTACAACGTGTTCGCGGCACCCCATCAGGCGGTGACCAAGCGGTTCATCGACACGGTATCCGGTTCGGCCATCGGCTCGATCACCTACGAGTTCTCGGGCGACGATGCGCTGGTGCGCGACTTTCTCGGGGGAGCTGTCACGTTCCAGCGATGTCATCGACTTCGGCACGGCGGCGGACACCATAGGCTACGAGGACGCCATCGCCGCAGCCGTCCGCGGCAGACAAGGAGGAGACGCGATGAGTCCCTGGTCCCATGCATACGACATCGCCGGCCACCAGACCGACTGGACGGTTATCAGAAATTCGACCAGACGGTGACCTGGACGGCCGTGATCATCATGATCGTGCTGGTCCAGATCGTGCAGGGCATCGCGAACGCCATCGCCAAGCGTATATTGAAGCGACAGAGGTAACATGGCATGACATCTCGCGGGGAAGGAACGTAAATCATGGTCGAACATGTCGGGGTCACGGACGAGCTGATCGGCATACGGCATTATCTGCATCAGCATCCCGAACGCAGCTTCAAGGAGGTCGAGACCAGCGCGTATCTGGCCCGTCTGCTGCGCGGGCATGGCATAGACGTGCTCGACACGACGTTGGAGACCGGTGTCGTCGCGCTCATCGAGGGAGAGGTGCCGGGACCGCGCATCGCGCTGCGCGCCGACATCGACGGCCTGCCGATCACCGAGGACACTGGCCTGCCGTTCAGCTCGCTGAACCCCGGCGTGATGCACGGCTGCGGCCATGACCTGCACATGACCGGGCTTTTGGGCGCGGCGTTCTGGCTGGCCGATCACCGCGACCGCATCGCAGGCAGCGTGAAGATCGTCTTCCAGCCGGCCGAGGAGGTGGGCCTGGGCGCCCGCACGGTCGTGGAATCCGGCGCGACGGATGACGTGAAGGCCATCATCGGCACGCATAACAACCCGAACTACGCCCCCGGACAGATCGCCATCGGCCCTCAGCCGATGATGGCCGGCTGCGTGAAGTTCAAGGTCACGCTGCACGCCCAGGGCACCCATGCCGGGTACCCGCAGAAGGGCACCGGCCCCATCGAGGCGCTCGCCTCGATGATCCTCGCCCTGCAGACCATCGTGAGCCGCAACATCTCGCCGTTCCACGCCGTGGTGCTGTCCATCACCGAAGTGCATGGCGGGCACGTGTGGAACGTCGTGCCCGCCGAAGCGGGATTCCAGGGCACCGTGCGCTTCTTCGACCAGGACGACGAACGGCTGGTCCACCGGCGTTTCGTGGCGGAGGTCGAGCACACGGCCGAAGCGTACGGGATCGCGGCCGACGTGGACTGGGACTGCATCCAGGTGCCGCTGGTCGGCGACGAGGAGCTGTCCGAGGCGGTCGCGGCCGACGTGCCCTCCTACGCGGCGCTCAAGCCGATACATCCCAGCATGGCGGGGGAGGATTTCGTGGAGTTCTCGGGATGCGGGGCCCGTCTGGTGTTCGCGTTCATCGGCTCGAACGGGGAACCGGGGTGCGCCGACTGGCACAGTCCGCACTTCGTCGGCGTGGACGGCGCGATCGGGCCCGCCGTTGACTTCTACGTCAACGCCTCGCTGCGGGTGCTCGCCGAGCTTCGCTGACGGGCGGTGGGACGGATCATCCCGCGTGACGGCATGTGCCGCCCCTGTCGTCCGTCATCTCGGCTGGGTACTATAGGGCACTATGACCCATCTTCGTTTTGCCCTTGCCCAGATCGACACCTGCGTCGGCGACCTCGACGGCAACGCCGACAAAATCATGCACTACGCGCATCTCGCCGCGCATGAAGGCGCCCACGTCGTTGTCTTCCCGGAAATGACGCTGACCGGATACCCCATCGAGGATCTGGCGTTGCGCCGCACGTTCCGCAAGGCGGCGTGGGACAAGGCGAACTGGCTGGCGACCGAGCTGGAGGCCGACGGATTGGGCGACCTGTATGTCGCCGTCGGCACGGTCGGCACCGACCACGCGTCCGACAAACCTCGCAACCGCATGGTCGTGCTGCACGACGGCATGGTCTGGGCCGGCTACGACAAGCATTTCCTGCCGAACTACGGCGTGTTCGACGAGTTCCGCATCTTCGCGGCCGGCGACCGCACCGTCGTGCTCGACATCGACGGCGTGCGCATCGGCGTGGCGATCTGCGAGGACATCTGGCAGGACGGCGGGCCGGTCGCCCGGCTCGCCGACGAGCATATCGACGTGCTGATGACGATGAACGGCTCGCCGTACGAGGAGGGCAAGACCCATACGCGTTACGACCTCGCGGTCAGGCGTGCGGCCGAGGTCGGCGCCCCGATGATCTACGTGAACCAGGTCGGCGGTCAGGATGACCTGGTGTTCGACGGCGGCAGCTTCGTTGTCGACCGCGACGGCACGTTGCTGGAACGTTCCCCGATGTTCATGGAGCATCTGGGACTCTTCGACCTCGACACGGACGCCGAGCATCAGACGACGGGCGACATCGCGGACCTTCCCGACCCGGACGAGGAGGTGTACACCGCCTGCGTGCTGGGCCTGAAGGACTACATGGCGAAGAACCGGTTCTCCGGCGTGTGCCTGGGCCTGTCCGGCGGCATCGACTCCGCGCTGGTGGCGGCGATGGCCGCCGACGCCTGCGGCGGACACAACGTGCATGGCATCTCGATGCCGAGCATGTATTCCTCCATCGGTTCCAAGGACGACGCCGCCGACCTGGCGGCCAACATCGGCGCACATTACGACGTGCAGCCGATCGAGCCCATGTTCAATGTGTACCAGGGCCAGCTCAAGCTCGAAGGCGTGGCCGCGGAGAACCTGCAGGCCCGCATCCGCGGCGTCATCGTCATGGCGTACTCCAACAGCCTCGGTCTGCTCGCCGTCGCCACGGGCAACAAGTCCGAGCTGGCGTGCGGCTATTCGACCATCTACGGTGACGCCGTCGGCGGATACGCGCCGATCAAGGACCTGCTCAAGACCCGTGTCTGGGAACTGTCCCGCTGGCGCAACCGGGCCGCTGCCGCAGGCGTCGGCATCGGCGGGCTGCGCATCGTCGGCAATGAGAACGGCGATGCCGGAACGCCGCTGCCCGGCGGCGTGATGATTCCGGTCAGCAGCATCGAGAAGGCGCCGAGCGCCGAGCTGCGCCCGGGGCAGAAGGATTCCGATTCGCTGCCCGAATATGAACTGCTCGACAAGGTGCTCGCCGCATACATCGAGCATGCGCACGGTCGCGCCGACCTGCTGGCCGACGGCTTCGACGAGAAGACCGTCGACACGGTGATGCGACTGGTGGACCGCGCGGAGTGGAAGCGCCGCCAGTATCCGCTCGGGCCGAAGGTCACCGCGCTCGCGTTCGGCCGCGACCGGCGTCTGCCCGTCACCAACGCGTTCCGTGAGTAGGGGAGCGCTCGCCCGGCCGCCGCATAGGCGCGGTGCCGGGCGCCGCGGCGCGCTACCATGGGTGCGGGGAGGACGCCATGACCGACAAGCAGTGGTATTTCAACACGAAGACCGAGCAGCCCGAGTTGGGCATGCTCTCGCCGAGCTCCCACCGCATGGGGCCGTACAAGACCCGCGAGGATGCCCTTGAGGCGTGGAAGATCGTCAAGGAGCGCAATGCGCTGTGGGCGGAAGCCAATCGCAAGTGGCGCAAATGGGGCGAGAACACGCCCTCGGACGGCCGCGACGACGGCTTCGACGACCGCGACGACTGACGACACGGCGTGAATGTGAGATAAGTCACGCCGTCTCTCAGCCAGCTCACATCGACCGGCTAGTAGAATCATTTCTTGACAACAACGTGAAGATGCGTTGCACGACACAAGGAGTGAATATGACAGCAGTTGATGCGACCGCTCTTACTGCCGAAGAGCTTCAGGCCAAGGCCTGGGACGGCTTCGTCGAAGGCGACTGGCAGAAGGACATCGACGTTCGCGACTTCATCCAGAAGAACTACACCCCGTACACCGGTGACGAGTCCTTCCTGGCCGACGCGACCGACAAGACCAAGCACCTGTGGAAGTACCTCGACGACAACTACCTGGCGGTCGAGCGCAAGCAGCGCGTCTACGATGTCGACACCCACATCCCGGCCAGCATTGACGCCTTCCCGGCCGGTTACATCGATTCCCCCGAGGTCGACAACGTCGTTGTCGGCCTGCAGACCGACGTCCCCTGCAAGCGTGCGATGATGCCGAACGGCGGCTGGCGCATGGTCGAGCAGGCCATCAAGGAGGCCGGCAAGGAGCCGGACCCGGAGATCAAGAAGATCTTCACCAAGTACCGCAAGACCCACAACGACGGCGTCTTCGGCGTCTACACCAAGGACATCAAGATCGCCCGCCACAACAAGATCCTCACCGGTCTGCCGGACGCCTACGGCCGCGGCCGCATCATCGGCGACTACCGCCGCGTGGCCCTGTACGGCGTCGCCGCGCTGATCAAGTTCAAGCAGCGCGACAAGGATTCCGTGCCGTACCGCAACGACTTCACCGAGCCGGAGATCGAGCACTGGATCCGCTTCCGCGAGGAGCACGACGAGCAGATCAAGGCCCTCAAGCAGCTCATCAACCTCGGCAACGAGTACGGCCTGGACCTGACCCGCCCGGCGCAGACCGCGCAGGAGGCCGTGCAGTGGACCTACATGGGCTACCTCGCCTCCGTCAAGAGCCAGGACGGCGCCGCCATGTCCTTCGGCCGCAACTCCGCGTTCTTCGACTGCTACTTCGAGCGTGACCTGCAGTCCGGCAAGATCACCGAGACCGACGCCCAGGAGATCATCGACAACATCGTCATGAAGCTGCGCATCGTGCGCTTCCTGCGCACCAAGGACTACGACGCGATCTTCTCCGGCGACCCGTACTGGGCGACCTGGTCCGACGCCGGCTTCGGCGACGACGGCCGTCCGATGGTAACCAAGACCTCCTTCCGTCTGCTCAACACGCTGACGCTGGAGCACCTCGGACCCGGCCCCGAGCCGAACATCACAATCTTCTGGGATCCGAAGCTGCCGGAAGGCTACAAGCGCTTCTGCGCCAAGATCTCGATCGACACCTCGGCCATCCAGTACGAGTCCGACAAGGAGATCCGCAACCACTGGGGCGACGACGCGGCCATCGCCTGCTGCGTGTCCCCGATGCGCGTCGGCAAGCAGATGCAGTTCTTCGCGGCCCGCGTGAACTCCGCCAAGGCCCTGCTGTACGCGATCAACGGCGGTCGTGACGAGATGACCGGCATGCAGGTCATCGACAAGGGCGTCATCGAGCCCATCGCTCCCGAGGCCGACGGCACGCTCGACTACGAGAAGGTCAAGAACAACTACGAGAAGGCCCTGAACTGGCTGTCTGAAGTGTATGTCAAGGCTCTGAACATCATCCACTACATGCACGATAAGTACGCCTACGAGTCCATCGAGATGGCGCTGCACGACAAGGAGGTGTACCGCACCCTCGGTTGCGGCATGTCCGGCCTGTCCATCGCCGCCGACTCCCTGTCCGCCGTCAAGTACGCCAAGGTCTACCCGATCTACAACAAGGACGCGAAGAACCTTGAAGGCCACGAGTACGAGTACGTCGAGGGCGCCGATGACGACCTGATCGTCGGTTACCGCACCGAAGGCGACTTCCCGATCTACGGCAACGACGACGACCGCGCCGACGACATCGCCAAGTGGGTCGTCTCCACCGTCATGGGTCAGGTCAAGCGCCTGCCCGTGTACCGCGGCGCCGTCCCGACGCAGTCCATCCTGACCATCACCTCCAACGTGGAGTACGGCAAGAACACCGGTTCCTTCCCGTCCCGCCACAAGAAGGGCACGCCGTACGCGCCGGGCGCCAACCCGGAGAACGGCATGGACTCGCACGGCATGCTGCCGTCGATGTTCTCGGTCGGCAAGATCGACTACAACGACGCGCTGGACGGCATCTCGCTGACCAACACGATCACCCCCGACGGCCTGGGCCGCGACGAGGATGAGCGCATCGGCAACCTGGTCGGCATCCTGGATGCCGGCAACGGCCACGGCCTGTACCACGCGAACATCAACGTCCTGCGCAAGGAGCAGCTTGAGGACGCCGTCGAGCACCCGGAGAAGTACCCGCACCTGACCGTGCGCGTCTCCGGCTACGCGGTGAACTTCGTCAAGCTCACCAAGGAGCAGCAGCTCGACGTGATCTCCCGTACCTTCCACCAGGGTTCGGTCACCGACTGACAGACGGTGACGACCGGACGATGAAGGGGGCGAGGCCGACCGGCTTCGTCCCCTTCTCATATGGTCGGGCAGGACGGCGCGCTTGGGAATCCGCGTGACGATCCTCACACGACATGAAGTCCATAGCGGGCGGACGCCGCGCAAAACGTTTGTAGTATGGAATACAGGAAGTACTTTCAAGGAGGACGATGATGTCTGATATCGCGCAATTCCGCACCACACGGCCGCATATGCTCAAAGCGTCGAAGGAATACGCCTCGCAGACCCTGATGGGAGGGCTTTCCGGCTTCGAATCGCCCATCGGCCTCGATAGGCGCGACCGCATCCACGCGCTCAAAAGCGGCGACATCGGCTTCGTCCACTCGTGGGACATCAACACGTCGGTCGATGGCCCGGGCACGCGCATGACCGTCTTCATGTCCGGATGCCCCCTGCGCTGCCAGTACTGCCAGAACCCCGACACATGGAAGATGCGCGACGGGCAGCCCGTATACCTCGACGCCATGATCAAGAAGGTTGACCGGTACAAGGACCTGTTCAAGGCCACGCATGGCGGCATCACGTTCTCCGGCGGCGAGTCGATGATGCAGCCGGCGTTCGTCTCGCGCGTGTTCCACGCGGCCAAGGAGATGGGCGTGCACACCTGCCTCGACACGTCCGGCTTCCTCAACACCAACTACACCGACGAGATGATCGACGACATCGACCTGTGCCTGCTCGACGTCAAGTCGGGCGACGAGGAGACCTACCACAAGGTCACCGGGGGGCTGCTGCAGCCCACCATCGACTTCGGACGGCGGCTGGCGAAGGCCGGCAAGAAGATCTGGGTGCGGTTCGTGCTCGTGCCGGGGTTGACCGACTCGGAGGAGAACATCGAGAACGTGGCCAGGATCTGCGAGAGCTTCGACGGGGCCGTCGAACACATCGACGTGCTGGGATTCCACCAGCTCGGGCGCCCGAAGTGGCATGAGCTGCGCATCCCGTATCCTCTTGAGCATCAGAAGGGCCCGTCCGCCGCGTTGAAGAAGCGCGTGACGGAGCAATTCCAGTCGCACGGATTCGTCGTGTACTGATAGGGAACCGTTCTCTGCGGTGTCGGACTCGAAAACCTACACAATCTTGCGTGTGGAAATACCGTAAAATCTTCGACGACACCGTAGCCTGTATATATGGCTGAAATCTTCGCGTTTCCGAGGGGCTCCGCAACGATGCGGCACCCGGACGCCGACATGCCTGAACGCCCGGTCGGCGTGCCGGACGCGGTCTGGTCGGCGGTGGAATCGGTGCGTTCCATGCCGCGGGTGACGGGCATGCGCTACCGTGAGCTTCCCGTGCCCTCGACGCTGGCCGACTACGGCATCGGCGTGGAAATGGAATGCGTCGCGGATGACGACTCCCGTTCGTTCGGCGACGCCCACATGGCCTCGGGCTGGATCATGCTGCTGTACGTCGAGCGCGAACGCGAGGACTGGCACTCCCATTGGCGTTGCGTCGCCTACGCGCAGCTGCCGTTGCCGTCCGACGAGAACGATGGCCTCGCCCCGAGCATGTACTGGGACGGGATGTGCTCGTTCGTGGATGACGCCTCCTTAGGTGACGTGTCGGGTACGGTCACCGTCACGCAGAACACGTCGTTCGGACTCGCTCAGGAAGGAACCGCCGGCTGCGAGATGCGTGTCTCATGGACACCCCTTGCTAGCATGGATGGCGGTTTGGACGCGGGCGGCCAGGTGCAGTGCTGGGCGCGATTCGTGCAGTCCGCCAGCGAATGCGAGGAGGAGCCGTCAGTTGACCGATGAGCCGAGGCTGCAGACGCAGCCGCGAGGTGGTGTTCCGGATGTGACCGACACACTTGAAGGATTTCGGGAGGTATGCGACCGTCTGGCCGGGGCGGCCGGGCCGTTGGCCGCCGACGCGGAACGCGCCTCCGGATTCCGGTACGGCCATGAGGACTGGCTGGTGCAGTTCAAGCGCGAAGGCGCCGGCATAGTGCTGCTCGACCCCGTCGCCCTGACCCGCGCCGGTGCCGACTGGGGCATGTTCAACGACGCGGTCGGCGATGCCGTGTGGATATTACACGACTCGTTGCAGGACCTGCCCGGATTCGCCGACATCGGCCTGACGCCGCAGACCCTGTTCGACACCGAGATCGCCGCGAGGATGCTGGGGTTGCACCGGTTCGGTCTCGCCGCGGTCACCGAGCATTATCTGGGCGTCACGCTCGCCAAAGAGCATTCCGCCGCTGACTGGTCATATCGGCCGCTGCCGAGGGACTGGCGCAATTACGCCGCATTGGACGTCGAACTGCTGATTGAGCTGCGCCGGAAGATGCAGCGCGAGCTGAAGGTGCAGGGCAAGGACGGATGGGCCGACGAGGAGTTCCGGTATGCGCTGCAGACCGGCATGGGACCCAGACGGGAGCATCCGGTGCCCTGGCTGCGCATATCGCACATCAACACCGTCAGCCAGGACCACCAGGGCCTCGCCGTGGCCAAGGCGCTGTGGGAGAAGCGAGACGAGCTCGCCCGCGCCTATGACATCGCGCCCGGACTGCTGCTCTCCGACGATTCGATAGTCGAGGCCGCGTCGCGAAAGCCCCGCAACGCCCGCGAATTCAGGATGATCAGGTCGCTCAACGAGCGCGTGCGCATGCGCACCGGCGGCGAGCAGGACAAGATGTTCGAACGGTACGCGCCGATTCAGCGCAAGGTCAAGCCCTCGGTATGGCGAGAGACGATTCGGCGCGCGCTGGAGCTGCCGCCGTCGCAATGGCCGGTGATGCCGGCGCCCGTGGCCGACGAGGAGCATGCGAACGCACCTCGCTCGATGAAGCTCTGGGCCACCAGGCACCCTCAGCGTATGCGGCTGCTGCAAGACGTGCGCAAAGTCGTCTCCCAGATCGCCGACGACACCCGCACCCCCGCCGAAATCATCGTCAAGCCGCAGATCCTGCGCAACCTGTGCTGGACCGACGAACCGCGCAAGCGCGATGTCGCGGAATTCCTCAAATCGCAGGGCGCCCGTGACTGGCAGGTGAATCTCATCGCAGCGTCCGTAAGTCGCGTTATCATGTAGAGGTTGCCTACCGGCAGATGAAGTAGAATAAACGACTTTCAGGAGCGCAAGCGTGAAAATCAGCGTTAGGAATCTCGAACCCACCAAGGTCAAGCTCACCATCACCGTCGACCCGGAGGAGTTCAACCCGTATCTGGATGCCGCCCGCAAGGAGATCGCCAAGCAGGTGAACATCCCCGGCTTCCGCAAGGGCCACGTCCCCGGCAAGATCATCGACCAGCGCATCGGCTTCGCAGCCGTCGCTGGCGAGGCCGTCAACAACGGCGTGCCGGAGCTCTATTCCAAGGCGCTTGAGGAGAAGAAGATCCATCCGATGTCCCAGCCGGAGATCGACGTGCAGGAAGTGCCCGAATCCGCCAAGGACGAGACCAAGCTGAAGTTCACCGCGACCGTCGAGCGTCGTCCCGACATCGAGCTGCCGGAACTCGACGGCCTGGAGATCGACGTGCCCAAGGCCCAGGTCACCGATGAGGACGTGAACAACCGCCTCGAATCCCTGCGCCAGCGCTTCGGCACCCTGGTCGGCGTCGACCGTCCGGCTGCCAAGGGCGACTTCGCGAACATCGACCTCGACGCCCAGATCGACGGCGAGTCCGTCGACTCCCAGGAAGGCGTGAGCTACGAGCTCGGCTCCGGCACCATGCTGGACGGTCTGGACGAGGCCCTCGAAGGCCTGTCCGCCGGTGAGGAGACCTCCTTCAACAGCAAGCTGCAGGGCGGCGAGCACGAAGGCGAAGAGGCGCTCGTCAAGGTCAAGGTCAACTCCGTGAAGACCGAGGAGTTGCCGGAGCTCGACGACGACTTCGCCCAGGACGCCTCTGAGTTCGATACCCTGGATGAGCTCAAGGCCGACGTGCGCAAGGCCGCCGAGCGCGACGCCGAAGGCCGTCAGGCCACCGAGGCCCGCGACGCCTTCATCGCCAAGCTTGAGGAAGGCGCCGAGATCCCGGTGCCGAAGGGCGTCAAGGCCGACATGCTTGAGCAGCAGCTCAAGAACGTGACCGCCGATCCGTCCAAGGCCACCGACGAGCAGAAGGCCGACGCCGAGAAGCAGGTCGTCAAGGAGCTCACCGACCAGATGGTGCTCGACGCCCTGGCCGAGAAGCTGGACGTCAAGGTCTCCCAGGCCGATGTCACCAACTTCCTCGCCTCCATCGCCCAGCAGTACGGCATGGACCCGTCCGCGTTCATCCAGGCCATCGTCAAGAACGGCCAGCTCGGCTCCGCCGTGCAGGAAGTCGGCCGCTCCAAGGGCCTGCTCGCCGGCATGCGCGCCGTCACCTTCAAGTCCGAAGGCGAGACCCTCGACCTGAGCTCCTTCCTCGGCGAGGCCGCTGAGGACGAAGAGTCCGAGAGCGTCGAAGCCGCCTCCGCCGCGGCCGCCGTCGCCGACGAGCTCGCCAAGAAGGACGACGAGAACACCGCCGACGCCGAGTGAGCGTAAATCGCGCGGCATCGCTGCTATCGCGGCGTGCCCGTGATGCAGAATGACTGACTTGACCCGGAACCGCAAAGGTTCCGGGTCAAGTCGTATATACGGTGGGATATGCGCGGTGAGGAGCGGGTGTAGGATGCCGCGGGTAGGCTGACATGGGTGGGTCTCCCGTTCCCGGACGTTCCACTCGCCATCGAAGAGGTGCATCATGGAGAAGACCGACTGGAAGCGCATCGGCTGGCTGACCGCGGCCACGCTGGTGCTCGGCGCGATCATCGGCGCATGCGCCGGCCTGCTGACGCTGCTGCTGTACGGCGTCGAATACGTGATGCTCGGATTCATCGAAAGCGAGTTCATTCCCGGCGCATTCACCGTGCCGGCGGTCCGCCGCATCGCCTCCGTCACGTTGGGACTGGGCGTCGCCGGCGTCATATGGTACCTGCTGCGCACGAAGACCGAGAAGGTGCCGTCCGTCAAGAAGGCGGTGAACGGGGGCCGCATGCCGTTCTGGCAGACCATCGTGCATGTGGTGCTGCAGATATTCATCGTCGGCTCCGGCGCCTCCATCGGGCGCGAGGTCGCGCCGCGCGAGCTGGGCGCCATGCTGGCGCAGCGGTTCTGCGACATCTTCCATATCGGTGACGGCGAAGGCGACGCGCATGGCGTGCTCGATCGCCGCATGGTCGTCGCCGTCGCCGCCGGTGCCGGTCTGGGAGGCGTGTACAACGCGCCGCTGGCCGGCATGTTCTTCGCGGTGGAGATACTGCTCGTCGACGTGACGTTGGAGAAGGTCGCATTCGGATTGGGGATGTCTGCGACTGCGGCGTTCGTCGCGACCGCCATCAAAGGCGAGCACATGTTCTACGACATCGGCGCGATGCAGATGAACAGCACGCCGAGCCTGATGCTGTTCGCGCTGCTGTGCGGAACGGCGTGCGGCGTCGTCGGCGCACTGTTCCGCAAGGGCTCGCAGTGGGCCGAATCGCACAAGCCCACCGGACGGTCGCTGATGTGGCAGATGCCGATCGCCGGATTGGTGACCGGTCTGGTCTCTATCGTCGTGCCGCAGGTCATGGGCAATGGGCGCGCCGCGGCGCAGCTCGGCTTCAGCACATTCATCCCCGAAACGGCCGCCACCTCCGGTGCGGCACAATCGGCCGCGTCCGCAGCGGCCTCGCCATGGACGTTCCTCGCCGGCTCGGACGGCGCTCCGGGCTCGGTCGTCAACGCCGGGACTCCGCTTGAACTGAACCGGCTATGGATGTTGCTGGGCGTGCTGGCGCTCACCTTCGTGGCCAAGGCGCTCGTCACGCTGATGACCATCCGCTCCGGCGCATCGGGCGGCGTGCTTCAGCCCGGCATCGCCTTGGGATCCACGCTGGGTACGATGCTCGGACTGCTCTGGCTGTTCGTCTTCCCCGTAGATTCGGTCACCGCGTGCGCCCTGATCGGGGCCGCCGCGCTGCTCTCCGCATCCCAGCAGGCTCCGCTCATGGCCATGTGCCTGGTCATGGAACTCACCGAGGCGCCGATTGAGTTCTTCGTGCCGGTCGGTATGGCCGTGGCGGCATCCGCCTTCGTATCGTCCAGGCTGCTGCACAGGTTGGGTTGATTGCTGCTCTCATTAGAAAATGTCCTGAAATAGCAAACATGGTTCGATATTTCAGGACATTGACTACAGATTAGCCATGAGGACTTATCCATACATTGTTGAAGAGCATCGTGCTCTCATCTCATGATGTGGTCTCTTGGCAGGCATGTTGCAATGATGAATTGAGTGTTGGGCGTTGATTCATCACCGTGGTAATTCTCATTTGATCAGAAAAAGTGGCCATCTTCGGTTCTCTGGGGGTATGCGAAGATGACTTCGCTCCTACTGTCGATAGTGATTGAATCGATATCGTGTTGGGTGAAAGATACGGTAGTGCGCAAAACCTCGGGCACTGCCGACATGGAAGGACGGCAAATTGATTTTCAATAGAGCAAGTATTCCGCCCCCCCGCTATGCGGGTAGCCGAAAAGGGCGGTGCAGGGCGCTGCCGTCGGTTCGGGCAGGTAGAGTGAATTGCTGTAACGTATTGTGAGACACAACATACTGTGAGTCAAGGAGATAAGGTGGCAGATTTGCTGACATCATCCCCGGTGATGGCGGACGGCGACATGCCGTCGATGCCGGATCCGATTTTCAATCGTCTGTTGAAGGACCGCATCATCTGGATGGGTGAAGAGGTCAAGGATGACATGGCCAACCGCATTTGCGCACAGATGCTCATGCTGGCCGCGGAGGACCCGAAGAAGGACATCTGGCTGTATATCAACTCGCCCGGTGGCTCGATTACCGCAGGCATGGCCATCTACGACACCATGCAGCTCATCCAGCCCGACGTGGCGACCGTCGGCCTGGGCATGTGCGCGTCGATGGGCCAGTTCCTGCTGAGCTCCGGCACCAAGGGCAAGCGGTTCCTGACCTCGCATGCCCGCGTGCTGATGCACCAGCCGTCCGGCGGCATTGGCGGCACCACCACCGACGTGCGCATCAACGCCGAGCTCATCATGGATATGAAGAAGACCATGAGCGAGCTGACCGCCGAACAGACCGGCCACACGGTGGAGGAGATCTACCGCGACAACGAGTACGACCACTGGTTCACCGCCACCGAGGCGCTGGAGTACGGGTTCGTGGACAAGATCATCACCACGCACGATTCGATGACGAAGGGAGAATGATCGAAATGGCATCCGAAGAAGCTCAGTTCGCAGCCCGCGCCGACCGTCTCGCCGGCCCGCGCGGCGTCGTCGGGTTCATGCCCGCCGCAGCCCGCGAGAGCGCGCTGCGCGGCGGCGCGGCCGTCTCGCCGCAGAACCGTTACGTGCTCCCGCAGTTCTCCGAGAAGACGCCGTACGGCATGAAGACGCAGGACCCGTACACCAAGCTGTTCGAGGACCGCATCATCTTCATGGGCGTGCAGGTCGACGACACGTCCGCCGACGACATCATGGCCCAGTTGCTTGTGCTCGAATCGCAGGATCCGAGCCGTGACGTGATGATGTACATCAACTCGCCTGGCGGCTCGATGACGGCCATGACCGCCATCTACGACACGATGCAGTACATCAAGCCCGACGTGCAGACCGTCTGCCTCGGTCAGGCTGCCTCCGCCGCGGCGATTCTGCTGGCCGCCGGTGCCAAGGGCAAGCGCCTGATGCTGCCGAACGCACGCGTGCTCATCCACCAGCCGGCCATCGACCAGGGCTTCGGCAAGGCCACGGAGATCGAGATCCAGGCCAAGGAGATGCTGCGCATGCGCGAATGGCTGGAGAACACGCTCGCCAAGCACACCGGACAGGATGTCGAGAAGATCCGCAAGGACATCGAGGTCGATACGTTCCTGACCGCCCAGGAAGCCAAGGATTACGGCATCGTGGACGAAGTGCTCGAACACCGTTCGTGAGGTTCATGAATCTTCACAAGTGGATACCCCCGTCGCCGTCAGGCCGGGGGTATCCTCGTAACAGTGCGCATAACGGGACGCATAGTCGAAGGAGAGCTGCATGGGGCGCGTGGTGAGTTACAACGAGGACGTGCCTCGGTGCACGTTCTGCGGCAAGACCGAGCATCAGGTACGCAAGCTGGTTGCAGGCCCAAGCGCGGCCATCTGCGACGAATGCATCGAGCTGTGCGTCGACATCGTCTCGGAGGAACGCCAGCACAGCGCTGATGTCAACGCCCTGACACTGCCCAAGCCCGCCGAGATCAGCGCCTATCTCGACCGGTACGTCATCGGGCAGAGCGCGGCGAAACGCACGCTGTCGGTCGCCGTCTACAACCATTACAAGCGCGTCAACATGGAACTGCGCGAATCGGCCGGGCAGTTCGACGGCAAGAAGCAGGCGCTCGGGCGTCGCCGCCGCACGGATCCGCTCGCCGACGTCGAGGTCGCCAAATCCAACATACTGCTGCTCGGCCCTACCGGCATCGGCAAGACGTATCTCGCGCAGTCCCTCGCCAAGGTTATGAACGTGCCGTTCGTCATCACCGACGCCACGACGCTCACCGAGGCCGGGTATGTGGGAGATGACGTGGAGACCGTGCTGCAGCGGCTCATCTCGGCCGCCGACGGGGACGTCGAGAGGGCTCAGCACGGCATCATCTACATCGACGAGATCGACAAGATCGCCAGAAAATCCGGCGAGAACACGTCTATCACCCGTGACGTCTCCGGCGAGGGCGTGCAGCAGGCGCTGCTGAAGATACTCGAAGGCACGATCGCCTCGGTGCCGGTCGAGGGCACACGCAAGCACCGCGACCAGGATACGGTGACCATCGACACGCGCGGCATCCTGTTCATCTGCGGCGGTGCGTTCGTGGGGCTGAGCGATATCGTCGCCGGTAGGCTCGGACGCCACGAGAGCGGCTTCGGGGCCTCCTGGCATGACCATGAGGTCAAGCCCGAGGAACTGCTCGAACAGGTCAGCGCCGACGACCTCGCCGAATTCGGTCTGCTGCCCGAGTTCATCGGGCGTCTGCCCGTGGTCAGCGTGCTCGACGAGCTGACCGAGGCCGATCTGGCGCGCATCCTCACCGAGCCCAAGAACGCCCTGGTCAAGCAGTATCGCAAGATGTTCGCCGTCGACGGGGTGGATCTGGCCTTCACGGAGCAGGCGGTGAACGCCATCGCGTCGACTGCCATAACGCGTGGGACGGGTGCGCGAGGGCTGCGGTCGATCATCGAGAAGACCCTTGAGGAGACGATGTTCGAGCTCCCAAGCATGGATGACGTGCAGCAGGTGATCGTCGACGCGGCCTCGGTCAGGGGTGAGGGTCTGCCCAAACTGGTCCGTGGGGAACGGCGCCTCGTGGCATGACGGGGACGCGCGCGGCACGCTCGCGACACGCGCGCGACACGCCAAGTTGCTAAAGTCATTACATTGATGTAATTTATTTGAGTTGCCGCAAACAAGACAACATGCGCCAGTAGCCCAGCGGATTAGAGCAGCTGACTACGGATCAGCAGGTCGCAGGTTCGAATCCTGTCTGGCGCACGAGCCGTGAAGTAATTCACGGTTGTGCATAATTCAATATGCGCGGTATGCGCCAGTAGCCCAGCGGATTAGAGCAGCTGACTACGGATCAGCAGGTCGCAGGTTCGAATCCTGTTCGGCGCACAAAAAGCCCTTGAAAGCGAATGCTTCCGAGGGCTTTTCCAATGGATGGGCGCACAGCAGACAGGCGCAACGAGGAGCATCCGCCCACGACCGTGTTCCGGCGCCATCGAATACATACGAGGAGCAGACGTGTACGATTTCCAGTCCGTGGTCGAACGGCGCGGCACCACATCCATCAAATGGCACATGATCGAGGATGACATGGGTGTGGGAAGCGAGGACGTGATCGCCATGTCCGTTGCCGACATGGAATTCAAGCCGGCTCCGGAAATCGTAGAAGCGCTGGTCGAAGCCGCCCAACATGACATCTTCGGATACGATTACGCGACCGACGGGTATTTCCGCGCGCTGACGGCATGGATGAGTCGTCGGCACAACTGGGACATCGACCCGGCCTGGGTGAGCCTGTCGGACGGGGTCATGCCCGCGGTCAACACCGCACTGCGTGCGGTCACCCATCCCGGCGACAAGGTGATCCTGCAAGGACCCGTCTACTATCCTTTCACCGCCGCCGCGGAGCACAACGGCCTGACCATACTCGACAACCGCCTCATCCTAGGTGACGACGGACGTTACGTCATGGATTTCGATGATCTGGAGGCCAAGGCGTCCGACCCGCGGTGCACGGCGCTGATGCTGTGCAACCCGCACAACCCGGTCGGCCGCGTGTGGAGCGCCGACGAGCTGCGTCGTCTGGGCGACATCTGCATCGCCCACGGCGTGACCATTCTGGCCGATGAGATCCATGCGGACTTCGCCTACCCCGGACACGACGTGACGATGTTCGGCACGCTGGGGGAGCGCTACGCCGGCCACTGCTATGAGTTCACCGCCCCGACCAAGACCTTCAACATCGCCGGCCTGCTGTGCTCCAACGTCATCACCGTCAACCCCGAACTCAAGCGGGCGTTCGACGTGGCGGCGGAGAACATCGCCGGCCTGACCGTCAGCCATTTCGGACTCGTCGCGTGCCAAGCGGCATATGAGCGGGCCGAACCGTGGCTGGATGCGCTCATGGGCGTGCTCGCCGACAACCTTTCGCTGCTGCGCGAGTTCGCGGAACGCACGCCTGGACTTCGGCTCATCGAGCCGGAAGGCACGTATCTGGCATGGCTGGACTGCCGCGGTCTTGGCTTCGGTTCGGCGGACGAGCTGCGCGATTTCATGCGCGACCGCGCTCGAGTGTATTTCGACGAGGGCGTGCTGTTCGGCGAGAACGGAGCTGGATTCGAGCGCGTCAACCTCGCCTGCCCGAAGGCGCTGCTTAAGCAGGTGCTGGACAACATCGCCGTGGCCCTGTCACAGCGCGCCTGATTTCGGCAACCGGGATTGCCTCTCGGCCCGCCGGCGGGGCGAGTCGTGAGGCAAACAGCGGGCGCCCGACATTATCGTCCCCGCTGGCGGAGGGCTGGCATGCGCGGCATGACTGGGGGTGGTTCTCAGTCTGGCGGGACAGTCCATACTCAGTCCCTATCCATCCGTCCGGCTGATTCGCTCCCATCCCGTGTGCCACACCAGGCGAAAAACACCCCAGAATCGCATGGTGTGGCAAAGCACGGGTCGCGGAAACCGCCATTTTCCAATGACCGGTGAATGGGCCCGGAACCGCCCTTGGCCACACCAGCCCCAAAACCCTCAAAAATCGCATGGTGTGGTACAGGCGATAGCCGGATGACGATCGGCGGGGAATCATCCCCACGCCTTTCCCGCGAAAGTCCCATCCGGCGACGAATAGATGGGACTTTCGCCGGATATGGATTGTCCGTCGCCTTCCTCCCCCACTCCTCGCCTACAAGCAGCTCTGCTGTTTCTTCACGGCTCGCCTTTGGCCCCTGTGATTGTGGTCTCGCTTCGCTAGGCTCAGCCCGGGGCGTAGAGTGGGATGGGGGTCTGTAAAATGAGGAGTCGGTCTGATGGCACCGAATCCTGACATGTCAGGCATGCGTCCGCGTCAGGCTGTTCACCTGGTATGGAATTGAGGGTTCATGAATAGCACGGGTAGGGTTTGGGCCAGGATCCGGCGAATCGCCGCGTCCGATCGTATTTCCGGCCTGATTATGCTCGCGTTCGCGTTTGCTGGTCTGGTCCTGGCTAATCTGCCATGGACGTCGCACATGTTCGAGGCGGTGGCGGAGACGCAGCTGGGCATTCCCGGCACCAACATCATCCTGCCGATCGGGCATTGGGCGCAGGATGGCCTGCTGACGATATTCTTCCTCACGGTCGGATTGGATCTCAAACAGGAGCTGACCACCGGTTCGCTCGCCAATCCGAAAGCCGCCGCCGTGCCCATGCTGTGCGCCGTGGGCGGTATGCTGATGCCGCCGGTGCTGTTCATCACGGTCATCTCCCTGTTCTCCCGGTTCGCGCCGCCTGCGCCGGGAATCGTCACCATCCCGACCGGCGCGGATATCCCGTTCGCCGAAGCGGCGCAGGGGTGGGCGATTCCCACAGCGACGGACATCGCCTTCTCGCTGGCGGTGCTTGCGTTGTTCGCCAAGGCGCTGCCCGGTTCGATCCGAGCGTTCCTGATGACGCTTGCCACGGTCGATGACTTGCTGGCGATCATCCTGATCGCGGTGTTCTTCTCGTCGCTCAACGCATGGTACTGGTTCATCGGCATCGCCATATGCGCGGCCATCTGGGCGTTCCTGGCGAGATTGCGCCGCGTCCCATGGCTGCTGGTCGCCGTGATAGGCGTACTGGCATGGGTGATGATGTTCGAGGCCGGCGTGCACCCCACGCTGGCGGGCGTGCTGGTCGGCCTGCTGACGCCGTCGCGTGAAATGCACAGTGAGAAGTCGCCGCGCGCGCAACGCTATGCGAGCAAGCTGCAGCCGTTCTCTTCGCTGCTCGCACTGCCGATATTCGCGCTGTTCGCCACCGGCGTGCACTTCGCCGAGCTGTCCCCGGCGCTGATGCTGTCGCCCGTGGTCATCGGCATCATCGTGGCGCTGGTGATCGGCAAGCCGCTCGGCATCATGATCACGGCATGGCTGTCCACGCACGTGGCTGGGCTGACGATGGCGAAGGGACTGCGCGTGCGCGACATGTTCCCCGCAGCCTGCGCGTGCGGCATCGGCTTCACGGTATCGTTCCTGATCGCCTCTCTGGCCTACACGAACACGGAGCTGTCTGCGGAAGGACGGTTCGGCGTGCTGATGGCATCCCTGATCGCGGCGCTCATCAGCGGCATCCTACTAAGCCGTCAGTCCAAGCGGTTCGAGAAGGAGGAGCTGGAGTCGGTGTCGTAACGGAGCTTCTGCTGGTATGTTGGAGACATCCAAGACAAGGAGTGCGTGATCATGTCGAAAACGGATGCGTCGAAGAAAAGCGGCAAGAAAAAGAAGCTGCGTAAACTGGCCGCGCAGAAGCTCGCCCACGCGGCGGCGAACAACGCGCTGAACGACATCATCGCCGCGGCAGGTGCCGAACGAGGGAAATCATCGGCCGCCGGGCGGCAGACGGGTGACGCGGCGGTACGCGCCGCCGTCTCCGGCGTTCAGCAGGATGCATCGCCGTTGGGCGACACCTATCACCGGGGCCCGGTGATTCTGCGCGGCCCGATGATTCCGAACGACAACACTACGGCCAACCTGCTCAAACCCAATCAGGAGACCGATTGGCTCCACATGGATCCGTGGCGTGTGCTGCGCATCCAATCCGAGTTCGTCGACGGGTTCGGGGCGCTCGCCGAGCTCGGGCCGGCGGTCAGCGTGTTCGGCTCCGCCCGCACGCCGCGCACCGACCCGGACTATAAGGCGGCGCGGCGCATGGGGCGTGGAATCGCAAAGCATGGCGTGGCCGTCATCACCGGGGGAGGGCCGGGCATCATGGAGGCCGCGAACCGTGGTGCGGCGCTTGCCGGCGGCAAATCGGTCGGACTGGGCATCGAACTGCCGCACGAGCAGGGGCTCAACCAATGGGTGAACCTGGGCATGAGCTTCCGCTATTTCTTCGTGCGCAAGACCATGTTCGTCAAATACTCGTCCGGCGTGATCGTATGCCCCGGAGGATTCGGCACATTCGATGAGATGTTCGAGCTGCTGACCCTGGTGCAGACGCACAAGGTCATGTCGATGCCGATCGTCCTGTACGGCACCGAATACTGGCGTGGCCTGTTCGAATGGCTGACATCGACCGTGCAGGATCACGGCATGATCTCGCCGCTCGACCCGAGTCTGGTACTGATCACGGACGACCCCGACGAGGCCGTGGAAGTGGCGGTCAGCCGGATCGCCTCCTAGCGCTTGACGGCGATGAGCAGTCCGGTGCCGGTCGGAGTCAGAGAGGATTCGAAACGGTCGTCGTCCTGAACCATGTCCAGCAATTGCCGCATGACCACCGCCTTGTCGCTGCGGTCAGCGGGATTGGGTACACCGCCGTTCGCCTCGTCGCCCTCGAACGCGAGCATGTCGGTGAACACGATGACGCCGTGCTCCCGGAGCAGCCGCGGCGCCTGGGCAAACGTGTCCAAATAGTTCGCCGCATCGCCGGAGACGACGATCAGGTCGTAATCCGTGCCGTTGAGACGCGGCAGAAACACGTTCACCGGCGCGTTCACCGCGCGCAGCGTCGTTTGTGTCGTGTCGGACAGGGCGAAGAACATCTTGCGGATGAGCGCGATTCCCTGCGTCGAGGAATCCACCGCCGTCAACTGGCCGGTACCGTGCAGCGCATCGACAAGCTGGACGATCTCCACGAGTGAGCCGGAGCCGATGGTGATCACCGAGGTGCTGCGCATCATGCATGCCAGCGTATGCAGCAGCTGCGCCTGAGCTGCGGAACCCTGCGCAAGACCGCACTGGGCGGCCTGTTCGCGCGCGTCCAGCAGCGCTTGCGTCTGCCGGGAATAGGCGTGATCCTCGACGTACTCCCATGCCCTGGCGAGATTCGCATATGAGGTCTTATCCATAAACAATCCCCTGAACCGTTGTCGAATGGTGTCTGTTTCGGTCTGTCAGCGCTCTCGGACGCGGGCGACGATCTGCCACATCTCCTCGCCGACGTCGATGCCGCGGGGACAGTGGCGCGAGCAGGCGCGCACGGATTGGCAAGCGGCCACGCCGTCGGCGGTGTCGATGGCGTCCAGTCGCTCGTCGGTTGCGGTGTCCCTCGAATCGTTCACGAAGCGGGAGGTCGAGATCAGGGCCGCCGGCCCAATGAAGGCGTCGCCGCCGGCGTAGACCGGGCAGGCTCCCTCGCACACGCCACAGGCGATGCAGTTGCTGAGCAGCTCGTATTTCGCCAGCTGCTCTGGCCGCTGAAGGTATTCGAACACGTCAACCTTGCCTTCGCTGGTGGTCGCGAGCACGCCATCGGCCTGCAGATACGGCTTGAGCTTCCTGATCTGGTCGAGCATCGGGTCGATGTCCGCGATCAGATCGCGCTGGACGGGGAATCCCGGCAGCGGTGCCAGTTCGATGATGCCGAGTTCGTGGGATTGCGCGTCTGCGTTGTCTTCGCAAGAGTTTCCTTCGGGAGCGGTCGTGTCCGCGCTCCGCTTATCACCCGCGTCGCCGGTGTGGCGGAATCCCTCGTCATCGGCGAGGGGAATCGGCGTCGCCGGTTTCGCCCAGTCGCCGACGGTCGCGGTGCACAGGAGCGTCGGCGTGCCGTTGATCGCCACCGCGTCGGAACCGCACATGCCATGCCCGCACGAATAACGGAACGCCAGGGTCGGATCCACGGTGCGCTTGATCTTCAGCAGACAGTCCAGCACCGTATCCTCCCGGCGAACCGGCAGAGTGTACTCCTGAACCCACTGCTTGCCGCGGGGACGCCGACGCGCCGAAGCGGAGGCGCCGCCGAATGGCGAGCTTTTCTTGGCGAAGGGGCTGCCGGAGCGGGCCGGGCGATCACGCTCGGGACGCGGCGTGAACCTGTTCACCCGCAAGGTCACCGTGGCCAGCGCGTCACTTGAGCCGCTCATATATATGCCTCCTGAAGTCAAAGAATCGTCAACCAGTTTGCCATAAGGCATGGCCTTGGCGGGCGCGCCCATGCCTCGGTTCCGCGCACGGAATCGTCGTCGTGCCGACGATGTGGATAAGTGGATATTCGTCCACATTCCATCCACAACACGCCGAAGGGCAAGCCTTCGACCACATTGGCCGAAAACCATGTGGTCGAAGGCGGTTTTATGGTGCACTGATGGTCATGGACACCTGTTTGACAAGCCGAGCGGAACACGCAGGCGCTACGACCGATCATGATCCTCCCGTGGCGGGGCTGAGCGATATGCTGTGCCGGCTGTGCGACGGCTCGCTCAAACCCAAGCAGCTGGGGGTGCTGGGGGAGCAATATGCGGCGGATTGGCTGGAACGGCACGGATACACGATTCTGGGGCGCAACTGGCATTCGCGGTACGGGGAGCTCGACATCGTCATGATGACGCCCGACCGCGTCATCGCGTTCGTCGAGGTCAAGACCAGGCGGACCGACCATTTCGGCATGCCGCAGGAGGCCGTCACTCTGCACAAGCAGACGAATCTCAGACGCGCCGGCGTGCAGTGGCTGCTCGAGCCGGACCACCGCATCAGGCATACGGGGGTGCGGTTCGACGTGCTCACCATCGTCGCGCGTGCGGGCATGGTGTCGGTGCACCACATACCGGGGGCGTTCTGATGGCTATCGGCGGTTCCCTTTCGGTCGGCCTGATTGGTCTCAAGGCCTTCATCATCCAGATTCAGGCGTTCATCTCGCCCGGTCTGCCGTATTTCAGCGTCATCGGCCTGCCGGACGCCTCGCTCAGCGAATCGCGGGAACGGGTCAAATCCGCCTGTCAGGCGAGCGGGTTCAAATGGCCTGACACCCGCGTCACCGTCAACATGTCTCCCGCGTCGATGCCCAAGCGGGGCGCCTCGCACGACCTCGCCATCGCGGCCGGCGTGCTGAGCGCGGCGGGGGCGATTCCGCACGACAGCCTGGAGGAGACGATCGTTCTGGGGGAGGTGAACCTCGACGGCACCGTGCTGCCGATCCATGGTCTGCTGCCGATCATGCTGCATGCCAAGGAGCGGGGGATACGGCGACTGATCGTGCCTTACGGCAACGAGGACGAGTCCCGCCTGGTGCCGCAGATGGACGTGACCTGCGTCCGTCATGTGGGCGAACTCATCGAGCTGGCGGGAGGCCGAGCGTCGTATACGCTTGGCGTCGACCGGGCGACGGTCTCGTGCACGGTCGAGGACACGCCGGCCTTCAGCGGATTGGGCGACATGAGCGAGGTGGTCGGCCAGGATCATGTCAAGTGGGCGTTGCAGGTGGCGGCGGCCGGGAAACACCATCTGCTGATGACCGGCCCGCCGGGCTCGGGCAAGACGATGTTGGCCTCCAGGATGCCGAGCATCATGTGCCCGCTTACGCCGGAGGAACAGCTCGAAGTGGCGTCGATACGCTCCCTGTGCGGCACGCTGCAGCATTATGGCATCTCCGATATGCCGCCCTTCGAGGCGCCTCACCATACGGCGTCGACCGCGTCGCTGGTGGGTGGCGGATCAGGGCTTGCGATGCCGGGGGCGATTACGCGCGCCCACCGCGGGATCCTGTTCATGGACGAGGCCCCTGAATTCTCCGCGAGGACGCTGCAGACGCTGCGCGAGCCGATGGAATCCGGGTACGTGGCCCTGTCTCGCACGAAGGGGACGACCTACTATCCGGCGATGTTCCAGATGGTCATGGCAGCCAACCCGTGCCCGTGCGGTTACGCCTACGGCAACGGGGAGCGCTGCGTGTGCAAGGAGAAGGACCGTATCCGGTATTTCGCCAGACTGTCCGGTCCGATTCTCGACCGGATTGACATTCAGGTGGAGGTGCCGCCGGTCCCGTGCATAGCCTCGGCGCCGACCCGCGATTCGATTGGCAGCCACGTCATGCAGCAGCAGGTGATCGCGGCGCGGGCGGCGGCCGGCGAACGGTATTCCAAATACGGGTGGGGCTGCAACGCCGAAGTGCCGGGGTCGTGGATGCGCGCCAACACGTCGGTGAAGGCGCTGGAACTCGCCAACAGGGCGCTGGCGTCGCATCGGCTGAGCCTGCGTGGAGTGGATCGGGCCATGCGACTGGCATGGACGCTGGCCGATCTGGCGGGCAAAACGTCGCCGGGGCCGGACGAGATGTCGCAAGGCATCATGTTGAGAGCGAGGATGTCATGACTGTATGCGAGTCGGATAGCGGCCTTTGCTGGGACCTTGACGAGGAGACGCTCGCTCGGGCCATCCTGACTTTCTGCCTCAATACCGCAGACGCGCTGATGACCGCGCTCCTCAAGGGCACGGCCGATGCGTGGGAAGCGCTCACCCTCATCCGGGACAGCGACCCGGAACTGCGCACGTCGGCCGGCGCGGGGAAGGTCATCGAGCAGGCGTTCTGCATCGGCATGACCCGATGGGGGAGCAAGCCCACGCCGCAGGCGGTGCGTTCGTTTCGCTCCGCGTTGGCGACATGGCAGCAGCGATTGCGAACTCTCCCCACGTGGGACAGGGATTATCTCTGCGGCTGGTTCACCATGGAGGGGAGGCAATGGATCATCGCGCCGCATGACGTATGGTGGCCCACCCGTCTCAACGACCTGGCGTTGCTGGGTCGTTGCGCGCCCCCGCTGTGCCTGTGGGGCAGTGGCGATCGCGCGGCATTGACCAGTTGCCCGCAGCCCGTCGGCATCGTTGGCTCGCGCGGCGTCAACGAGTATGGGCGCCGACTGACGACGGACATAGCCGTGCATGCCGCGCAAGCCGGGCATCTGGTGGTTTCAGGGGGAGCCATGGGGGCGGACGCCGCCGCCCATAGGGGAGCATTGGACGCGATGCGGGCGTACGGCATCGGACGGGCCGGGCGCACGGTGGCCGTGTTCGCCGGAGGCCTCAACCATGCCGGTCCGCAGTGCAACAGCGAGTTGTTCGACGGGATTGCGGAAAACGGGGGAGCACTGGTCAGCGAACTGTGCCCGGGAACCATTCCGGAGGCGAGGCGGTTCCTGTCGCGCAACCGCATCATAGCCGCGCTTTCGTCAACGCTGGTGGTCACTCAGGCGAGACTGCGTTCAGGGGCGCTGAACACCGTGAACTGGGGAAGCGAACTGCAGCGGGACATCCATGCGGTGCCCGGCAACATTGACATGCCGGGCAACGGCGGCTGCAACCGGCTCATTCAGGAGCACCGGGCCACCATCGTGTGCTCCGTCGACGACATGGATGACGTCTGGCATGCCCCGCATCCGCCGGAGTCGTTCCACGACGTGGCCACTCAACGGAAAGACGGCTCGGACTGCGATGTCGGGACGCCTCGTGATGCCGGCATATTGCGCGACAGCAGCCCATCGGGCGGCAACAGGTCATCGGCGATGACCGAGAGCCAGCGGGCGATCATCGATGCCATCCGATGGTGCCGTCGCCGGCGGATAGCCCCGACCGCGCAATCCGTCGCCGAACAGCTGCGCACCCGGTCAGGTGAAAAAGGCCTTGAGACGGGCGCGACGGAAGGGAAGCCAACGGAAGGGAAGTCAACGGAAGGAAAGGGAGCGGATGCGGTGCCGGAACGCGGCATGCATGAGTTGGTCGCCCATGTGCTCTCGCAATTGGGGGCGATGGAGCTCATCGGACTGATAACCGTCGAGAACGGTCGCATCTCCATCGTTCCGGAAACCGGAGGGAGACGGAGATCATGATGATGATACTCACTCGTGGCGGAGGGTACAGGCGAAAGCATGGTGCCTTGGCGTGCGTTACGCCTGCCATTGGCATCGTGCCAGGTCGACACGCCATCCACCGTCACCGGCATTGTCGTGACCCGCCCGCGGCGGGATGAACGGCACACCCTCCTCTTCGAGCATCGCGCGCTGCCGCTCCGGGCCGCCGAACGCGAAGCCGGGCGCCAGCGAACCGTCACGGAACACGACGCGATGGCAGGGAATCACGCCGGGTTCGGGATTGGCGTGCAGCGCGAAGCCGACGAACCTCGCATTGCGTGGGCGGCCGGCCAGCGTCGCGACCTGGCCGTAGGTCGCGACCGCTCCGCGCGGGATCCGCCGGACGATGTCATACACCGCACTGTTGAACGATGTCGCACTGTTGGACGACGCTGTGCTGCCGGATGACGCTGTGCCGTTGGATGTTGCCGCATTGCCGGGCGTCGCCGTGTTGCCGGGCGTTGTCGTGCTGTCGGATATTTCTTCCATGAACGGTATTATCCGCCGTGCCCCCGTCACGTGCGCGGCGAACGTCAGCCCTTGTGCGACAATCTTGGATATGAGTCCGAAACATGTGGAAGAAATGTATGACGCGGTGATCGTCGGCGCCGGGGCGGCCGGCCTGTCGGCGGCGCTGGGGCTGATGCACTCCCCTGACATCGAACAGTTGAAGGAGTCCGGCATCGAGCCGAAGGTCCTGGTGATATCCAAACTGCAGCCGTTGCGCTCGCACACCGGTTCAGCGGAGGGCGGCATCGCGGCGAGTCTGGGCAATGTGGAACAGGACGATTGGCATTGGCATTACTACGACACCGTCAAGGGCGGCGACTGGCTGGTTGATCAGGATGCGGCCAAGCTGCTCGCCGAGTACGCCCCGCAGACCGTGATCAACCTGGAGCGTATGGGCGTGGCGTTCTCCCGCACCGATGACGGCCACATCGCGCAGCGACGGTTCGGTGGCCACACCGCGGATTTCGGCAAGATGCCCGTGCGCAGGGCGGCATATGCGGCGGACCGCATCGGCCATCAGATCCTGCACTCGCTGTGGCAGCAGTGCGTCGCGGCCGGCATCGAATTCGCCGAGGAATGGTACGTGACCGATGTGGTGCTTGACAAGTCGGGGAGCGCCGTTGCGGGCGTGGTCGCCTATGACACGCACGCCGGCGTCACCCACGCAATTCATGCGCACAACGTGATGTTCGCCACCGGCGGTGCAGGACGACTGTTCCACACCACGTCGAATTCATGGGATCTGACCGGCGACGGCATGGCCTTGGCGTTGTCCGCCGGACTCCAGCTGGAAGACATCGAATTCGTCCAATTCCATCCGACGGGTCTCGCGCACACGGGCATACTCCTGTCGGAGGCCGCCCGTGCGGAGGGCGGCGTGCTGCGCAACGCCGACGGTGAGGCGTTCATGGAACGTTATGCGCCGGAGCATCGCGACCTCGCCGCGCGTGACGTGGTGAGCCGTTCGATCATGGCCGAGATCGACGGCGGACGCGGCGTCGCGGACCCGAAAGACCCGGACGGTCCGAAGGACTGCGTGTGGCTCGATATGACTGGCATCGATCCGGATCATATGAATGCGGTGCTGCCGCAGGTGGTGGAGACCATCAAGGCGTACGCGAACCTCGATCCGGCCAAGGACATGGTGCCGGTCAAACCGACCGCGCATTACACGATGGGTGGCATCCCGATCACCACGGATGGAGAGGTGTATCGCTGGGCGGAGTCAGGGAGCCAGAACGGCGACGCCGATTCCGGTACCCGCACGGTCGTGGAAGGCTTGTTCGCCGCGGGCGAATGCTCGTGCGTGTCGGTGCATGGGGCGAACCGTCTGGGCGGCAACTCGCTGCTCGACGCATGCCTGTTCGGCACGCGCGCAGGTGAGTCGCTGGCGGCCCGCATCGCACAGTCGCCGGTCGACGACCCGATGCGCGGCGCCGATGCGGATGACGGTCCCGCCGAGGCGGCAGCCGCGCTGGTGGACGACGTCGCCCGTTCGCGCAAGCAGGATGTCGCCACGATGCTTGCGGGCAGACCGGACGCGGACGATGACGCGGCAGACGATACGTCTGACGGTATGCCGCAGGCAGCGGAGCTCGGCGGCTCAGATGCTTCCGCGCAGCCCGGTTCCGAGGAGGACAACCCGTATCGGCTCGCCGCCGATCTGGGAACGCTGATGGAACATGCGCTGGCGGTGCGTTGCGACGCCCGTTCCATCAGCGAGGCCCTGAACCTGCTCGATACTGTGATCCGTCCCCGCGCCAGCCGTCTCACGGCGCATTCGGAGACGCCCGCGTTCAATCAGGAGATAACCGCGATCTGGGAGGTACGGCACCTGACACTGCTCGCCGAAGCCATGCTGCGCGCATCCGAGGCGCGCCACGAATCGCGCGGTTCCCTGCAAAGGCTCGATTATCCGGCGCGTGACGACGAACGTTTCCTCGCACATTCGATGATCGGGATGGCCGATGCCGCCGATGCCGAGGCTTCATCGGCACCTCACGACTCCATCCTGTGGCAGTCCGTGCACATCAATGACTTCCCGCCCAAGACGCGCGAATACTGAGAGCTGCGATACGGGAGTGGCCTGACGTCTTCCCCTCAGGCCGGATTCCTTGGTCCCGAGTCAGAGTGGTTCTGATACAAAACTGCGCCGAAGGCCCAGCCAGGGCTTCGGCGCAGTTCCGTTTTGCCGGCTTTGCGGCACGGTCTCACTTCACCAGCGAAGTGAGCTCACCGAGATCGAGCTCGAAACTGACCCCACGCTCCTCGAAATGCGGCTGATTGCGGGTGCTTTCCATTGCATGACGTACGAATTCGCCCGCGATCCGAGCCGATTCGGCCAGGCCACGGCCGGCCATCACCGCACCGCACAGTGCGGACGCGAAAGCGTCACCCGTACCGTGGATCATGTACGGCAGCTTGTCGTGCACAAGCTCGACCTTCTCGGCAGCGCCCTTTTCGGCGCTCGCCACGTAGTTGATGATCTTGCCGTCACCGTGGTCGATGCCCTTGAGCACCACGTTCTTGGCACCGAGTCCCAGCAGCGCGTCCAGCAGTTCGGTCACGGCAGCGTCATCGAGATCCTGCCCGGGGTAGTCGCGCTTGGTCAGGATGCTCGCTTCGGTCAGGTTCGGCATCAGCACGTCCGCGCCGTCCGCCAGAGCCCCCATCGCCTCGCACAGTTCCGGCGTGTACGTCGGGTACATCTGCCCGGCGTCGCCCATAACCGGGTCGACCAGCCGCAGCGCGGACGGATATTCGCGGTACAGGCGCTGGATGATGGACACCTGGTCGGGGGAGCCGAGGAAGCCGCTGTACACGCCGTCCAGTTCGACGTTCTCCTTGCGCCAGGCATCCAGATATCCGGAGAGAATGTCCGTCGTGTCATGGAACGTGAACACGGCGTACTTGGTGTGTGCGGAGAACAGGGCCGTCGGCACCGGGCACACGTCGCAGCCGGCCGCCGACAGGATCGGGATCGCCGCGGTCAGCGAGCACTTGCCATACCCGCACATGTCGTGCACGGCGGCCACGCGCGGAATGTAATGTGGGTCGCGGTCATACAGCGTCACATCATCGGTCATTCGGAAACACCCCTTACTGGTAGGCAATGACGATACACAACAGAGACTAGCATCGTCGGGCGCACACCGCGTAACGCGGTCCCGCCCAGCGCGCCACCGGTGGCGGGCGGCCGGGAAGTGCCACCTGCATCGTATCGACGGCATGGGAGCGGAAGCCGGAACGTGACGCCTCGCGCTAGAGTTGTCTGATACACGTGACGACGGGACGAAGCCCGATGCGGCGGTTCCGTCCGCATGATAGCAAGGAGGATGCCATGACGCCCATGGATGTTCTGATTGTCGTGGAACGCTTCTTCCTGTATTGGCTGGCGTACTCGTTCGCGGGATGGGTGTGGGAGACCGGCCTGAGCGTCGTGCTGCGCAAGCGGTTCGAGGATCGGGGTATGCTCAACGGGCCGATATGCCCGATCTACGGGTTCGGCGGTCTGCTGGTCGTCGTGCTGCTGCATGACGTGAACAATCCGCTGTCGCTGTTCCTGTCCAGCGGCGTGCTCGCATGCACGCTGGAATATGCGTCGAGCTGGGCGATCGAGAAACTGTACCACATGCGTTTCTGGGATTATTCCGGCAAGCCGTTCAACATCAACGGGCGCGTGTATCTCAACGGGTTCCTGGCGTTCGGCGCGGGGGCGACGTGCATCAAACTGGTGGTCCAGCCGTGGATGTCCGACATCGTCCGGTCCTGGCCGATATGGCTGCTTCACGCCGTCGCGGGACTGTCGTTCGTCGTGGTGGTAATCGATGCGGCCATCACCCAGGCCGGTCTGCGCAGTCTCGACTCGCGTCTGGCGAAGGTCAGCGAGGGCATCAAGGCGCTCAAATCGCAGCAGATCAGACAGATCGACACACGCATCAGCGAGGCCGACGAGCAGTGGCGCGAAACGTCCGCCAAACTGCGCGGGCAGGCGGAGCAGGCGTATGACCGGTTCGCGGCCGGAGCCCAGCAGGGCATTCGTGCGGCATCCAGACCGGTTGCGGATGCCGGCGAGCTGGTCCGTCGCTCGCTCAACCGCCAGCAGCGCCGTCTGATCCGCACGTTCCCGAAGATGGTATCCCTGCGCGACCTGACCATCACCGACATGATCCGTGACCTGTGGAACCGGCTCTGACGGCAGCGGCGTGTCGCATCGTGGATAGTCGGTTTTAGGGCTCCTGTTACGACCTGCGACACCAATGATGCCAACGGCTTTTAAAGGGTTATAGGCAACCGCGATAACGCCGGACTTGCGATGCCGCATCCATGTGCCCTATGGTCTAAACCAACACCTCGCCAGACGCTGGAAACCGCCGACGGGTGGCGACAAGAAAGACACGGAAACCACAGCATCCCGACATGGGAAAAGGAGCGACCACCATGACCGAAGCCAACAAGAAGTACCGTTTTGAAACCCTGCAGCTGCACGTCGGCCAGGAGCAGGCCGACCCGGCCACCGACTCCCGCGCAGTGCCGATCTACGCGACCACCAGCTACGTCTTCCACAACTTCGACCACGCCGAGGCCCGCTTCGGACTCGCCGACCCGGGTAACATCTACGGCCGCCTGACCAACTCCACCCAGGGCGTGTTCGAGGATCGCATCGCCGCCCTTGAAGGCGGCACCGCCGGCATCGCGGTCGCCTCGGGCGCCGCGGCCGTCGAGTACGCCGTGCGCAACATCACCCAGTCCGGTGACCACATCGTCTCCTCCAAGAACATCTACGGCGGCACCTTCAACCTGCTCAAGCACACGCTGCCGCGCGACGGCATCACCACCACTTTCGTCGATCCGGAGGTTCCACAGAACTTTGAGGACGCCATTCAGGAGAACACCAAGCTCGTCTACTTCGAGACCTTCGGCAATCCGAACGCCGACCTGCCCGACTTCGAGGCCATCTCCGCAATCGCCCACAAGCATCATCTGCCGGTGATCGTCGACAACACCTTCGCCACCCCGTACCTGTTCCGCCCGCTGGAGCACGGCGCCGACGTCGTGGTCGAGTCCGCGACCAAGTTCATCGGCGGCCACGGCACCACGCTGGGTGGTGTCGTCGTGGAAGGCGGCAACTTCAACTGGGCTGAGGTGCCGGGCAAGTTCCCGACCCTGACCGAGCCGGATCCCTCCTACCACGGTCTGAACTTCTACGAGGCCCTTGGTGGAGCCGCCTTCGTGACCCGCATCCGCGCCATCCTGCTGCGCGACACCGGTGCCACCCTGTCCCCGTTCGCCGCGTTCCTGCTGCTGCAGGGCACCGAGACCCTGTCGCTGCGCGTCGAGCGCCACGTGCAGAACGCGCTGAAGGTTGTCGAGTACCTGCAGACCGTGCCTGAGGTCGAGTCCGTCTCGCACCCGTCCATCGAGGGGCGCCGCGACCACGAGCTGTACAAGAAGTACTTCCCGAACGGCGCCGGCTCCATCTTCACCTTCGACATCAAGGGCGGCAAGGACGCGGCGCGTGTCTTCATCGACAACCTGCACCTGTTCTCTCTGCTGGCGAACGTGGCCGACGTGAAGTCGCTGGTCATCCACCCGGCCTCCACCACGCACTCCCAGGAGACGCTGGAGGAGCTGGAGGATCAGGGCATCCACCAGGGCACCATCCGCCTGTCCATCGGCACCGAGAACATCGAGGACATCCTCGACGACCTCAAGGGCGGCTTCGAGGCGCTGCGCGCCTCCGGACTGGCCAAGTGATGGTCTTGGCTAGATAGCCGCAAGGATTTTCCGCGTCGCCGGTCGGGGAACCGTGACGCGGAACGAGAAGGGGAACCCGTACAAACCCGCGCTGACGTCATGCAGCGCGGGTTTGTTGCATATAGCCCTTGCTGGCTGGGCTGTAGTGAAGCGGGTGGGATGTCGCCGCACAACCACCCTCCGGCGCTTCGCGCCACCTCCCGCCAGCGGGAGGGCGTATGGTCCGATCCTGCTGTTCAGCTCCGTTCCGACCACATTTTGGCATTTTTCGTCTTGAACAGTGATGCAAGCAGGGGGGTTTCGTGCCACGAAACGGTAAAAATCGCTGTTTTCGGCATTTCGTGGCATTCCCTGTGCCACGAAATCGTTTTTAACCGGTTACATGCCGTTTCGGGGCGTGAGGACAAATCTAAGAATCATTGGAAAATGGACGTTTCGCCATTCTCGTTCTCAACACTGTTCTCGCTCATCGTACAATTCTTCTTGCCAGGCATCCCCTATCATCCCCCCGTCATCGCCACGGGCCCGTGCGTTCCCGGCCGAGAGAGGCCGCCGAGCGCAGTGAAACCGCGCACAATGTTCGAGCGCGTAATACTCAAGGATGATGGGCACGATGGCGATTCACCCCGCCGCACGATGCCGGTCCGAGCCCGCCATCCGTATGGTGAAAGTAACGTTCAGGGAAAATCCCTGTATTGATATGGAAGAGGACGTTATGGAACAGCAGATCATGCAGCCGCAGACCAATGCCGGTGCGGCGCAGGAACAGCGGCACCCCATCGCCATCGAGGCGATCGACCTGGTCAAGGACTACGGGCATGGCGAAAACGCGGTGCATGCGCTGCGCGGCGTCAATGTGCGGTTCGAGCAAGGGAGGTTCACCGCGATCATGGGCCCGTCCGGCTCCGGCAAGTCCACGCTCATGCACACGCTCGCCGGACTCGACTCGGCCACGAGCGGTCATATCGTGTTCGACGGCGCCGACATCACCACCATGAACGACAATCAGCTGACCATGCTGCGCCGCCACAAGATCGGCTTCATCTTCCAGAGCTTCAACCTGCTGCCGATGTTCACCGCCGAGCAGAACATCCTCATGCCGTTGACTCTGGCGGGTCAGAAGCCCGACCGTCAGTGGTTCGACATGCTGACGACGACGCTGGGACTCAAGGAACGTCTCACGCACCGGCCGAATGAACTGTCTGGCGGCCAGCAGCAGCGCGTCGCCATCGCGCGTGCGCTCATCACCAAACCGTCGCTGGTGTTCGCCGACGAGCCCACCGGCAACCTCGATTCCGTCTCCAGCGCCGAAGTGCTGAGCTTCCTGAAGCGATCCGTCAAGGAACTTGGGCAGACCGTCATCATGGTCACCCATGACGCCGTCGCCGCATCCTATGCCGATCGTGCGATCGTGTTCGCCGACGGCCAGATCGTCGCCGACGAGCAGCGCCCGACCGCCGAGAGCATGAACCAACTGTTGATGAACGAGCGCGAGCGGGCCACCCAACTGGTCGGCGGGCCGTCCGCGGGCACCACCGTTCCAAGACCGCCGGTGGCGGCCCTCAAGGGGCACACCGAAAAGGCGTCTTTCGTTCCGGGTGCTCCAAGCGTTCCGGGCGCTCCGCAGCACGCCGCCGTCGCCCAGCACCGCCGCTGACCCGCCCACAGCATTAAGGACTTCTCATGTTCTCCATCACCATCAAACTCATGAAAAAAAGCGCGAGGATGCTCATCCCCGCAGGCATAGCCATCCTTATCGGCACGGCGTTCATCGCCGCCACGTTCCTGTTCTCCAACTCCATGGACGACTCGCTGCGCAGGCAGAGGACCGCCCAGCTCGGCGAAGCGAACTACATCGCCACGATGAAAACAAACAGCAACGGCGCGGTCTCCGAAAACGGCTCGGCCGACAGAACCACCGTCGCCGATTTCAACCTCGACCGGATACGCGCCACGAAAGGCGTGAAGGGCGCCCGCATCGACACGTCCGTCAGCGTTTCGATCTCCGCAGCGGGCAAGCGCTCGAACGGATACGCCGTCGGCACGTCAACCGACCGCAAGCTGCTGCCGGTCCGCATCGTCTCCGGCGACCAGCCGGTCGACAACAACGAGGTGGCGTTGCCAAAATCCGTCGCCAAACAACTTGGAGTGGGTGTCGGCGACAAGGTGGACGTTGCTCCGATATCCAACGGCAGCGCTCTGAGCGGCACCGCGGTGCGTGACGTGCGCGTCGTTGGCCTGACCAGCGACCCGTTTGGTGTGTACTCGTTTTACGGTGGCGCTTCGGTGCTGTCGGAGAACGTCGTCGCCGCGGTATACGGCGTGGATGATTTCGACCATATGCAGGCGTACATGCTCCTGCTTGACATCGACGACGCCGACGCCGCTGCCGCGCAGCGGACCGTCGACGAGGTCTCCGGGCTCCTGCCGAAATCCTATGGCGTGGAATCGCGCCGATCGGTCGAGGCGGAGGCCGTCAGGGACCTCAGCTCGAACAACACCAGCTTCCCCACCATATTCCTGCTGAGCTTCGGTGTGCTCGCACTGTTCGTTGCCGCCCTGGTCATCGCCAACACGTTCCAGGTGCTGGTGGCGCAACGCAGGCGCACGCTGGCGTTGCTGCGCACAATCGGCGCGAAGAAGGGCCAGCTGTACACATCCGTACTGATGGAGGCCGGATTGCTTGGCCTGATTGCGTCGGTGCTGGGCATCGGCTTCGGCGTCGGTCTGATCGCGCTGGTCACGAACACGGGCGTAATGGAAATGATGGGAATGCAGGCCAGGCTGATTCTCTCGTGGCAAGCGTTCGTGGTTCCGATCGCATTCGGCCTGATCATGACTGTACTCGCCTCACTCGGCTCCGCACGGTCCGCCACCAGCGTGACGCCGCTTGAGGCCCTGCGCCCGATCGAGCTGACCGATACATCACGCGCCGGAAAGGTCCGCGCCACGATTGGCGTTCTGACGATCATCGCGGGATTGGCACTGGCTGGCGTCGCCGTATGGCAGCTGTCCGGCATGCTGAACGGTCTGGACACCATGGCCAGCGACAATTACAGCAGTGTGCTGCTGATGTCCATCGGCGGGGCCGCGCTGGTGTTCCTCGGGCTCGTACTCACCGCCACGTTCTGGCTGCCGGTGCTGATGCGCGGCGTCGTCGCGCTCGTCTCGATGTGCGGTCCGAGCGCCAAAGTTGCCCACGCCAACATCCAGAAGAACCCGCGTCGCGTCGCCGCCACCGGCACCGCGCTGCTGATCGGCGTGACCCTGGTCGCCACCATCGCCACCGGTGCAGCCAGCGCCAAGCAGACCATGGGGGAGGCGCTCGCGTCCCGGTACAGTGTCGACATGATCGCCACCGGCGACGGCCTGAAGACCAGCGCAGTCAAGGAAGCGGCCCAGGTCAAGGGCGTCGCGGCCACCATGTACGCGCCCACGGCGACGGTGACCGCGGAAGGCGTGAACGGGGGAACGATGTCCCTGCTGCTCGTCGGCGTCAAGAACACCTCCGAACTCGCCGGCGTCATGCACGCCGACCTGAGCGGCGTCACCGTCGGCGACGACACCGTGCTGCTGCCGAAATACCGCGCCACCTCAGGCAAGGAGATCACATTCGGCTCCGATGCGAAGCTGCGGTTCACTGCTGCGGAATCGAATGGCATTGCGGCAAGCACCGAACAAGACGGGTCCGCCAGCGCAAGCTCGACGAACGGAGGCGTTTCCTCATCAATGCGTCTCAAGCCGGTGCAATCCGATTACCGCCGCGTCTCGTCCAACTATGATGCCGTCGCCTTCATCAACACCAGCCATTTCAACAACGGCGACGTCACCGCGACCAGCCACATGCTGCTCATGCGTGTGGATACCCAGTCGGCCGGCGTCTCCCTGAGTGACGTGTTCAACAAGATTCAGGACGTATTTTCGTATGACTCCACCGTGTCCATCACCGGTCCCGTGGCGCAACGCGCACAATGGGAGACCATCATCAACTCGATGCTGATGCTTCTGGTCGCGCTGATCGCCGTCGCGGTGCTCATCGCGCTGATCGGCGTGGCGAACACGCTGAGTCTGTCGGTGATTGAACGCACCCGCGAATCCGCGACATTGCGGGCCATCGGCATGACCCGCGGGCAGCTGCGGCGCTCGCTGGCCGTCGAGGCGCTGCTGCTGTCGCTCGTCGCAGGTGTGGTCGGCGTGGTGCTCGGCACGCTGTTCGGATGGCTGGGGTCGTACATGGTGTTCAGCCTGTACGGCAAGACGGTGTTCCCCTTCGAATGGGGCATGAACGGCATCGTGCTTGTGGTGGCCGCCATCGCAGCCCTGCTCGCCAGCGTGTTCCCGGCCCGTCGCGCAGTCAAGACGCCGCCTGTCGAGGCTCTGGCTGAAGCCTGAGCCTCTTAGGCGGCCTTCGCGGCAAGCCGCTCACTTCACCTACAGACAGTCCACCGGACTGTCTGCTTGACGGTTCAGCCTGTCGAGGCTCTGGCTGAAGCCTGAGCCTCTTAGGCGGCCTTCGCGGCAAGCCGCTCACTTCACCTACAGACAGTCCACCGGACTGTCTGTTTGACGGTTCAGCCTGTCGAGGCTCTGGCTGAAGCCTAGTTCGTAGAGCCGGTGGGTGGTCAACACAGCCGCCAGTACAATGAGGTCCCTTCTTTCACTCAAAAGAAGGGACCTCATCGCCTATACGGCGTTATACCGCACGACCCGTGACACGCGGCTCCCGACGCGCGATGTTATAACCTGAACACGCGAAAAATCGGTACGTTGCAAAATGAACTGTTCATTAATCGAAGGTGATTTTCATTATCTTTCAGCGGTCGGAACCTGACAGTTGGTCTACAACAGAATCGGTTCCATATCAACCAACACACAATGGAAGCTGAAAGAATGCACAAGACAATGCGTAAGTCCGCGGTCCTCAAGGGCGCCGTGGCAGGCATCGCATCCATCGCGATGCTGATGTCCGTGAGCGTCACCGCGAACGCCGCGGACACTCCCTCGTACGGCAGTGCGGTCAAGCCGAACATCACCTCGCTGCTCGGCGAGTATTACAACTGGTGGACCCCGAAGAAGGTCGTGAACAACACGCCGCAGGGCGATGCCTTCCGCGGCAAGGTCACCGATGCCGGCAAGAGCGTGCTCGGACAGAACGACAAGACCGTCGTGGCCATCAACAACAAGGCCGCCGCCGACACCACCAAGGTCGACGGCACCTACACGCAGGCCGAGCGCGCCGCTCTCGACGCGAGCGACGGCGACGCACTGCGCATCTACAAGGACGCGTTCGGGCCGATCATCGGCCAGTACGTGGCCGAGGGCGTCGCGCAGGGCGAGCTGCCCAAGACCTCCGACCTGGTGTTCAGCAAAAGCAGCAAGGACTCGTTCGCGGGCTTCGTCGGCACCGGCAGCGCCAAGAAGGACTTCAACTACCCGCGTCCGTACTTCAACAAGGAGAACGAAGGCGTCGACCGCACGATCGGCGGTGACACCGACCTCAACGGTCTGAGCTCGACGCTCGACATCAAGCGCATCCCGATGATCAATATCGACGGCCAGGAATACGGCGAGGATTACACCGACTATCAGGAGCCGTCGCAGTCCTTCCCGTCCGGCCACACCACCAAGACCTACAACCGCGGTCTGGGATTGGCCACGCTGCTGCCCGAGCTTGGACCGGAACTCGTGGCCCGCGCCGCCGAAGGCGGCAACAACCGCGTCGTGCTCGGCGTGCACTACCCGATGGACGTGATCGGCGGACGCATCTCCGCCAGCGCATCCGTCACCGCTCTGTGGTCTGATGCCACGTTCCGCCAGAACGTGCTGCTGCCGGCCCATGACGAACTTGAGAACTACATCGCCGCACGCTGCAAGGCCGACGGCAACGGCGACACCGTCGCCGCGTGTGTGAGCAAGACCGGCGCCAACGACAAGAACGGATACAAGAACACCTTCACCGACGCGGTGTCCACCGAACCGGTGACCGACCGCGCGTCCGCCATCGACGCCTACACCGCACGCATGACCTACGGATTCTCGCAGACCTCGGCCGCCGGTCAGGCGCCCGTCGTGCCGCAAGGCGCGGAGAACCTGCTGCTCACCGCATTCCCCGACCTGACCGACGCCCAGCGTCGTCAGGTGCTCGAAGCCTCCGAAATTGACTCCGGCTACCCGCTGGACGCCAGCTCCAACGGATTCGAGCGCATCAACCTCGCCAAGGCTTTCAGCGCCAAGGTGACGCTGAGCGAAGACGGCAGCACCATCACCGCCATCTCCTTCGGCGCCAAGGCGCCGACCGTGGTGAAGACCGCATCCTCCAAGAACACGATCACCGGACTGCTGACCGACTTCAACAAGTACTACGTCGCAGGCAAGGGCGTGACCGATGAGGGCAAGTCGGTGCTCGCGCACGACGACCAGCTCACCGAAGACATCAACAACAAGGCGTACGGCACCGACAGCAACACCGCGCAGGACCAGCGCGCCCTGTCCGACGCCCAGATGAACTCCACCAACACGCTGTACGACGCGCTCGGTCCGGTGCTCGGCAAGTACTACAAGGACGCCGCCGACGCTGGTAAGTTGCCGAAGACCGCCCAGTTCCTGTCCGACATGAACAAGTCCGCTTCCACCGGCGTCGCCAAGGCCACATACCAGCACCCGCGCCCCTACGTGGACCGCGTGAACTTCAACGGCACGACGCTGAACATGAACGGTCTGAAGCAGACGCTGAACATCAAGAAGGTCCCCGGTTACGAGAACTTCGACTGGGGAGACGGCGAAGCGCCCGACAACGAGTATGACGGACTGTACAACTCCGGCTCGTTCCCGTCCGGCCACACCACCTTCGCGTTCACGCAGGGCGCCGGCCTGGCGTACCTGCTGCCCGAGCTCGGCCCGGAGATCATGACCCGCGTGTCCGAGGCCGGCAACAACCGCATCGTGCTCGGCGTGCACTACCCGCTCGACATCATGGGCGGCCACATCGCCGGCCAGTACGGCGTCGCCACCGCGGTGAGCGGCGAGAAGACCGCACAGGAAGGCGCGGCCGCCCGCGCCGAGCTCGTCGATTACCTGACCGCGCAGTGCAAGGCCGACAACCACGGCGATACGCTCGACGCCTGCATCACGAACACCGGCGCGAACGCCGCCAACGGCTACCGCAATGATTTCACCGACGAGGTTTCGACCAAGCCGGTTACCGACCGTGCCTCCGCACTGGCCGCGTACAAGGCCCGCATGACCTATGGCTTCCAGGCCACGGGCACGACCGGACAGGCGCCGGTGGTGCCTGACTCGGCCGTCCGCATGTTCGACAACGTCGCCGCGTTCAAGTCGCTGGATTCCGCGCAGAAGAAGGCCGTGCTCGCCGCGACCGAAGGCGACTCCGGCTATCCGCTGGACGCCTCGTCGCAGGGCTGGGCGCGAGTCAACCTCGCCGCGGCCTACAGCGCCAAGGTCACGCTGAGCGCCGACGGCAAGAACGTCGTCAAGGTCGAGCCCGGCCAGGCGCAGGCCTCGGTCGTGCGCGAGACGAGTGGCAACAACGGCAACAACGGCGGCAACGGCGGCAACGGTAACGGCGGTAGCAATGCCGGCAACACCGGTGTCAACAATGCCGCTGGCCGCAACCCCTCCGGCACGCAGCCGCTGTCGAAGACCGGCGCGGACGTGTCCGGCATCGCCTCGGCGTTCATCCTGATCGCCGCCGCCGGCGTCACGATCATGATGATCCGCCGCAAGCACGCGATCTGACAACTAGCGCCCCCGCTGGCGGACTGAGCATCGCGCCCCCGCCAGCGGGGGCGTTTATTTTATATTCGCCTTATACCAGACCGTTGTCGTAGGCGAAGACGACGGCCTGGACACGGTCGCGCGCATTGATCTTGGCAAGGATATGCGCCACGTGCGTTTTCGCGGTTGGCAGGCTGATGAACAGCTTGTCGGCGATTTCCTGATTCGACAATCCAGGGGCGATCTCCACCAGCACCTCACGCTCCCGCTCGGTCAGCAGGTTCAGCTCCGGGTCAGTGTATGCCACCGGCCGGGCGACGGGCATCGTGGACGAACCGTCCGCATAGCCGTCAGTCGCCGTCAACCCATGCTTGGTGTACCCGTCTTCCATCATCTTTTCGATGAGTCGCTTCGTCGCCGAAGGCGCGATAATCGCGTTGCCCTGATATACCGTGCGAATAGAACTCAGCAGCGTCTCCGGCTCGGTGTCCTTGAGCAGGAATCCGGATGCGCCGGCGTTGATAGCCGCCATCACGTACTCGTCCAAGTCGAACGTCGTCAGGATGATCACGCGGGTCTTGCGCGGCGCGTCTCCGGCGGCCGCTTCCAGCGCGCTGATGCGGCTGGTCGCTTCCAGTCCGTCCATGCCGGGCATGCGCACGTCCATCAGCACCACATCGGGGTGCAGCGATTCGGCCAACGACACCGCCTGGGCGCCATCGCCCGCCTGCCCGACCACCTGTATGTCCGGCTGGGATCCGATCACCATTGCGAATCCCGTTCGCACCAGTTCCTGATCGTCGGCGATGACCACCCGAATTCTTTGCAACTCACTCATGCCTTCCACTGTATCCAACATCGGCGAACAAGTCCCGCATCACGCCCCCTGATTTAACCCTGAATTCATGTCGGATGATCCCCGGCAGGCCGTGGAGCGCCGTCTCATTACGACGCGATGCCGTGCAGCTGGCTATCGTGCAGCTGCTTGTCGAGCGATGCCGCGGGCCTGAGCTGCATGCCGGGCTGCTCTTGCCGGTGAGCCTCATCGCTGAATCCGGTCTCGCGCAGCACGCCCAGCAGCTTGCGCATGTGGGCCAGCGCCGCACGGCCCTGTGATCCGATGGCCGCGAACGCCTCGGAGATGGCCCCGGGCGACGGCTGTTCGCCGTGACGCTCGCAATCGTCAAGTATGCGCAGGCCGGCGACCGCCTGGTCGATCACGCTGGTCAGCGTCATCGTCACCTCGGACTGGATGCTCTCGCTGATGCGGTCACGTTCCATGTTCGCCGCCAGGATGCGCTGCTTGGCCTGCTCCGCGCGCAACGCCTCCTCGCGGGCTTGCAGCACCAGCGCGTTCGATCCGCTGGATCGGTCCCATTGTGCCATGGCCGTCGCGCTTATGCACAACGCCAGCGATATCACCATGAACATGATTGCCGATGCGAACGCGGCGGGCGTCGCCGCGAGGGAATATGCCGGGCGGGGATGAGTCAGCATGCTGAAGATGCTTCGATACCCGGTTTGAGCGGCGAAGATCTTGCAGCCGAACAGCACGGAATCCGATATTGCGGCGATCCCCGTCCATCGCCATGCCTTGTCACGGCCGTACAACACCGCGGAATACAGGGCCACAAGGGAAGCGAGGATATCGGCCAGGCTGACCGGCTCGAAGAACAGCAGCTGAAGCGCGGCGAGGATGGCCACCGCCAGCGCGCTGGATTCCGGGAACCTGCGGCGGAAGATCAACGGAATCAGGATGATGATCGTCAATGCGCGGTCGAAACGGTTGTCGAGCTGCAGTCCCTCGGCGTATATGACGGATGGATTGATGGAAAGTAGCATCCAGGCCACCAGTATGGTGAGCAGCAGGTCGGTCAGCAGATAATGCCGCTCGGTCCACTGCGACATGCGCTCGATCCAGTTGAGCCGCTGCTCCCCGGTAGCGGATGCCTGCTGGATTGGCTTCGAACGCAGGGCGGACAGAATCGTGCGCAGGCGTATGGTGATGGGCGCCGGCGGCGCTTGTGTCGGGACTGATGACATCTGCGACACCGGACGGGGCATCTTTGCGCCGGCCGGTTGCGTGACACCGGCCGGTTGGACGACACCGACTTGACTGGCGACGGCGGATTGCGGGGCGTTCGCGACATTACTGACGACCCCGGTATTCCCGGTATCCGTCGCCATTGAAACCGTTCCGGTCGTCGGGGCCGCCATCGGCATGATTGCCGCGCCCGAAGACACCGCAGCGGAAGACGCCGCGTTCGGGCTTTCGGACGCCGGCGCAGCAGCCTCGGACTGCGTTGAGACAGTGCTGTACGGCACGAAGCCGGACACCACGAAGCCGCCGCCAAGCTGCGGTCCACTGGTCACGCTGCCGCCGACCGCGCCGATTCGCTCGCGCATGCCGATCAGTCCGTAACCGGGCTTGTGGCCGTCCAACGACGATGACGCGCCGCGGCCATTGTCGGCAACGGTGACGTGAAGTCCGTCAGCCCCCCAGATCTCGCTGATCTGCACGGTGACGTTCGGGCCGCCGTATTTGCGCACGTTCGTCAGCGCCTCCTGCACCATGCGGTACATTGCGGTGCTCGCCTGTGCGCCGAGCGCGGCGGCCCGCGGCTGGCCGGACACGGTCTTGCGAATCGTGCACCCCATGCCGGCCGCCGCCCTCGCCTGGTCGATCAGCGCGTCCACATCCGCGTAATCGGCATGGTCCGACCCTCCGAACACGCCCAGCAGACGTTTCATGTCGTGCAGCGCGCGCTCCGATTCATGACGGATCGTCTCCATGGTCTGCCGGGCCAGCGCCGGATTGTTGGCGCCCGCGTACCGGCCCCCGTCGGATTGGATGATGATGATCGACAGTGTGTGCGCCACCACGTCATGCATGTCACGCGCGATGCGGGCGCGTTCGGCGAGCGCCGCGATATGGCGTTCCTCATCCTCTTTTGCCTGCAAGGCGTCGTTGCGCTCATGCATCATGCTGACGGTGATGCGCCGGGCCCGCTGCCAGTACGCGACGATGATCGCCGCGAACAGATACACGGCGATGAAGATGAATATGGCCACTGAGCTTGTCGCTATGGTGGTGGCGCAATCACCGCTCAGACCATAGATGTATGTCCCCGAACATGTCTCCAGGGGGCTGAGTCCATCGAAGGGCACGCCCTGATTGAGGATGGGACCCGCATCGGCGGACCAGATGATGACGGGCGACGCCAAGGCCCCGATGGCGACGGCGAGTACGATGAACGCCTTCGAATTGCGCGGATCCGCATATACGATGGCTGAATACAGCATCCATGGCGCCATCAGGTCGGCATATACCATCGACGGCCCGAACGCCAGTTGGACGACCACCAGACCGGCGAACAGCAGTGTAGCCATCTGCGGCTTCCACCGGCGCATCGCGACGGGAACCATCAGAACGAAGCTCCAGAAGGCCATTACCGTATGGTCGAAATAGGCGATGATGCCGGGATTGCTGTCATTGGTACCGGCCATGAGCGTGAAAAAG
Source organism: Bifidobacterium bifidum ATCC 29521 = JCM 1255 = DSM 20456 (assembly GCF_001025135.1). Lineage (NCBI taxonomy): Bacteria > Bacillati > Actinomycetota > Actinomycetes > Bifidobacteriales > Bifidobacteriaceae > Bifidobacterium > Bifidobacterium bifidum. The sequence continues at coordinate 1,400,325 of NZ_AP012323.1, read as the reverse complement.
ATGGAGATGATCACCGCATACAGGGCATCTGCGAGCAGCACATGCTTCCTGTTCCACGTGGTGATTCGTTCCATGATTCCCATACGGTTCAGCGTATCGCGTGCGGTGACCCGTCCCACATCGGTCGGCCGGATGATTCATTGCGATGCGGCGTGTCGGGCGGGGTGCGTTTCGTTGGTGGGAATCCCATCGGGTTTCCGCCGCCGGTCGGCTACAGTGGTACCGAGAATGGTACGGCATCGTGGGATGCCGGGGTGCATCAATGAAAGGGAATGTATGACGCTGCTTGCCGAATATTACGTGCCGGGGCTGCATATCGAGGATCGGTCGGCCAAGGTGCCGCTTGATTGGGCCGGTCATGAGCCGGGGCGCGGCTTTGACGGGGAATCGATCAGCCTGTTCTACCGCGTGGTGACCGCCCCCGAGCACGTGCATGACGATCTGCCTCTGCTGGTGTTCCTGCAGGGTGGTCCGGGAGGGGCCGGACCCAGGCTGCTGAACCCGTCGAGCGACGGATGGATTGCGGAGGCGGTCAAGCATTTCCGTGTGGTGCTGCCGGATCAGCGCGGCACGGGCCGCTCTTCGCGCGTCGACTCGCATGCCATGGCGAGGCTCGCCGCCGGGGGAGCGCGTGCGCAAGCGGATTACCTCAAGCGGTTCCTCGCGGATTCGATCGTGCGGGACTTCGAACATCTGCGCCGCACCGAGTTCGGCGGCTCGCCGTGGGTGACGCTTGGCCAGAGCTATGGCGGATTCCTGACGCTGACCTACCTGTCGCTGTTCCCCGAAGGAGTGGCCGCGAGCTTCACCTGCGGCGGCATCCCGCATGTCCCGGCGAACGCGACCGAGGTCTATGAGCACACGTTCCCGCGCATGGCCCGCAAGACCGCGCAGTTTTACGAGCGCTACGGCGTCGATGCCGATCGTGTTGCCGCCGTCGCGGATCAACTGCCGACCGTGGCTGAGATCGCGGAAGCCGGCGGCATCGGTGGCGATTCCGGCTCGCTGCCCGAGGGAACCCCGCTGCTGCCGAACGGCGACCCGCTGACCGTGGAGCGCCTGCAATGCCTCGGCTCCGACTTCGGCATGAAGCCAAGCTTCGAGCGCGTGCACTGGATTTTCGACGATGCGTTCGTCGACGGCGACGGTTCGGTCTCAGCCGGGGCGGCGTTGTCCGACGAGTTCTTGGCGAAGGTCATGAACGCGACCTCCTCGCGTCCCCTGTACTGGCCGCTGCAGGAGTTCATCTACGCGAACGGTGAACTGGACGAGCCGATTCGCTGGGCGGCACAGCGCGTGCGCGACACCATGCCCCGGTTCTCGACCGGCGAACGCCCGCTGGCCTTCACCGGCGAGGCGATGTTCCCGTGGATGTTCGAGCAGGAGTCCGCGCTGCGGCCGTTCAAGCCGGCGATGGACCTGCTGATGGAGGATACGAGATTCGGTGTGATCTATGACGCCGACCAGCTGGCCCGCAACGAGGTTCCGCTGCAATCGGCCGTGTATTTCGACGACATGTACGTGGATTCCGGCATGCAGCTCGACACGCTGAGCCGTGTCGGCAACTCGCATTACTGGGTCACCAACGAGTTCGAGCATGACGGGCTGCACGGCGATCTCGTGTTCCGCCATCTCTACGACGAGGCCCTCAACCGCGGCGACCTGGAATCGCTGTTCTAGCGTGCGGTCGTACGCTTCGCGGCCGTGCGCGGCGGGGCATGACGAACTGCATCTGTTTCGTATGAACAACACAACAAGGAGCATCATGGCGCAGAACATCACCATAGGATTCATCGGCTATGGCAACATGGCGCAGGCCATCGCGCAGGGTCTCGTCGACGCGGGCGTCGTCAACGGCGGCGACATCGTCGCCTGCGCGGCGCATTACGACAAGCTGGAAGCCAGCACTGCGAAGCTCGGGGCGCGTCCACTGCACAGCGCGCGTGAGGTCGCCGCCGCGGCCGACGTGGTGGTCATCGCCATCAAGCCGTATCAGATCGAATCCGTCATCAAGCCCATCGCAGACGAGTTCGCCAAGAATGGACGGTTCGTGGTGTCGATCGCCGCCGGCTGGGATCTGGCGAAGTACCAGAAGCTGTTCGGCGATCTGGCTCAGAGCATCCATATCCAGTGCACGATTCCGAACACGCCGATGGCCGTCGGCAAGGGCGTGCTCGTCACCGAGACCGACAACACGCTCACCGACATGCAGACGGAGGTCTTCGAATCGCTGTTCGGCCCGATTTCGCTGATCGAGCGCGTCGACACCGCACACATGACCATCGCCATGGTGGTGGCCGGCTGCGCACCCGCCTTCACCGACATGTACATTGAGGCGCTGGGTGACGCCGGCGTGCAGTACGGACTGCAGCGGGCCACCGCATACCGGCTCGCCGCGAAGATGATCGAGGGCGTGGGAGCGCTGTACATGGCCACCGGGACCCATCCCGGAGCGATGAAGGATGCCGTCTGCTCGCCCGGCGGCACCACGATCCGCGGCGTCGCCAAGCTGGAGAAGGACGGCTTCCGCGGAGCCGTTATCGACGCCGTCGACACCATCGTAGGCTGACCCCGCAAAAGGGTCCATCGGACGGTCGTCATCCGCGGTGTAGCTCGATATCATCCGGTGCCCTATCCCGCGAAAGTTCCATATCGCACGCCGCAAATGGGACTTTCGCGGGATGGGCGGAAGCTGTCGTCGGATGGCGCAGGCCGTCTGTTGTTATTCGGCGCCGTGAACGACGCGGACGCCGTCGGCGGTGACGTATCCGTAGTTCATCGTCTCGCTGTTGTAGGCGATGACGCCGTCGCCGCTGGCCGGCATGACGATGACGCCGCCGTCGCCGCGCCGGGCCGCCACGTCATCCAGTGCGGCCTGAGCGGCCTCCTGCACTGACTGGCCGGCGAACCGCACACGATCCGCGATTTGATGCGCCGCGACAGACCTCACGAACGCCTCGCCGATACCCGTGCATGACACGGCGACGCTGTCATCGGCCGCGTACGTGCCGCATCCGGGCAGCGGCGAATCCCCGACGCGCCCCGGCATCTGGTTCGTGATGCCGCCCGTGGACGTCCCCGCCGCCACATGTCCGGCGGCATCCCTCGCCACCGCGCCGATCGTGCCGTGCTTCTCCCAGGCGTCGCCCTCGGATTGGGTGCGTGCCAGCGAACGCCGGCGTTCCTCGGTCACGAAATACGACGGATCGCGCAATTCGATGCCCCACGAGCGCAGCAGGTTCTCGCCCGGCAGCGCGAACATCGTGTGCTTGGCGCGCTCCTTGACCGCCCGGGCCACATCGATCGGATGCCGGGCCGTGGTCAGTCCGGCGGCGGAGCCGACCTCGCCGTCGCCGGTCATCAGGCAGGCGTCCATCGACACCTTTCCCTCGCTGGTCAGCGCCGCGCCCCGACCGGCGTTGAACTCCGGCGCATCCTCCATCACATGAATCGCGGCGCATACCGCATCCTCGGCGGGCGCGCCCTGTTCGAGCAGCGCGTAGCCGGCGTCCAGCGCCCGACGCAGATCGCGCTCGGCCTGCGCAGTCTTCTGCGCGTTGCCATCCTTGCTCCGGTCGCCGGCTCCCGCGTGGATCGCCAGCAGAATGCCGTTGACAGGACTGCCGGACGCCGTTGATGCGCCGGATACGGTGGTGATGATCATGTTCCCTCCCTTGCACGGTTTCGCCGTGACTGATGTTTTCCGCGTGTATTATGCCACCGTCGCCGGGACCGGTCCATTCGAGGCGATTCGGTTACGGCGCGGTTTTTGCCGGCGAATCCGACGAGATGACGGCTTTATGTCTCAATATGTGAGACTGGTGGTGGCCTCCGCGCCGCCCGGGCGCGCATTCGCCGGCCGTGCGGCATACGCGCATGATAGCGGCATATAGATTTCGGCGATAGCCCTGTTCGACGCAATCGCAAGAACCGCGTGAAAACGCGCATTACGCTGAACATTGTTCGCGAAAACGGCCGGCATCCCGCCGGAACGCAGCGGGCGCACAAGATCAATGTGCACGATCAGCAATCTTAGCATCCAAACACACGGCACAAACCAAACACGATACCAGGGGGAACGAAGAGACATGAAGATCAGGAGAATCGCTGCGACGGTATTGGCGGTCACATCGCTTGTCGGCGGTCTGACGGCGTGCGGGAACAGCAGCTCGGCAGACTCCGGCACCACCGTCAAGGTCGGCGTGGTCGGCGACAGCAACGAGGTCTGGGATCAGGTCGTCATCCCGAACCTGAAGAAGGAGGGCATCAACGTCGAACTGGTGAAGTTCTCCGACTACATCCAGCCGAACGAGGCGCTCGCCAAGGGAGACATCGACCTCAACGCCTACCAGGGCTACATCCTCATGGACGACTTCAACAAGACGCACGACAACGTGCTCGCCGCAGTCGGCGAGACGGTGCTCAACCCGATCAGCCTGTACTCCGACAAGGCCAAGAAGGTCGAAGACATTCCGGAAGGCTCCGAAGTCACCATCGCCAACGACTCCGTCAACGCGGCCCGCGGCCTGCTGCTGCTCCAGTCCGCCGGCCTGATCAAGCTCGACTACAAGGAAGGTGCGAACCCCACGCCGGACGACATCGTGTCCAACCCGAAGAACCTGAAGATCACCGAGCTGGAAGCCTCGCAGACCGCCCGTTCGCTGCCCGACGTCGGAGCCAGCGTCATCAACGTGTTCATGGCCCTCGACGCGGGACTCAACCCCAAGTCGGACGCCATCTACATCGAGCCGGTCAACGAGCAGTCCAAGCCGTACTACAACATCATCGTCTCCCGCGCCAAGGATAAGGACAACGCCACCTACAAGAAGATCGTGGACGCCTACCGCAGCGACGACGTCAAGAAACTGATCGACAAGCTGTACAAGGGGGCCGTCATTCCGCTGTGGTGACATGCGGCGAATGCCGCCGCAACCGCAGCACGCAACATAACAACACACACGACAAGCGACGCGAACGGGGAACGTCGACGCATCTCGGCTGAAGGGGAGTGCTCGCCGAGAAGACATGATGCCAGCCGGACGGGATGGCGCGGACCAAGGGGACGGTCCGCGCCGCGGCGGCCCTCCGGCCGGCATCATGGCAGGTCGGCCATATGGCCCGGCATGGCATCCGTGAAGGACGGCCGCACAGGTCGTCAGACGGATCATGCAGGAGACGGCCATGCCGCGACGATTCCCGTGCAAGGCCCGGCACAAGTCGGGACGGGCCCACGCGCCGCCCACATCCAACAGGAAACAAACCAAGGAACATACGAAAGCCCGCACATCATGAGCACACCATTGACCACGCAGCAGGCCGTTGACCTCTACACCACCATGCGCAAGATCCGCCGGTTCGAGGAAACCGTCAAGGCGCACATCGGCAAGGAGATCGTCGGACCCGCCCACCTGTACATCGGCGAGGAGGCCGTCGCCACCGGCGTATGCAGCAACCTCACCCACCACGATTACGTGACCAGCACCCACCGCGGCCACGGCCACACCCTCGCCAAAGGCGCCCGCGTCGACCGTTCGCTCGCCGAGCTCTACGGCCGCACCACCGGATACTGCAAGGGCAAGGGCGGCTCCATGCATCTCGCAGACTTCAGCGTCGGCATGCTGGGCGCGAACGGCGTGGTCGGCGGCGGCTTCAACATCGCCACCGGCGCGGCGCTCGCCATCAAGCAGCGGCACGGCAGCGACGTGGCCGTGTGCTTCTTCGGCGACGGCGCATCTAGCCGAGGCACCTTCCACGAGGCCGTGAACCTCGCCGCCAGCTGGAAACTGCCGGTCATCTACGTGTGCGAGAACAACGCGTGGGCATCCACCACCCGCTTCGACGACATCAAGAACGTGGACTACCTGTCGGAACGCGCTCAGGGATACGGCATCCCCGGTGTCACCGTCGACGGCAACGACGTCGAATCCGTGCGAGACGCCTCCGCCAAGCTCATCGACCGCGCCCGCCGCGGCGACGGCCCCTCCATCCTGGAATGCAAGACCTACCGGCGCGACGGCCACTTCATCACCGACCCGCAGAAGTACCGTTCCCAGGAGGAGGTCGAGGAGTGGAAACTCTACAACGACCCGATTGACCGGTTCCGGCGCAAGATCCTGCTCGAAGGCGTCGTCACGCAGGACGACCTCGACGCCGCGGAGGAGCGGCTCGACCAGGAGTTCGCACAGGCTCTGGAATTTGCGGTAAACAGTCCATTCCCCAAGGCCGAGGACGCCTTGGACGACGTATTCAGCGGTGAGGTGAACCTGTATGAGTGAGCGAATCATCACATTCGGCGAGGCGACTCGCGAGGCCATGCTCGAAGAGATGCGAGCCGACGAACGTGTGTTCGTCTACGGCGAGGACATCGCCAAGCAGGGCGGCATCTTCGGCCAGTTCGCCGGCATGAAGGACGAATTCCCCGAGCGCGTGCTTGACACGCCGATCTCCGAGACGGCGCTCGTCGGCGCCGGCGTCGGCGCGGCCATCGCCGGCGCCAAGCCGGTCATCGACCTGCATTTCGCGGATTTCATCGGCATCGCCATGGACGAGGTGCTCAACCAGATGGCCAAGGCGCACTACATGTTCGGCGGACAGGCCACCATGTCGCTGGTGCTGCGCGCGCCCGACGGCCTGATGAAGCACGGCGCCGCCCAGCATTCCCAGTCGCTGGAGACGTGGTTCACCAACATCCCCGGCATCCGCGTGGTCGTGCCCTCGACGCCGGCCAACGGCAAGCAGCTGCTCAAGGCGGCTATCAAGGATCCTAACCCGGTCATCTACTTCGAGAACAAGGGACTGTTCCCGGTCAAGGGCGACGTGCCCGAGGACCTGCCACCCATCGACCTGAGCCGTGCGGAGGTCGTGCGCGAAGGCGCCGACGTGACGCTGGTCTCCTACGGTCTGATGCTCACCAAGGCGCTCGCTGCCGCGGATGTTGCACGGCGCGAATACGGCGTGAGCGTGGAGGTCATCGACCTGCGATCCATCACGCCGCTCGACATGCCGACCATCTATGCGTCGGTGAAGAAGACCGGTCATCTGGTCATCGCGCACGAGGCCATCAAGATCGGCGGCGTGGGCGGCGAGATCGCGGCGCGCGTGGCCGAGAACCATTTCGATTATCTGCGCGGGCCGGTGCTGCGCGTCGGCGCGCGGTTCACGCCGCTGCCGTTCAGCCCGGTGATGGAGGACTTCGTGCTGTCCGGCGAGAAGGAGATCCTCGACGCCGTGCTCGCGGCGGCCGGCAAGTCCGCCGTCGATGGGGCGGATGGTGCTGCGGGTCGGGCGGGTGAGGCCGCGTGAGCGATGCAACCGTCAACGCAACCGCAGCCGCAGCGGCGGAGGCTTCGGATTCCGTCGCCGCCGGCGCCCCTCTGATCTCGCTTGACCACGTCACCGTCGAATTCGGCTGCGGCAAAAACCGCTTCCGCGCCGTCGACGACGTGTCCCTGACCATCAACAAGGGCTCCATATACGGCATCATCGGTTTCTCCGGCGCCGGAAAATCGACGCTGGTGCGCACGATGAACGTCCTGCAGCGTCCGACCAGCGGCACCGTGACCTTCAACGGAACCACCATCAGCACGCTCGGCGAGGGCCGGCTGCTACCGCTGCGCCGCAAGATTGCGATGATCTTCCAGCACTTCAACCTGATGCCATCCAGAACCGTGCTTGACAATGTCACCCTGCCGCTCATCCACGAGAAGGTATCCCGCAAGGACGCCCGCGTGAAGGCCATGCATCTGCTGGAACTCGTCGGTATCGCCGACAAGGCCAAGGCGTATCCGCGGCAGCTTTCCGGTGGCCAGCAGCAGCGCGTCGCCATCGCGCGTGCACTGATCGGCGACCCGGAGGTGCTGCTGTGCGACGAGGCGACCAGCGCGCTCGACCCGCGCACCACCCGGTCGATCCTCGCCCTGCTCAAGGACCTCAATGCACGGCTCGGCCTGACCATCGTGCTCATCACCCACCAGATGCAGGTCGTCAAGGACATCTGCACCGACCTGGCGGTCATGAGCCACGGCAAGGTCGTCGACGACGGGTCCATCCTCGACGTGTTCGACCACCCGTCCAACGAACTGACCCGCGAGTTCATCTACACGTCCGGCAACATGAACAAGGGCATCACGCTCGTCCAGGAGCACCCGCTGTTCAGCAAGGAGCGGGAGAGCGGCAGCGTGTATCTGCTGTTCTCGGTCGGCTCCGGTGCGGAGGAGACGCTGATGGCCGACATACGCGAACGGTTCGGCGTGAGAGGCAACATCATGTTCGGCAACGTGGACGTGATTCACGGCACGCCGGTCGGCATGATCCTGGTCAGTCTGGATGGTCCGGCCGAGGCGGTCAGCAAGGCGCTCGCGTATTTCCCGACGGTCGGGGTGAGCGCGACGCCGCTCGCCGACCTGCATGTGAACGAGGTGGAGGAGAACGACAATGAATGATCTGCTGGAGACATGGCTGCCGAATGTGTCGATGATCTGGCCGGAGGTCTGGGACGCGACCTACGAGACTCTGTACATGGTGATCGTCGGCGCGGTGATCGGATACGCGATCGGCCTTGTGCTCGGTCTGCTGCTGTTGCTTACCAGACGCGGCGGGCTCACGCAGAACGTGATCGTCTACAACATCCTCGACAAGATCGTCAACATCGTGCGATCCATCCCGTTCATCATCCTCATGGCCCTGCTGGTCGGCGTGACGCGAGTGATCGTCGGCACCTCCATCGGCACCGAGGCGATGATCGTGCCGATCGTGGGCGCGACTGTGCCGTTCTACGCCCGGCAGGTCGAGAACGCGCTGCTGGAGATAGACCCCGGCCTGGTCGAAGCGGCCAAGGCATCCGGCCTGGGCACGCTCGACATCATATGGCGCGTGTACCTGCGCGAAGGGCGCGTGCCGATCATCCGAGTGTCGGCGCTGTCGTTCATCAACGTGGTCGCCTTCTCCGCCATGGCTGGCGTGGTCGGTGGAGGTGGTTTGGGTAACCTCGCGATCATCCGCGGCTACAACCGGTTCCAGAGCGACGTGACGCTGGTGGCTACACTGATCATTCTCGTCATCGTGTTCGTCAGCCAGCTGATATGCAACCTGCTCGCCAAGCGGCTGCAGCACTGAGATTCGCTTCCTCCCCGGACCGCCCGAAGTCGGCTGCGCCGACAGTCCTTCGCCAGCGGGGCGACGGCATGCCACCTCCCGCTGGCGGGAGATGGCGCGTAACGCCGGAGGGCGGTCCTTGCCACATGTCCCCTCTTTTCCCGTTCCTATATAACCCCCATCCCAAAGGAGCAATACCGCAATGAGCGCCGCACAAGACGACGACACCCGCGATGGCGTATGGGAGCCCCGGTTCGCGCCGGTCGCCCAGATCATCCCGCCGAACGTGTTCGCCGACATGGACGTGAAGGTCGCCGCAGCCGTGGCGTCCGGCGCCGACGTGATCGATCTGGCGAAGGGCAACCCCGACGCATACCCGGCCGAATTCATCCGCGACGTCGCCAAATCGTCGGTCGACGACCCGCTCAACGCGCGATACACGCCATTCGATGGTAAGCCGGCGTTCCTGCAGGCCGCCGCGAACTGGTACCGCAACGTGCATGGTGTCGAACTGGACTGGCGTTCCCAGCTGTTCGCCGTGGAAGGCGCGGTCGACGGGCTCGCCGGACTGTTCGCGATTCTGATCGACCGCGGTGACGCCGTCGCGTTCGCCGACCCCTACTATCCGTCGTACCATTGCATGTCCGTCATGCACGGGGCGGAGGAGATACTGCTGCCCGCCCGCGCCGAACTCGGCTGGCTACCCGACCTGGACGCGGTGGACGAATCGGTGTGGCGCCGGCTGCGCATGCTGATACTCAACTATCTGAACAACCCCACGGGCGCGCAGGCGCCGGCGTCATTCTTCGAGCACGCGGTGGAGCTCGCCAAGCGGTACGGCTTCCTCATCGTGCATGACTTCGCATACACGGGACTCGGCGTGAGCGACCAGCAGGTCAGCTTGTTGACGGTGCCGGGCGCGTCCGACGTGTCCGTTGAAGTGGGTTCACTGTCGAAGATGTACGCGATGGCCGGGTGGAGGGCCGGGTTCGTCGCCGGAAACCGGGACGTGGTCGCACGGCTCAAGCAATACCATTATCAGATGGGTTCGATGGTCACCGGAATGATCCAGGATGCCGGCGCCGTGGCACTGAACAGCGACCAGTCGTGCGTCGACGAACTGGCCCGGCGGTATGCCGGGCGGCGCGAGATCGTCGCCGGGGGACTGCGCTCGCTCGGATTCGACGTGTTCGACTCCGCCGGCGGTATCTACGTGTGGTTCAAGGCGCCTGAGGGGTGGAGCGGGCAACGTTTCGCCGACGCGTTGCTTGACGTGGCGCAGGTGGCCGGGCTGCCGGGCACGTGCTTCGGCCGCGTCGGCAAGGATTGGGTGCGGCTCAGCCTGCTGAAGGACGAATCGCTGCTGCGCGAGGCAGTGCGGCGCATCGGCGCGGCCGAGCTGTGACGTTTTTGCTGTCTGCCAATCGCAGCGAATCGTTCTCAATAAGAAACGTGTGAGGAAAACGAACAAAACCACTCAACCGCACATTGTCCAGAACCCTTATATTCCGGGCAATATACGGTGTTCATGTTCGTTTTGCCGAGCGTGAGACTCGCACTTTTGTTATTGAGAACGATTCGCTGCAACGAATTGCGTCATCGGCGCGGCCAACGTCCACCTTGACACCAATACTGGATACTATGTCTCTAACTATCGGAATCGTTGGCCTGCCGAATGTCGGCAAGTCCACCATGTTCAACGCGCTGACGCGCAATAATGTCCTCGCCGAAAACTACCCGTTCGCCACCATCGAGCCGAACACCGGCATCGTTCCGCTGCCGGACAAGCGCCTTCCCGTGCTCGCCGAGCTGGTGCACACCGAGAAGATCGTGCCCGCGACCGTCACCTTCGTCGACATCGCCGGCATCGTCAAGGGCGCCTCCGAAGGCGAAGGCCTGGGCAACAAGTTCCTGGCCAACATCCGCGAGGCCGACGCGATCTGCGAGGTCGTGCGCGCGTTCGAGGACGACGACATCGTGCATGTCAACGGCAAGGTGGATCCGGCCGACGACATCGACACGATCAACACCGAGCTGATCCTCGCCGACATGCAGACCATCGAGAACGCGCTGCCGAAGCTCGAAAAGGACCTGCGCGGCAAGAAGATCGAGCAGGCGTACATGGACGCGGTCAAGAAGGCCAAGGAGATCCTTGAAGCCGGCGAGACCATCGACCATGCCGCCGCCGCAGGCAAGATCAACAAGGACGACATCTACGACCTGCATCTGATGACCGCCAAGCCGTTCATCTACGTGTTCAACGTGGACGATAACGAGCTCGCCAACAAGGAGTTGCAGGCCAAGCTCGCCGCATCCGTGGCGCCGGCGCCGGCCGTGTTCCTCAACGCCCAGTTCGAATCCGACCTGACCGACCTTGACGAGGCGGACGCCCGCGAGATGCTGGAGGACGCCGGGCTGTCCGAATCCGGTCTCGACCAGCTCGCCCGCGTCGGCTTCGACATCCTCGGCCTGCAGACCTTCCTGACCGCTGGAGTCAAGGAGGTGCGCGCCTGGCAAATCCACAAGGGCTGGACCGCCCCGCAGGCGGCCGGCGTCATCCACACCGATTTTGAAAGGGGCTTCATCAAGGCCGACATCGTCTCCTACGACGACTTCGTGGCCGCCGAAGGCTCCATGGTCAAGATCAAGGAGGAAGGCAAGCTCCGCCAGGAGGGACGCGACTACGTCATGCAGGACGGCGACATCGTCGAGTTCAAGTTCAATGTGAGCAAGTAGGGGGTTGCAGCCCTGAGAAACGGCGGAATACCAACGTTTCCGGTCTCCGGACACGTGCGGATTCCGCCGTTTTTCGATTACTGGGGAATGGCCGTTTTTGCCACGTACCTGGCCGTTTGTGGCCCGGATAGAGTGCCAATAGAGTGCCCTTGAGAGGGCGCCGGCGGCAGATGCCCGAAGGCGCTCCCGACAGGGAGGAACATCATGGCGGCCAATGGCAGACGACGTACGAAGGGATCTGGCGGCATCGTCCATCGCGCGGACGGGACGTGGGAGTTCCGCCGCGAGAAACACGTTTCACTCGACGTTTCACGCAGCGGATAAACCTTGACCATCCATCCGGCCGCGATGTTTGATGATAACTCAACTATCCGGAATTTCCGGATAATTGAGTTATGCGGGATCGCCCTCGTGGGCGGTTTCTGTTTCTTCTTGTTGGGTTTTGCCGCCATGCTCTCCGGCGTCCTCGCCCATTCCGGCCTCAAGGATGCCCTTCAACGATTCCGATGCCCGTATTTTCAGTGGGCGCTTCCCGGACTGGATGGCGAGGCCCGCGTCCATGAGCTCTCCCACGTACTTTCTCGCGCTTTGCTTGGATAGTCTGATATGGTATGCGGCATCGTTCAGCGTCATGGACTTGGTCGAGTCGAACATCTCCTCCTGGATCACGCCATATAGTATCGAGACCGCCTTCGCGGACAGACCGTGCTTCCGTTCGAGCTGGTCGCAGACCGCCCGGCCCTTGTCGAGCTGGTCGACTCTAACTTCGAGTTCGTCGATCAGCTCGACAAGGGCCTTCCGGATGAATCCGAGGATGGTGTTCACGAAGAGCGTGAGTTCGCCACAGTTCAGCTTGTCCTCCGCCTCCATGAATGCCTTGTAGTAGGCGTTCTTGTTCTCCGCGATGGTGCGGGACAACGACAGCACGGTGGGCATGGTTAGGTCGTGGTTCAGGTACAGGGCCAGGAGATACCGGCCGGTTCTGCCGTTGCCGTCGTAGAACGGGTGGACGTATTCGAACAGGAAGTGCGACATGATGGCCGACTGCAGCCGGGGAATCTCGTCGGAGGTCGCGAGATGGATCATGTCGGTGAGGAGTGCGCCGATGTTGCCTTCGCCTTTGACTCCGTTGTGGATCGCGAGGCCGTGCGGGCCTTGTATTTCCACGTCGCCTTTCCGGAACAGTTCGCCGTCCGGCTTGTCGCTCTCGTTGATTTCGTCGAGCACGACCTTGTCGTAGATGTCGCGGATGTCGGCGATTCCCGCCGGCAGTGCGGAGTCCTTGTCGGTGAGGTTCAGGTACAGCTTGGCGAATTCGCTGAACCGAGCCTTGGGGTCGTCGCCGTCCTTCCTCGCCTTGTCGGCCGCTTCCACGGCTTCCTGGGTTTCCTTGCGGGTGCTGCGTACGCCTTCCATCTCGTTGGTGGCGAACAATTCCTCGCTGATGGAGTGCCGTATGTAGTCCCAGCGCATGACGCCAGGGATTTGGTTCCAGAGCCGGGATACCCGCCGTTCCGCGAGAAGTATCTTTTCCGTGAGCATGGATGTCTCGCGTGGTGTGGCGGCGAACAGTTCGCCCAGAGGGGTGACGACCCCGGTCCTGAATGTGGAGTCCGCCTCGAGCCGTTGCCGGGCAAGCTTCGCATGGTTGTTGAAGGCGTCATTGGATCTGTCGGTATGGAACGACCGCGCCAAACTCCTATATTTCATACCCATTGTTCCGCCTCTCTTTCCGAGTTAGGCTCTTAATTGTAGAAACTATAAGATAAGACGAGAAATAAGTCAAATAAAAGTAGCCGATTGCATAATTAATATCAATTTAATCGCGATTAGACATGAAGGACGAAGCCCCGCACGGCACCACATCCGGCTTTACGCCGGATCGTCTTCATCGCCATCGTACTTATGCTCATCCTCATGCGCCGCGAAGTCGAGATCACCGCGCCTGCAGAAACTCAGACAAACGCACCGGAGCCTTAAGGCCATTGCGAATGTCTCGGATGCGTCCGTATGTGATCGTTCCATCGCAGAGACGGTCGATCTCTCTGTTTCCGTATCCGCTGCGTCGGATTAGGGCATCGATGACCTTTACGGAGGCGTAGTCGCAAGCTTGTCGTGTGACTTTTGAAAGAACGGGGCTCTGTTCCGTCATTCTTGGCGATTGGCTCTGACGGCTTTGTGACACATCCAGGCGTGTCTCGGCAGGAGAGTCGTTGTGCTGCGTTTCCGTCCGTTCCGCCTCGCCGTGTCTCACTTTGCTCCGTCAACGTCTCGGTGCCACGTCACCATTGCGGTATGAACGATTCCTCGAGCACGATTGCGGATGTGACCTCGGTCGCCGCGGTTTCGACAGCATCGTCATCGACAGCAGCGACCCCGCGTCGCCCCGCAGTGCGTCTGCGCACCTTGCGGCGCGACGATTATCCTGCGCTGATCGAGATTCTGCGGCGTACATGGTACAGCGAATGGTCAGGCGGCCAAAAAGCGGACAGCGATTGTTCCCGTCGGCTGGCGGAGGCGGACTTCCATTCATGTCTGGCGCGCTCTTCCGAGGCGACCGTCGCGGTGCTGCACGGCCGGCCGGTGGGCGTGATATTGGCGCGGGTCGACATCAATGTTCCGAAACGATTGTGCCTCCTGCCGAACCGGCACCATCGTCATATCATCAGGACATTGTTCCCGTTGCTGTTTTCGACCGCAGGTCGCTCCGGCATTGCTGAAATGCTGCGTATCAACCGTGTCGACAGACGGCTGATACGAGGGGCAAAGAACCGATACGACGCCGAGGTGACGCTCTTCCTGGTCGACGAGCGAATCCGTGGCGGGGGAGTGGGCGGCTTCCTGTTCGATGATCTGCTGGAACGGTTCCGCCGCGTTGGCGTCCGGCGGTACTATTTGTTTACCGACACCGGCTGCAATGTCGGTTTTTATACGCGTCGCGGCCTGACGCACAGGCGCGAGGAGAAGGTCGAATGGGATGACGGCGGCTCGACCGTTTTTTATCTTGAGGAAGGAACGGTATAGGCAGACCGCCGTATGAGGCCTGCGAGCCGGACGCTCACAGGCTGACGATGTCCGCGCCGAACGGCCAGAGCGCCAGTTTCGCCATCTTGAACGACTGGATGCCGAACGGGATGCCGATGATCGTGATGCAGTTCAGCAGGCCGGCGCCCACGTAACTGAGCGCCATCCAAAAGCCGACGAGCACGACCCAGATGATGTTGGCCAGCGTCGAGCCGACACCGCCACCGTAGCGGACGGTTTTGCCGAACGGCGTCAGAGTGAGCCCTGCCATCTTGAATGCCTGGAGGCCCAGCGGAATGCCGATGATCGTCACGCACAGCACGAGCCCGATCAGCGCCCAGCCGATGGCGATGATCAGACCGCCTAGGATAATCCACAGAATATTGCTGATAACTCTCATTCTTCCTGTCCTCGATTGTCTCCGATTGTTGTCGTGCGGTGCGCGGATGACGTGACTGGTGAATGATCTGCCGCGCATCGTCGCACTGGTTTCATTGTGGCATATTGTCAACAGGATGGCTCACTGACGAGTGCCTGTATGACCGGTTCTTCACACAAGACGTAGCCGTCGGCATGTCGGAAATGCTGCTCGGCCGATTCCGCCGGTCGGAGTGAGTTCAATCACATTACGCTGATAAAAGACCGAAAACCCTTGTGCATGGGGCGCATCGCCGATAGTGTCGCGTGATATGGGAACTCAGACTACGAATACAGCGCCACAATCCACGACCAATGCGCAGGGGAACGGTAGCCTTCCGCTGCCTCAGTCAGATCGTGATGTGGAGCATCTGCAGGGACACTGGCTGCTCGCCCGCATCGGTAAGCGCGTTCTGCGCCCTGGCGGCAAGAAGCTGACCGGGCGCATGCTGGCGAAAACCGAGTTGGAAGGCAAGGACGTCGTCGAATTCGCGCCCGGCCTTGGCCGTACCACGCAGCTCATTCTTGAGCGCAAGCCGAAAAGCTATCGCGGCGTCGACCGCGACCCGCAGGTGGTGGACATCATCACCAAGCTGACGGCCGAGAATGCACCGTCTATTCCGACGAGCTGTGCTCTGCACGACGCAGCGGACACGGGGTTGGAATCCGAAAGCGCCGACGCCGTGATCGGTGAGGCGATGCTCACCATGCAGACTGAGCGCGGCAAGCGGGCCATCATCGCAGAAGCCTACCGTCTGCTGCGCGCTGGTGGCACCTATTCGATTCACGAGCTTGGGCTGCAGCCGGACGATCTGCCTGAGCCGGTCAAGGACGAGGTGCGCAAGGCGCTCGCCCGCAGCATCAAGGTCAACGCTCGTCCTCTCACCGAGAAAGAGTGGCGCGAGCTGCTGGAATCCGAGGGCTTTGAAGTGCTGTGGAGCGGCAAGGAGCCGATGGCGCTGCTGGATATGCGCCGCAATCTCGCCGATGAGGGGCTTGGCGGCGTGCTGCGCATCCTGCGTAATATGTTGGGGAACAAGGACATCCGCGCCCGCGTGATGAACATGAAATCCACGTTCCACAAGTACAGCAAGGAGCTCAACGGCATTGCGTTCGTGGTGCGCAAGCCCGCGAAGTGACGATGCGCCGGCCGACAGCCGGGCGGATGATTCCGCCGGCGGCCGTGCTGGCAGATAATGATGGTGGATGTTGTCGGAAGATCAGCCGCGGTTCGATGCCCGGTACGGCGTCCGACATTGATATGCACTGATATACGTGGATGCGCGTCCGCGCAGCAATATGCGGCGCGAACGCGCAACAAAAAGATACGGCAACGTAACGAAGGAGAACATCATGGCAGATGAGAACGAACAGCAGTCCGCATGTGAGGCGGGACGTGACGAGCAGCACTGCAAGTGCCGTCAGCGCAGGGCCGCGGCCGAGGCAGCCGCAGAGAACGCTTCGGCCGCTCAGCAGCCGGCCGCCCACCATTGCAAGTGCAAGCACGGTGATGCCGAGGAAGCCGGTGATGAGCAGCTCAAGCACTGCGCGTGCAAGCACGATGCCGAAGGTCACGCCATTTCCACGGAACCGCACCTGGGCTATGTGGCCGATCTTGCATCGCTGATCGAGATCCAGCAGGAATCCACCGTCTCGCGCGTGGTGATGCGTGAGGACGGCCTGCGTGTCGTGCTGTTCGGTTTCGACAAGGATCAGGCGCTGAGCGAGCATACGGCCGCCATGCCGGTGACCATTCAGGTGCTTGAGGGCAAACTGCGCGTCGGCGGCGAAGGCCGCGAGGTCGAACTCGTACCCGGCGGCGTCGTCTACCTGAGCGCCCGCCTGCCGCACACCGTCTACGCCGTCGAACCCAGCAAGATGCTCCTGTCGATGTTCGACAACCGCGGCTGAGGATAATTCGGGCCACCTGTATTGTTGCGTAGCCGCTTGCCGCTCCGATTACATCGCCGGAGCGGCAAGCGGCATAGTGGTGAGATGACCGTGATACGCAATGGGCGGCGTCGAATTTCCGGCAAATCAAAAATCAAATTGACGCATGAATCTCATACGAGGCATAATCGGGACAATCGTCTATAGGGATTGAGAAGGAATGCGTTTTTCTGTCAAAAATCGAATCGATAGGCTGGCCATCCCCGTAGATGATGTCGCCTTTCTTGTTGCGTAGCACGACTGTCACATACGCCCCATTTAGAATGGAATCGTAGCCGGTGTTTTTGGCTTTGATCTCTCCATTGAATAAGGTATTGCTAAAACTATCATGCGACACCGAGAGATTTGACGTTGTGAAGGTGACGACACCATGCGATTGCCGGATATCGGTGCCGCCACGTTGGTTTATGGAGAATTCCACACTTTCCGGAGTTTCGCTTCCGGGGCCATTGCCAGCTTGTCCGACAAGATATATGGTCTGCTTCGGGAACGATACTGCCCTGAGGTTATCCTCAGCGAACAGTATCGAGCCGTCTTTCGCGCGCCCGGTGATGCTAATCGCAGGAAACTCGACCTGCAAGGTGCTACTGGTGTTCTTTACCGCGACGGCATAATGGATATAGCCGGCACTGTCCGCCGACCACCCTGATTCCGTGATTTTCAGCGGGTTCTCCGTTGTATCGCTCTGCGTATTGTCAGTGCTGTTTCCATCCGTTGTCTGCCCGTTCGCGGAGCCGTTGAACTGATTGCTGTCGTTTGTGCCATCCTTGCCCGGCTGTTGTGCGTCTGACGTATTGCTGTGAGATGATGACGTAGTGCTGCTGTTCGGCGTGGACTGTTTGCCGGTTTTGAACACATTGCCGAGAACCAGCATGCCGGCTATGAGCGTGGCGATCAGAATCGCAGAGATGGCACCGATGATAATCGCCTTGCGCTTGGAGCGCTTCCGGGCCGATTGCGGCGCGACGTTCACGATGGCGGGCCTGGCGATGTTCTCATTCTGCTGTGCAGGCTGTCCCAGTATCGCGCGGCGCAGTTCGTCGGCGCTTTGAATACGGGCGCTCGGTTCGAATGAGCACGCCCGGTCGATGACCGACTTCAGCTGGGATGACACCACATGGGGGTCGGCGAGCAGCTGGCCGTATCGCTTGTCGTCAGGGTAGACGCCGGTCAGCATGTATCCAAGCAGCCGTCCCAGCGAGTACACGTCCGATCGGGCGTCGGTCTGTGCGAACCCGAACTGCTCTGGGGAAGCGAAACCGTAGGTGCCCAATGCCTTGGTGTCGTGCGTCGCATTCGCCGCGACGGTCCTGGCGATGCCGAAGTCGACCAGATGCGCTCCGTCGTCGGCGACAATCACGTTGGATGGGGTGATGTCCCGATGGATGATGCCATGCCGGTGCAGCTCGGTCACGGCATCGCACAGTTGGCAGATCAGTTGTGCCGCCGTGCGCTCAGGAAGTTTTCCCTGTTGCTGGACGACGTGCTCCAGAGGCCGCCCCGATACGTAGTCATACACCACCACGAAATGATCGGGCAACTCGTATGTTGCCTCGACGTGTGGCAGGCGTGGGTTCGTGCAGGCGCTGAGAGCCGCCCATACGTTGCGTTGGGCCAGCTGGGATGGGATCTTCTTGCGCACGAACGGACCGATGCCGTCGATGCTGACCAGTTCGGTGACGCCGCCCTGACCGCGAGCGAGCGTGCGCTCGACGCGGTAGGTGTCGTCGATCCCCATCGCGTGCGCGGTCTGCTTATCGTCCATCTTGCTCCCCAGTCCTGGTCGTTACCCGCTATCCTAACCCGTTCCCGATCGACATGCTCTATGGCCTAAGATTCCGCCCCCGCTGGCGGAGACAAGCGCACGAGTGATGTGCTAAGAATCTCGCCCCCGCTGGCGGGGGCTCCCGCGAAGCGGGTGGGGGCGTCGCCAGCTACCTCCCCGCACTAGTCCTTCGGCACCAAGGTATCCTCGCCCATCCGATACAGTTCATCGTCGGTAGCGGGAAGGTCCCGGCCGTTCTGAATGCACCAGATGATGATTGCGTCGCGCCGCTGCTTGCAGTAGAGCTCGCTCACGCCGGCAAGCCGCAGCAGCCGCTGGGTCTCGCGCAGGTCGCACCCGAGCCCGAACGCGAGTCTGATGGCGTTGTTCCTTCCCGGCCGGGATTTGCCGGCGAAAATATCGTAGATGAACGTCTGATTCATGCCTGTTTTTTCTGCGAGAGGGTTGCGCTTGATTCCGCTTCTGTCGAGCAGTTCGTTCAGATAATCGGGCAACGCACGATCTGTGATGTGCTCCTCGTCGAGATACGTTTCGATCTTGGCACTGTGAAGCAGCCGGTCAAGCAGCTCTTCGGTCAGATGCTCTTCGGGGGTGTCTGCCATGTTGCGCTCCTCTTGCTATGTCGTGTGATTCTGATGATTCAGCGTAGCGAGACTCGCCCGGCGAAACGCCGGAGAAAAAATCAGTTGGCAACTGATGCGGGGCCATGTCGCCATCCTGAAAATTGACGTTGCCACTGCCGTAAGGGCACGTGGCGGAAAGGGTGGATTCAACTCAGTTTGACTAGCTAAACTAATTACATAATGCTAATTTGCGTACATATTCACAGCGACATACACTAAGTGATGAGTACAGCGACATCAAGTGGTTGACGAGAGAAGGATGTGACAATGAACGAACGCAGCCGGTTTGCCATCGAGGTCGGACTGGCGGTCATGCTCACATGTCTCGCCGTTTGCGCGCTGGCGATGTCGCTGGCAAAGAAAGAGGAAGAAGAAAATCATGACAAACGATAGTCAACAGCCGGCACCCTTCCCCGCCGGCGGCAATCAGCCAACGACTTCGGGCAGTAATGATGCGCCCACCCAATTCATTCCTCCGACCGAACAGTCTGTGCCGCCGACGCAGACAATGCCGCCAGTTCAAGATGTTCCCGCCCAGACTCCGTCGTACAACGATCGTGTGTATGCGACCAGTCTGCAGCAGGTAATGCAGGCCGTCCACGACCAGCTGTCCACCAGCGCCACGTTCACCGTGGATGAAGAGAACGTCGCTGAGGGAACGGTGACATTCCACGCATATGACGGAGCACAATTCACGCTGAAGGCCAGCGCTCAGGGTGCTGACGGGACGGCCATCAAACTGGACGTGACCGGTGATGATGGTGGCACTCGGACCGCTGAATTCCTGTCTGTTCTTGATCCGGCACTTGCTCTGCCCACAGCGGCACCCGCCGATGCGGCGAATGCCCCGAAGAAGGAGAACAAGGCCTGGAAGATTTTGAATAATCCTCAGTTCACCGGCGTTTCCGGTAACCGCTCTAAACTCGCCATTGCGGCACTTGCATACAGCATCCTGATGGTGCTGAGCACGTTCGCGCCGGCGGCATTGGAATGGGGAATGTTGTTCTCCATGGCGTTCATATCCTTGTTGCTGACATTTGCTGCGTTGTGTGTAACACGTCCCGGCGGCAAGGTGACTGGTCAGCTGTTTGCTTGGATTGCCGCAGTACTTACAGTGTTGGGTTTTGTCATTGGCAGTGTAGGCATTGTTGTCTCCGGAGCTCTCGAAAAGGCCGCTCCGGCCGCCGCACCGGAAATTGAGCGCGAAGCTTTCTCTTGGCCAAAAACCAATATTGGCACCAAACTTCCAACCCCGAAATCTACGACTGGTGGCAATCTCATTGAACATGATGACATGCTCTCTATTGATGTGTGTGATACCAATGATGAACAGTATGCCGCGTATAATGATGCTGTTCTTGAGAAGGGCTTCACTGTAGATTACAGACGCAGGGGCGGATGGTTTAGAGGTGAGACCAAGGATGGCTATTCCGTAAGGATTTCACATGATGAGTCGAATAAGGACATCATGTCGATAAGCCTGCGCGGTCCTGATGATTCATCTACATCAGATATCAGCACAAGCTCTGATACATCTGCGAGTAATTCAAGTAATTTTCCATCGATTCCGGCTCGCTCAGCGCCAGCGATCTCGCGTACTACAACGAGGTCATGGCTCGATGCACGCAGAAACTTGCGTCCGTCAGCCAGTGACGCGGTATTCGGCACTCCGCCAATCCACATAAGGAAGAAGGACAGCAATGGGTTTTCTCGATCAGATCCAAAACAAGCAACAGGCGTTCAGCAAGGCCATACCCGGCACGGAGGCGCTGGCCGGTACGTTGAAGGACACGTTCGGCGCGTTTCGCAACGGGCTTGGCATCGCCGAGACGCGGTCGTCGGGAACCTGTGAGGGATGCGGCGCGCCGCTGTCCGGCCATAAGCGCGAGGCGGTTCGCTGCGAATACTGCAATCGCGAGACGCAGCTGAACTAACCGACCGAACCTGTGCGCTGGGCGGATGCGCCGTCATGCAGGCAACACGCATGGCGGCGCATCCGCGCTTGCGCGAGAAGACGAGGAGAAAGCACATGGCAATCATCAAGGCGTTCGCGGGCGCGCTCGGCGGAACGTTCGCGGATCTATGGAAAGACATCATCACTGCCGGTCGGTTCGACGAGTATGTAGTGGTCGCGCCGGGAGTCCCAAGAGGCACGAACAACGGACGCGGGTCGAACGAGTACGGTTCTGAAGGCGTCATCAGCAACGGTTCCCACATTTATGTGCCCGAAAACACGGCGGCCTTCATCTTCTCTGAATCCGGCATCGAGAACGTGATTACCGAGCCGGGCGGTTACGAGTACCGCGACGGCGAGAAAAGCGTGCTCGCCGGTGACGGCATCGGATCGCTGTTCAGTTCGGTCGCCAGTCGATTCACATTCGGCGGGCAGCCGGTGGAGACGAAGTATGTGGCGTTCGTCAACCTGCGTGAGATCCGCGGCATTAAGTTCGGCACTCCAGCGCCGCTGGTCTACAATGACAAATTCTATGGCGTGGATTTGGAGATACGGGCGCGGGGCACGATGTCACTGAAAGTCACCGACCCGGTTCGCTTCGTGCGCAATTACGTTCCCGCCAACGTAACGTCGTACGCGTTCGACAATCCCAAGGCTAGGGAACAGATTCTTTCCGAATTCGTCCAGTCGTTCATCGTCGCCATCAACTCGTTGTCCGATCAGTATCGAATTTCGCAGCTGCCTGCCCATGCGAACGATATCGCCACACGCGTGCGCAACGATGAGACGAATGCGGGGACGTGGAGGAATCGCTTCGGATTCGAGGTGTCCGGCGTCGGCATCGAGAGCATCGAGTTCGATGAGGAGTCTCGCCAGCTCGTGCGCCAATTCGCTTCGAACAAGATGAATGTCTCTGCGTACGAGGGCGTCTCGCAGACGGCCGGCAACATGGCCGCGCAGCAGCAGATCGCCCAAGGCATCCAGAACAACGGTTTCGGTGATGGCGGCGGCATGCTCTTCGGCATGAACATGGCTCAGGCCATCAATCCGATGACCGCGGCGCCGGCAGCGCCGATGCCGATGGCCGCGCAGCCGCAACCGAAGCAGCCGCAGCCTCAAGCCGCACTTGCAGCCGAAAGCACGGGCGGTGCCGATACGGCAACCTCCGGAGCCGGCGCGGCAGCGCCCTCGCACGCCACCTCCATGAGCGTCGCAGAACAGGTGGAAACGTTGAAGAAGCTCAAGGAACTCGTCGACATCGGCATCCTCTCCCAAGAGGAGTTCGACATGAAGAAGCATGAAGTCCTAGGCCTGTAACGTTTTTTCTGCCGTAACGAATCGTCAAATCTCCCGGTGCATGAAGAGCCTTGCCTTCATATGCCGGGAGATTTATATTTCTCTGTTCAAACGCGCCGCCACATGATGCAGTCGCAGCCGCGCTGATGCGCGAAGAGAATCCCGGACTTTTCCGGAAGTTGATCGAGATGAGGCATTGTTCGTGGCAGCGGAAATAGACACGAATCGTCATGCCGAATCAGTACGACTGTCGATGATCGGCCTTGTTGCGGTCTGCAGCGCGGTCCGCTCTGTCAACGTCTGCCGTTTTTACCGGGCTTGCCGTTGGGAAACAGCAGATAGGTGAGAACGCCGGCGGCGGTGCCGCTGGCCAGAGCCGCGGTGATGACGGCAAGTGCCTGCATGGCCGTGCTCAGCGGTCGTTCCTTGTTTTTGCGTGCCCGTCTGCCGGCAGCCGGCTTGGATGCCGGTGCGACGGGCCGTGCATCGTCTGCTTCGCTGGGAGCGTCAGGCTCGGTAGCGCTGTTTGCTTTGGTATTGTCGGCCGTCTCATCGGTCGGCTCTTTGGCATCGTCGGACGAACCGGCCGTCCCAAGCTCCTTGATGCGCAGTTCAATCGGATCGTCAACAAGGGTCTTGATGATCTTCGCCAGTTCGCGGTTGCCGCATTCGGCGATTTCGGCGCTGAACACGGTGCGCAGGGCGAGGTACTGCAATTTGGTCATGGGACTTCGGCCGGTCTCCAGATTGGAGATGGTCTGCCGTGCGACTCCTAGCTCGTTGGCCAACTGCTGGGTGGTCCATCCCGCCACTTTGCGAAGCGCCCCCAGATTCTCCTGAAACTGGCTGATCCACAACTGTTCGATTTCCGACGTCGCCAATGCGCACCTCCTTTCGCACAGTCACTAGTGTACGTTACGAATGACTGAAGCGTATACCGGTCGTGTGACGTACGGTCTATGTGGCGCATCGGTCCACGCCGTCCTATGCTTGGAACATGGAGTCAGACTGCTCCCGATTGTGCCGGGGCATCCGCCTGATCGTGGCGGGCAAGGCGACTGTTCAATGACAAGGAAGGCTGTGGAATGCGCATCAGCGACGAGGAGTTCGAGCACGAGGTCGAAGCGGCCATCGACAGTCTTCCGGACCGGTTCAAACGCGCGCTGGACAATGTCGGTATCGCGGTCGCCGACGAGCCGAACGAGCGTGAGCGGGCGACGATGCAGCGCCAGTGCGATGAGCTGCTCGGCCTGTACGAAGGTGTGCCAATCACGCGGCGCTTCACCGGATACAGTGGCGTCATGCCCGATATCATCACCATATACAAGGGCCCGCACGAGCGCGTCTGCGCCACGCGCGACGACCTGCGCCGGCAGATTCGCAAGACAGTGCTGCATGAGCTCGGCCATTATTTCGGTTTTGACGACGATTATCTGCACGCGCACGGCTACTGAGGACATCCGACCCGCCGATTTGTACGGTATATGAACTTTGGGGGGTTGATTCGGGGCTCTCCGAACATCTATCTGCGTTTCAAGGGGTTGCCAAAACACGATATGCAGGGTATTCGAAGCTGTATGTTGCTGGAATCATGCGGTTTTGGGAGCGTTTATACTTGAGCACCACCCCCTCGAAACGCAGATAGATGTTTTGACGCATCCGAATCAACCCCTCGAAACGAAGATAGCCTCTGGATTTGTCGGCTGTTGGCGTTTTTCAGCGTGATTTCTTCTCCGATGCGCACTGATGCCGATATGGGGCGCCCGCATCGCGAAGGAGCGCGGACGATTCTGTTGATTGTATGCGCGTTACGTGCGGATATGGGATAACCGGCAATCGGGCGAATCCTGTCTGATAGGGTGAACCACTATCGGGGGATGTTAGGTTCCGATGAAAGGAATTCATTATGCAGCAGATTCAGTACGTTTGCGTCAAATGCGGATGCCGGTCATACGACAGCGACCAGTTCCAGGCGACCGGCGGCGATTTCGCCAAACTGTTCAACGTGCAGAACAAGAAGTTCGTCACCATCTCCTGCCGCCAGTGCGGATACACCGAGTTGTATCGCGCGCAGACCGGCACCGGCATGAACGTCCTCGACTTCCTCGTCGGCTGACGTCATGACGGCATAGGGGACCTCCCGCATCCCGGCCCGATCGGGGACCGGCACATGACGGGAGGCCTGATCAGGCTGATATCATCAAACAACCACCATACTCACCGGCAAAGGAGACTGACCTCGCACATGCAGTTCGTGCACGCCGTGTTGTCCTTGCATATTGCTCAAAACTCGCAGATCTCTCAAACATCACAGACCGTGCGGTCCGGATTCGACCAGTTCGTCCTGTGGTATGGCAATCTGCCGCAGCTGGCTCAAACCGTGATCACCGTCGTCGTCGGCGCGATTGTCGCCTATCTGGTGTTCAAGATCGTCGCCCATCTTGTCAAAGGTCTGGTGACGGCGGTCATCGCCGCGATTCTGGCATTCCTGATCAGTACGGTTCCGGGTAATCTGCTGCTGTCCAGCGCGTTTGACCGCATTCAGCAGGAAGTCACCACGCATCTGCCGTCCGGCATCAAGGACCAGTTGGGCTGAGTGTGTGGTGTGCTTTGTGACGCGTCACATTGTCGATTTCGGCGATATGACGCGATGATCGTCATTATTCGTCAGATGATGATGCCGTTGATGTGATCGATTTCGTGTTGGATGATTTGCGCGGTGAATCCGTCGAAGGCAGTCGTGTATTCGCGCCCGCTGCGAGCCTGATAGGTGACGGTGATGCTCTGGTAGCGTGTTGTCGGACGTTCGCCATCCAGTGACAGACATCCTTCGGCGGTATCGAATGGGTCGCTCCCAGCAATGATGCGCGGGTTGAACATGATTGCGTTGCGGTTGTTTTCCTTGTCTTGGAACACGATGATCCGCTTTGCCACGCCTATCATGTTCGCGGCCATGCCCACACATTCGCCGCGATGCGCCGCCAGCGTGTCACGCAGGTCGGTCGCGGTGGCGCGGTCCTCGTCGTTCGACGGGTCGGCAGGGGCCGATGCCTGCGACAGAAAAGCGACGGAGGTCATGATCGGTTGTTGCATTGATACTCCCGTGTCGTCGGTGGATGCCGGTGTTGCGGCGCCGGATTCGATGTCGAGTTATATGGTACGCCATGCAATCCCGCAGCCTCCATTCCGCGAGTAGTCCCATTGGCTGACTTTCCCGCGGGACTATGAGCGGATGTCCGTGCCGCGGCGTGACCCCTCATCCGGCGAAAGTCCCATGTGACGACCTTGAGATGGGACTTTGGCGGGATGAGATGATGAAATGGAGTGGGGGGGCGGATGCGCGATGGTGTGACTGCCGGCGCCCGTGCGACTACCATGGGTGACGGAGCATGACATTGAAACGTGATTCGTCAGCCGCTCTGAAGCCGGTGGCGAACGCAAAACACGAACACACAAGAGGGGAGTGAGCGCGATGAGGATCGAACATGCGGTGGCCAGTCTGCCGGCCAATGGAAGCGGCCCGGTGTTCTTGCTGTTGCACGGCTGGGGGTCGAACGAGCATGACCTGCCGGGATTGCTGGATTATTGTGCGCCCGGCGCCGATTACGCGTCGTTGCGTGCGCCGATTTCGTACGGCCCGGGCTACACGTGGTTCGGCTCATGGGATTACGAAGGCGTCCCGACCGGCGAATCGCTCGATCGGCAATCACGCCAAGCCGGCGAGGCCATCGACGCATGGGTGGCCGACAGCATCGCCCCGGAGCGCCCCATCGTGGTCATGGGCTTCTCCCAAGGCGGTCTACTCGCCGGCGAGATGCTGCGCGTCAACCCGAAACGGTACGCCGCCGCAGTCAGTTTCTCCGGCTTCCTCGCACATGGCGAGTTGCCTGGCGACGACGAGCTTGCGCGACTGAAGCCGCCAATGTTCTACGGCCACGGCTCTGCGGACGACATCTTCCCCAAGTCCGAACTCGACGCGATGAGCGCGTTCTATGCCTCGCACACCACGCTCACCGAGAAAATCTACCCCGGCATGACGCACAGCATCAACATGCCGGAGCTGCGTGACGTCGCCGCGTTCTTGGAACACAACGGTTTCGTGCGGCCTCGCCTCTGGTGACGATAGCCCCATCACCCCACGAACTTCAAGGTCAGCGGAACCGTCTCCGCGAGTTTGTCTCCGCTCGAGCGTTCGCTGGTCGGATACGTGATTTCGATGGCCGCGATCTTCCCTCCGGTGACGACTTCGCGGATATACGTGATGGTTCCGTTCTGCTCATAGCTGAGGTACACCGATTGGCCGGCCACCTGCGCGAGCGATATGTTCGCGTTGCCGCCGAGATTCTCCTTGAGCCAGTCGAGCTCCTCCTGCGGGGAGTGAGACAGCGCGTTGTTGCTGCCCCACACGCTGATCTGCGTGGAGCCGGACGTCGCGTCGAACTTGCGACCGTCGCCGTTGTCGGACTCCTGCTGCCACTTGTAACCGGCAGGCACGTCGACACGGTACGAGAACCGCGCGTTCGTGTAGGTTCTCGCACCGGATTGCGATGACTGGGATTGCGATGAGTCATCGGATTCAGTGGTATCATCGCCGTTGCCGTCGGAAGAGATGCCGTCTCCCTGCCGCCCGCCGGATACAGTGGCCTCCTCGAACTGGCTGAAATCGACCGGCTGCTCGACCAGATAGTACACGTTGTGGGCGTTGGGCGCCTTCTTGAACGGCTGCATGTTGGTGCCGGGCGCGTACGGGTTGGGCTTCCGGTGGAAGGCGTCATTCGTCGCCTTGATTTCCGGGTATGCGGAGTTGTCGCGGCGGATGAGATACGGGCGGTCCGCATAGGGCTTGTACGTAGTCGAGCCGTCGAAATATCCGTTGGATTCCAGCTGGTCGAGGTTGGCTCCGACCGGCATCACCACGAAGAAATCACGAGCCACGTATTTGAGATATTTTTCGCTCATGGCCTGTTCGGCGGTTCCATCCGAGCCATCCTCGACTTGTTTCTCCGATGTGCCGTCACAGTATGTCGGCCCGTCGCCCACGTAAGACGTGGTGCCGCATACGGGCAGTCCGAAGCCTGCGTACAGCTCCATGGCGCCGGTATCGCCCTGGATCAGGAAGTCCTTCATTGCGTTGTAGTAGCCGCCGGAGGACGGGTTGCAGCCGCTGATGTCCTGCGAATACGTGCAGAGGGTCAGCTGGTCGAAGAAATCCGAGGAACCTTTGCCGTCGAGCACCAGACCACTCGGGTTTGGATCGGTCTGACCGGGTTCCAATGTCAGGCAGTTGCCGCCATCGGTGCAATACTTCCCTGCCAGAGCCACGGTGTTCGTCATGATCTTGTCCGATCCCCTGTCGGGAATGGACGTGCCGACCACGTCGTAGCGTTTGCTGGCATCCACGCCGTAATACAGGGTCACGTTGGTCTCGCTGGTCCGCACGCCGATGCCGGGATCGGCTCGGACGATCTTGCCGAGATTCTTTCGGCTGGAGAAACGCGGCTTGAGCGTGACGTCGAAGCCCTGTTGCTGGAGCTTTGTTTTCGCCTCGTCCTTGTCCATTCCGGCGATTTCGACGGGTATGCCGTCACCTGTGATCCCGACTCCGATATGGATGCCGTCGTCGGTGTCGCGCACCGGCTCACCGTCCGCGGGCATGGTGACGGCGACTTTGCCGGGGTGCTCCGAGACGACTTCGTGCTCGACGACTTTGACGCCCATTTTCAGTAGCGCGGTTTCGGCCTTGCTCGGTTCAGAGCCGACTGTGCCTTCGGGTACACCGGGTCCCATCGATTCGATGACCGTCACCGTCGTGCCCTTGGGCAGACGGTCGCCCGCCTTGACTCCTACCAGACCGAGGCACTTGCCCTTGCCCAGGGCGTTGAACGTCTGCTTCTTCTTGACGAGAAAGCCTTTGGTCTCCAGCTCACGTGACACTTCGGCTGCCGTGCGGTATCGGACCGTCGGCACGGTGCGCGGGCCGATCCATTCCAGTTTCCTCGCGGCGAGACCGAACCCGGTTCCAGCGAGAACCACCAGTACGGCGATGATCGCCGCGATGAGTTTCATGCGTGGGCGCTTGGCGGACGGCTGCGCGGCGGCGGATCCGGTGGGATTGGCCGGTGGCGTGGCGGAGTTTCCGGCGGGGACGGTCGGAGGTGTGCCGGCATCGCCCGCATTCGCTGCGAATGCGGCAAAACCATCGTCGGATGCCGTCTCGGATGCTCTCGGAGGCGATGGAACCGGTGGCTGCGCCGCCATGTTGCCATAGCCCGACACGGGTATCGGAGCGGTCGGTATCGCAGGAGCACCCGGCGCTCCAGCGGCGGATTGCCGCGGAGCGCCACACTGGAAGCAGAACCGACTGCCCTCGTCATATGGGGCACCACAATGCGGACAATATTCCATGATCTCCCACCTCTCTCGCAGCGTTGCTATAAACACCATGATATTCCAGTGCGGCCCGTATCGGAACCATAGTTCGGCGAGTCGCGCCGTTGTGCCAGTCGGCGTCTGGCGGCATAAAAGAACTCCGCTGATTCGGTGTGGATGTCAGCGGAGTCTGCGGGTTGTGCGGATT
Organism: Bifidobacterium bifidum ATCC 29521 = JCM 1255 = DSM 20456; assembly: GCF_001025135.1. Lineage (NCBI taxonomy): Bacteria > Bacillati > Actinomycetota > Actinomycetes > Bifidobacteriales > Bifidobacteriaceae > Bifidobacterium > Bifidobacterium bifidum. Next base: position 1,370,869 of record NZ_AP012323.1, on the reverse strand, counting down.
AGTGTTGCGGCGGCAGTGGCATGGGACGCATTGTGTTCGGCGTTCCTCCGGCCGGATTCTGTGGTTGTGCGCTATATGGCACGGCAGGCTGCTGATACGCCGCTCCGGCGCCCGGCGCGGCTCCGTAGTTTTGCGCCGGCATGCCACCGTACGCGACTGCGGGCGGATTCGCCGGAGCCGGACTGGCGAATGCCGCCCTGCGCGCATGGCTGCGATTCACCACGGAAACGATGGCTCCCACGAACATGAACAACGTTCCCGCGATGATCGCATACATCCCATACGACGGAACGAGTGAAAAGGACAGGTCATTGGCGAGATTCAGCCCAGGCTGAGATGCCGTCGAGCGTACGACATCCATCTCGTGGGAGGCGGAGACGAGAATGAAGATGAGTATTCCCGCGTACAAAGCGCATCAGAGCAGGTTGAGGATGGAGAACGTCAGCGTGGCGGCGTGCAGACGAAGCAGCGCGAACAACAGGATGAACGCCGACAGCACGAGGAACGCCCAGAACGGGAATGTGCGATCGTTGAACAGCGATGCGCTGATCGAGCTGTCCCCGTCATAGTATTTGAGGAGCTCTTCGCTGGACATGTTGTTGAGCATCTGCTTGATCGCCGCGCTGTCGCCGCTGACGGCCATATACGGCAAGAAGCATCCCGCCACGGTGATCGGTTGCGGGGTTCGGCAAAATGCTGCATGGTGTCAAAAGACTGATGGGAGGGGTCTACGCGACCTCAGGGCGGATGGAAAATCCGGTGGCCGACGCACGCCGGCATGGCGTTCTGCCGCCGTTTCCGCGCGGGTAAAAGGCACGGTTGAGCGGCGCGGTTAAGATATGGCAAACAACAGGATGGAGTCGTCCGCCCTGCGCAAGCCCTGGCCTATCATGGACAATGGAAGGCGACGCACGTGCCGCCGTGCGTCAGCAGTGAGTGGAGCCGAACGGACCGGGGAGCATCGAGGAGGGGCATGTCAGCGGAATCGGAAACATCGTCGAATGTGACGGCGGAGGCCATGAATGGTGACGGGGCCACGCCGCTCGTGTCGGTCATCGTGCCGGTGTACGGAGTCGAGCGGTATCTCGACGCGTGCGTGGAAGGACTGGTCGGCCAGGCGTACCGCAATCTTGAGATCCTGCTCGTTGACGACGGGTCGCCCGACCGCTGCCCTGCGATGTGCGATGCGTGGACGGCGAGGGATGAGCGGATCCGCGTGATCCACAAGGCCAATGGCGGCCTGTCCGATGCGCGCAATGTCGGACTGGCGAAGGCCACTGGCGACTATATCTACTTCGTCGATTCCGATGACATGGTCGAGCGCAATCTCATTGAACGTGCGATGGCGACGATGCGCGACTACGACGCCGATTTGGTGATGTTCCAGTTCGACACGATCAGCGAAGATGGCAAGCCGCTGACATCCTCGTACAAGCACAACCATTATGACGACGTGATCATCATGACCCCGATCGAGGCGATCAAGGCGCAGGTCAAGGCCGAGATCGACGGGTATTTCTGGTCGTTCGTCGCGGCGGCGTCGATCTACCGTAATCACGGGTTCTCCTTCCCCGTCGGGCGCAAGATTGAGGACATGGCCCGTATCTGCAATGTGATCGGCGAGTCGCATCGCGTCGTGCGCATTCCCGAAGCGCTGTACCATTACCGCATGCGCCGCGGATCCATCACCGGCGACTGGAGCATGCAGCTGACCCGCGACTGGGTGAGGGCCACGGATGATCGCGAGACGTACATCGTCGAGCGGTTCCCCGAGCTGAAGAACTTCATGAAGCTGCAGCAGCTTATCTTCTTCGTCAACCTTGATTATGAGACGATACGGCAGTCGCTCGTGGCGAAGTTCAGCATCGACCCGCAGGACGCCGACCGGATTCGTCGCCGCATCGAGGGACTCACCAAGGACGTCGCCGGAGCGGGCGACGAGGTTCCGGAAAGCACGCAGTCGCTGCTGGATACGATGAAGCAGACGTTCGTCGAGATGGTGGAGCCGGATGTGGGCGCAGAGGCGGGCCAAGCGGCGGACGGGCGAGAGCCCGATCGCGAGCCCGGCCGCAAGCGTGAGAAAGCCTATTCGCGCAAACGCCGCCGCTACGATTTCTACGTCGCTGGCCCGTTCTTCAATCCCGAGCAGGTCGCGTCGATGGAACGCTTGGAACATGTGCTCGACACCCACGGCAAGACGATGTTCAGGCCGCGGTTCGCCAGTGACATCGCCGAGGTCGGTCCCGCGGGCTGCTTCGACGACGACGTGAACGGCATCTGCGCTTCCAAGGCGGTGATAGCCAATCTGATGGACGAGGATTCCGGCACGATGTTCGAGATCGGATTCGCCCACTCTCTTGGCATCCCCGTGTACGCATATCGCGAGGGCCTGCGCGACGGCGACAGCATCAACCTGATGATCGCCCAGTCGGTGCGCGCTGTGTTCTCGTCGTCCGACGATCTTGCACGGTACCTTGAGACGGGGGAACATAAGGATGCGGACTATGCGCAGTTCTGACGGGCCGGGAGCGGCGCGAGGGTGAGAGGGAACGAGAGACGCGATGAGGGTGTTCGATTTCGACGGCACGATATATGACGGCGAAAGCCTGTTCGACCTGTATATGTTCAGTGCCCGATACGAGCCGAAGGTGCTGCGGCATCTGGCTCCGGTGCTGCGATACGCGGTGCAGTACAAGATGGGGCGGGCCACGCTTGCGCAAATGGAACGCGGCGTGGGCGGCGTGACGTGCGATTACCTGCACGATGTCGCGGCTTCCCGACGGATACTGCGACTGGACGGCGCGGCTCCCGATGCCGGTCTCGCCGGGGAGGCCGCGATCGCAGAGGGCGTATCCGCGTTGGTGAACGAGTTCTGGAACCGGCATATGGACCGCATCAAGCCGTGGTATGAGCCGCGTCCGGATGACGTGATCCTGACGGCATCGTTCGACGTGACCGTGGGGGAGGCATGCCGGCGTCTCGGATTGAACCGTCTGGTCTCATCCACCGTGGATCCGCGGACGATGCGGGTCACCTGTCTGAATTTCAATACGAACAAGCCGAAACGGTTCCGCGAAGTCGTCGGCCCGGACACGGTCATCGACGAGTTCTACACCGACAGCCGGTTCGACCAGCCGATGATCGACATGGCGAGAACGGCGTTCATGGTCAGCGGCAACCGGATCACGCAGGTCAAATGATGCAAGCCGATCGGCAACGCCTGCCGGAACGGACGCACTGACGTTCCGGCAGGTGTTGCCGAACACGACGGAAAGGAGCGGTTCATGTTCCCCTTGCTGGACACTCTGGTCGCGGTCTACGAGATCGGCCAGTTCACGTTGGCCGCCGACGAGCTCAAGGTCTCGCAGTCCACGGTGTCGTCGCGCATCGCCCAACTGGAGCGCATGGTCGGGGCGCCGCTGTTCGTCCGCAATGCCAAAAGCGATGTGACGCCGACCGAGGCTGGGCGGTTGCTGTACCGTGCGGCGACCGGCATCGATGGCACGTGGCGCGACGCCTGCGAGCAGATCGCCCGCATGCGCGAGAGCCGTGAGCCGTTGTCCGTCGCATTTTCGCACACCACGGCGGCCGTGCTGCTGCCGGTCGCACTGCCGGTGATGGCCAAGGCGCTGAGCGGCTTCGACTGCTCGATTCGGGTGCTCAATTCCGACGCGATCCTGGAACAGGCCGGTATGAAAGCCGTGCAGTTGGGTGTGGTGGAGAAGCCCATCGTCAACGACTCGGTCGATCGTGTCACGCTGCGCGAGGACAGGCTGGTGCTGGCCGGTGATCCGCATGGCGTGTGGATGGTGCGCGAGCACGGCTCCGGCGTGCGCTATTACACGGATCTGTACTTCAAGACGGTCGGCTTCATGCCGTCTCGCATGATCGAGGTCGCCAATAACGCGGCCATCGGCGCGGCGCTCGCGGCCGGTTTCGGCTGCTCCCTGGTGTCGGCGGCCGCCGTGCCGGCCGGCGTGCCGACACGGGAGCTGGGCGACGAGTTCGTGCGGCGGTTCTATGCGTTGGTGCCGCGTTCCGGTCTGACGCCGGGGCAGCGGGAACTTGCCGGCAGGGTCATTGCGGCCCTGCGCGGCTGACTGTGTCGCAGCGAATGGTTCTCAATAAGAAACGTGCGAGGATTCCTCACATTTTCGCACAAGTGAACAAGCCGACGAAGCCCGGAATTCCGGGCTTTCGGAGGTGTTTGTGTTCGTTTCCGCCCGCATCTGGCTCGCACCTTTCTTATTGAGAACGATTCGCTGCAATCTGGCATCAAAAATATCAATACCATCCATCACTATCACTGATTTGACCGATGGCATATGACGGTAGTTCAATGGACATCATGAGAGAGTTCTGTACGAAATGGTGGAAACGCATCGCCACCGTCGATATGCTGTTCATCGCCGTCCTGACCCTGATCGCTTCACTGATCGGCTCATGGCTCAAGCAATACCCCGGATTCAAACTGTTCGGCGCGCTGATCATCGCGCTGCTGATCGGCATGATCATCCAGTTCCCGATCCGCAAGTGGTACGTCGGTGCCAGCGACAAGCGCAAGGCCGGCGTCAAGGACGCGGCCGGGCTGATCTCCAACAAGCTGCTGCGCCTCGGCATCATCCTGCTCGGCTTCAAGCTCAACCTGCAAGTGCTGTTCACGCAGGGCATCAAGTGCCTGCCCATCGCCGCGGTCGTGGTGACGCTCACCATCGTCGTGACCTACTGGGTGGCGCGCAAGATGGGCGTCGACCCGATGCTCGCGATCCTGACCGCCGGCGGCACGGGCATCTGCGGCGCCGCCGCCGTCATGGGCCTGTCCGGCTCCATCAAGGTGCCGCCCGAGAAGGAGCAGGAGAAGGACGACGACGTGACCATGGCCGTCGCCATCGTCGCCATCATGGGCACGATCTTCGCGTTGCTTGAGATCGCGCTCGGCCCCCTGACCGGCATGACGCAGGACCAGCTCGGCATCACCGCCGGCGCGTCCCTGCACGAGATCGCCCACGCGGTCGCCGCCGGCGACGCCTTCAACGCGGTCAACATCGCCACCATCATGAAGCTGTCGCGCGTGCTGATGCTCGTGTTCGCCGCCATCATCATCGCCATCTGGTGGGAGAAGAAGCATTCCGAGGTCGCGCCCACCGGCAAACGCTCCGTCGCGTTCCCCTGGTTCATGCTCGGCTTCATCGGCGCGTCCGTGATCGGCACCTTCGTGCCGTTCATCGCCGCCATCACCCCGCAGCTCGTGGACTTCGCGTACATCGTGCTCGGCATGGCCATGGCCGCGCTCGGCATCAACGTGAACTTCAAGGCCATCGCGGTCAAGGGCCGCAAGCCGTTCCTCGCGAGCTTCCTCGTGTCGATCCTGCTGATGCTGTTCGCTGCCGGCGTCGCCGTGCTGTTCTTCTGATTCCCGGCATCGCGTTGCCAGCGGGCTGAAATGGGCGCTCCCGGCCTGGGAGCCTCCGTTTCAGCCCGCTGACGTATTTGAGGGCATGGAGCCCCTATCTCAGGAAATCACGGATGTCGTCGATCTCGCGGTCGCAGATCGCATGCGCCATGCCCGGGTACGTGCACAGCCGCGCGCCGCGGGTTCCGGATATCACCCGTCGGGCCGTATCCTGATCCTCGACGGGTATCGTGCGGTCCTGGTCGCCATATGCCAGAAGGAAGCGCGTTCCGCAGTCCGCCTCAGCGTCCTGCTCGCCACGGAACGGCGGGCGCCGGGTAACAGTTGAATCATCGGTGACATGTGCGTGAATTGTTGCGCTGTGGGCATGAGCGCGGCTGCGAAGCGGCATGATTGCGTGTACCGTGGGGGAAGGCTGGAGCAATCTGGAGGAATCGCGAAGCCATGCCGCGAACTTGAATCGAAGCGGTACGATTCCCGCAGGGCGCGGCAGACGGCAGGGCCGCTCTGACGATGACGGAAACGGCGGGACGAGGGGACAGCACGGCAGGAAACGGCGGAAGACGGCGGCGACAGAAGACAACGAAACACAACGCAACAAGACAGCAAACACAGCAACATAGCAAGATAACGAAATGAGGAAACGCATTCATGGGAATGCCATTGGATCTATATGTCATCCGACACGGAGAGTCGGAGGCGAACGTCATCATCAACGCGGGGGAGCAGGGCGATAACTCCCTGTACACGCAGGACAACGTGACCGTGCCCGACCGGTCGTGGCGACTCACCGCCACCGGGCGCAAGCAGGCCGACTGCATCGGCCGCTGGCTCGTCGCGCAACAGCAGCTGTTCGACCGGTATCTGGTCTCGCCATACGTACGCACGCGCGAAACCGCCGCGACGATGGCGCTGCCGAAAGCCAAGTGGGAGGAGACGCGCGTGCTACGCGAACGCTCCTGGGGCGAGATCAACACCATCACGCAGGACGATTTCCGCACGAACTACGCGCGCAACTGGATGTTCAAGCGCACCGACCCGCTGTACTGGCGTCCGCCGGCAGGCGAGTCTATTGCCGACGTGTCGGAGAACCGCGTGCATAACCTGCTCACGTCGCTCAACCGGCGTGCTGAGGCGGAATCCGTCGTCGCCGTCACACACGGCGACTTCATGCTCGCGCTGATGCTCACCCTGGAGGACCTGTCGGACGAGGAGTTCATGCGCCGCGCCGACGACCCGGCATGGGCGATCACCAATTGCACGTGCCTGCATTATTCGCGGCGAGACCCGGCCACCGGCCGCACGTCGTCGCGCGTGCGCTGGGAGCAGACCGCGCGCCCAGTGTTCGACGAGTCGACCGGACGCTGGGAGGTGCGCGTCGATCCGTGGCGCGAATTCCAGCGCCCGTTGCTCTCGAACGGCGACCTCGTCGACGTGGTGCATTCGGTCGACCCGCACCTGTGACGGCACGAGGCGCCTCACGGCGCTCACGGGCCGCGCATGACGAGTCGCGCGCCGCACGTGGCTCGTCATCGCAACGGTGGGCGAACGGGTTACAATGGCCTCAACGCGGCACATGGCTGCATGGATGTGCCACCTGAGAGAACCGAAGGAGTTCGTGATGGGAAACCTGTTCACATGGAAACTGCATGGCGACGGCAAGACGCTCGCGCCCGGCGAGGTCGTGGAGCCCGATGAGCGACTGACCTGGACCCGTACCATCGGCATCGGCGCCCAGCACGTCATCGCCATGTTCGGCGCGACGTTCCTGGTGCCGATCCTGACGCATTTCGACCCGTCGACGACGCTGTTCTTCACCGCGATGTCGACCGCGCTGTTCCTGCTCATCAACAAGAACGTGCTGCCGAGCTACCTAGGGTCGTCGTTCGGGTTCATCGCCCCGATCGCCGCCGTCGCCTCCGCGGGCAAGGGCATTCCGGCCGCCAGCTTCGGCATCATGGTCACAGGCCTGCTGCTCGCCCTGGTGGGCGTGGCCGTCCACTTCGCCGGCGCGAAGTGGATTGACATCATCATGCCGCCGGTCGTCAACGGCGCCATCGTCGCGATCATCGGCTTCAACCTGGCTCCCAGCGTGTGGTCGAACTGGCAGAAGGGCTGGGACACCGCCCTGGTGACGCTGCTCGCCGTGCTGCTCATCGCCGTGCTGTTCCGCGGTCTTGTCGGACGTCTGAACATCCTGCTCGGTGTGATCGTCGGCTATGTGTACGCATGCTTCCGCGGTCAGGTCGACTTTTCGGCCATCGGCGACGCGGCGTGGATCGGCTTTCCGAAATTCCATCTTCCGCAGGTCGACTTCTCGATCCTGCCGATGTTCATCCCCGTCGTGCTGGTGCTGGTCGCCGAGAACGTCGGCCACGTCAAGTCTGTGGCGCAGATGACTGGGCGCGATTATGACGGGCATATGGGCACCGCGCTGTTCGCGGACGGCCTCGGTACCGCAATCGCCGGCTTCGGCGGCGGCTCCGGCACCACCACGTACGGCGAGAACATCGGCGTGATGGCCGCGACCAAGGTGTATTCGACCGCCGCCTACTGGTGCGCGGCCGCATTCGCCCTGCTGCTGAGCCTGTGCCCGAAGTTCGGCGCGGTCATCAACACGATTCCCGGCGGCGTGCTCGGCGGCGTGACCACGCTGCTGTACGGCATGATCGGCATGATCGGTGTGCGCATCTGGGTGGAGAACAAGGTCAACTTCGACAAGCCGCTCAACATCATGGTCGCCGCGATCGTGATGATCATCGGCATCGCCGATTTCACGTTCGCGTTCCAGGGCGTGCAGTTCAACGGCATCGCCATCGGCACGGTCGTCATCCTCGTCGCCTACCACGGGCTCAAGGCCATCGGTAAGGCCACGGGCACCATCGACAAGGACGACCCCGACATCCTGTAGCGGGTTCGTGGCCGCTGTCAGGTATGTCACTGTGCGTGGGTCATGTCACCGTGCGAGGGTTACGTCACGTTGCGTGCCCCCTCGCACGGTGACATGACCCTCGCACAGTGACGCGACCCACGCAGCGTGACTCACGCCAGACGCGCGGAGTGACGCCTCGCCGCCGTCGGAACACGTTGATGAAGTAGCTCGCCGACGAAAACCCGCTCATCCGCGCCGAGCAGCTCAAGCAGTTCTGGGTCGACCACCACGCAGGTGAACCAGCATTGCCTCTGCTGCGGCGAGAACCCGTAATGCAGCCGGCTCGAATTGACGACCAATCCGTTGCCGGCTTCCAGCGTCACTATGGCGCCGTTGACGGAATATTGCATCTGACCGCTGATGACATGGATGAATTCCAGATCGCGATGCCAGTGACATGGGCAGCGGTAGTCCGGGAACGACGACAATGCGTCCCGTCTGGCATATATGGGCAGGTCGGGGATGTTGTAGTCGATCCGCTCCGAAAGATCCGACGAGAATGATGGTCTTCCTGCCCGCCCTGCCAGGTTCCGGGCCGGTCGCGCCGCCTGTGCACCGGAGTGCCCCATTGCCGCTCTCTGCGTGATGTAACGTATATGAAAATACTATATTTCTTTTGATGCGCAAAAGTATCATTGCGCCGGTGTCGTCGTTACATTCCATCCCTATCGTAGATATCAGTTCTTCTTGCTGCAGGAGAGGGACTCAATCGATGATTCGGACATCGCGAGAATGACGATATTAATATTTTGTCGTTCATGTGACCGTCTGCATCCTTGAAACACCCTGATGGAAAGGCAAGGTGAGTGTGATGACTCGCATGATGGAACTGATCAATGGATGGCTTGCCCGGTATTATGCCGTCGTCCGTGCCCGGATGGCCGTCCGGCTGGCTTCGGTCCGTGCCGCGGTGCACGGGGACGGCGAGGAGAACATCGCGTCGTTCGCGCGGTGGTACCCGGCATCCGCCGCGCAGTTCGCCGGCTGACGGGGATCTGCGCGGGACCAATCGGGTGGCCGGTGCGGCGGGGGGGCTGAATGGTCCGATACTCTGACCATACATTGTATGGGGGATCGGAGCATGATATAACGAACTCGAACGGCCGCAACATCGCTATCGTCACTGGTAGTGCACTGGGATTGGGATACGAGCTGACCAAACAGCTGATCGCCGACGGCTGGTTCGTGGCCGGCATCGACACCGCGTTCTACCGCGACAGCCGCGACTACGTGTCGGAGGAGAAGCAGCACACCTTCATGGATCCGGGCGAACTGGCCCGAGTGATCCTGTTCAATCTGGTCAACGACGCGAACCTGACCGTCTCCGACATCCTCATAGAACGCAGTTGCCGCTGAGCCGGATGAGTTCCGCCGGCTCAGCGGCAATGCAAGTCGCGCTTCTGCGCGCCCGTCGTCTCAGCGATCCTCGGGCGGCTTGTACTGGTCCTTGTCGGTGAAGCAGGTCCGATAGGTCATCGTCATGATGAGCGCGTCGGCCACGAGGGTGAGCGCGGCGATGGCGGCTAACACGACGAACTGGTATTTCGCCGCGTTCAGTGGGTCTCCGCCGGCGATGACCTGGCCGGCCATCATGCCGGGGATGGTCACGATGCCGCACGACGCCAGAGAGGCGGTGGTGGGCAGCAATCCCAGTCGTATGGACGAGACGATCGAAGGACGGGCGGCCTCCCACGGGGTGGCGCCCAAGGCGAGCAGCGTGTCCACCTCGTCGCGGCGCTCGTTCATGCTCTCATAGAACCGGCTCAGGCCGACGGCGAGCGCCGACACGGTGTTACCCAGCAGCATGCCGGTAAGCGGCACCACCAGCTGCGGCGCATACCAGGGGTGCGGGCGCACCACCAGCTCGGTCACCAGCGAGATCATCAGCAGCATGGTTATGACCAGACTGAGCAGTACCGGGCCGGCGAGCCCCTTCGGGATGCCCTTGGCGCGGGAGAGTGTGATCTGCACGGCCGCGACCAGCATCACCGCGATGACGCCGAACACCAGCCACGGGTTGTTGGAGCGGATCACGTACCCGATGATCACGCCCATCACGCACAGCTGCACCAGCGCGCGTATCGCCGACCACATCAGCGTCTTGCCGATGCTGATGCACATGAGCTCGGAGACGAGCGCCGCGACCGCCACCATCAGCAGCGCGACCAGAAGGCCCCAATTATCGATCACGTAACCGTTGCCGCTCATGACAGCCTCCCCGAGGACAGTGTGACGATGCGTGTGGCTCGGCCGTCGGGCGGACGGTGCCGTATGCGCACGATGGCCATGCCCCTGGCGGCCGCGCTGGCCATGATCGAGGCGACTTTGTCCGCGTTGTCGTCGTCGAGGCCTGCGTCCACCTCGTCGGCCAGCAGCACGGCCGGGCGGGTCAGCAGCGTCCTCGCGAGGCTGACGCGGGCCGCCTGACCGCCGGAAAGGTCGTGCGGCGCACGGGCCAGGTCGATATCCTCGCATCCCATGGCATCCAACGTATTGCGAATGAGCTGGTCGGGTAGCGCCAGCTTCGCCTGCGACTGTTCGGAGCGGAACAGCCGGCTGAACCTGCCGCGTCTCGCGGAGGTCTTCTTGCCGGTGGCCGCATGGTTGTCGGGCGCGCTCGCCTCGTCCGCTCTGCGCACGGCCAGCGTCCAGGGAAGCCGAATCGTGTCGGCGACGCTGTCTCCCATCAGCATGGGCTTCTGCGGCAGATACGCGACGTTCCTCCGCCACTGCTGCAGCGAGAACGATGAGCTGTCCGCGCCGTCCAGCGTGAACGTGCCGTCGGCATGGGGGTTGAGCAGCGCGAAGGCGGTCAGCAGGCTGCTCTTGCCGGAACCGGACGGGCCGACCAGATCGACGATCTGGCCGCGATCGACGTCGAACGACAGATCCTCGAAGATGGTGCGGTCTGACTGCGCAGAAGGCACGACGCAGGAGACCCTACGGGCTGTGAACAACATTTGCATAGTGGCAACGTTACCCGTTCGCCGGCCATAGTCGATGTTTGACAGCGTTTCTTAGTCCAGTGTTAGAGACGCACGCGGCGAGCCGGCCGAATCGTGGCGCCCGGCACCGCTGTATCGCTTGGCGCGTACAGTTGCAGTCATGCCGATCGATTCCAGAATGATAGACAACATGAAGGCCGACCGCGTGCGTAAGGTGGCCGATCTTGCCAACCGCCGCACCCGGGAGCGTTTCGGTCGTTTCCTGATAGAGGGCCCCCAGTCGGTTCGCGAGGCGGTGACGTGGATGCCCGACTCCGTCCGTGACCTTTATGTGCAGGCCGCGGACGGGCCGGACGGGCCGCGGATCGCAGGCGAGACGCTGACGTCCATCGTCGAGCGATCCCAGGAACACCGTATATATGTGCATCCGGCGAGCGAGGCGGTGATGCGCCGCATCAGCCCCGATTGCCAGGGCATTGCGGCGGTCGGCGACGCCGATGCGGTGCGCGCGACGGCGCAGGGGACGCAATTGCCCGAAAAGCCGTTCGTCGCGGCGTTCTGGCAGGTGCGCGACCCCGGCAACGCGGGCACGGTTATCCGTGCGGCGGACGCGGCCGGATGCGATGCCGTGGTGTTCGTCGACGATTGCGTCGACATGCTCAATCCCAAGGTGATCCGCGCGACCGCGGGCTCGCTGTTCCATATCCCCGTGATGACGATGGGCGTGGACGAGTTCTTCGGATGGGCCGGCGAGAAGGTGCTCCGCACCATCGCCGCCGACGTCTACGGGACGGACGGGCGCGAGCCAAGGGAGCTGCCCGAGGCGCTGAGGGACCAGGATCTCGCCGGGGTGGGCAAGGCCGTGATCTTCGGCAACGAGGCCCGCGGACTTGAGCCGGGTCTGTTGGGTAGGTGCGACGACATCGTGCGCATTCCGCTCTATGGCAAGGCCGAGTCGCTGAATCTGGCGACCAGCGCCGCGATCATGCTCATGAGTATGGCTATGTCGAGCCATATAGGGACAATGTGAACTCGGTAAACGCTTGGATTATTTGATTTTTGGCGCAGATAAACCGGTAGTTTCGGTAGTTGTAGGTAGGACGAAAGGGTTCTCGTGGCAGACAATGCTCTCTTCGATGCCCAGTCAGTGACCGATGCGGTCGCCGAGGGCATCAGCAAGATTCAGAACGCCTCCAGCTTGGAGGAGCTCAAAGCCATCAAAACGCAATACGCCGGTGCCGAATCGGCGATGACCAAGGCCAGCAAGGCCATCGGGTCGCTGCCGGTCGATCAGAAGAAGGAAGCCGGCAAGCTTATGGGCAAGCTCCGCGCCGACTTCGGCCGCGCGTTCGGCCCCAAGGAGGCCGAGCTCAAGGCGCAGGAGGAGCAGCGCGCGCTGGAGGCCGAGACCGTCGACATGACGCTGCCGGTCAACCGTCGCCCGCTCGGCGCCCGCCACCCGCTGGCCAAGCTCATGGAGGACGTCGAGGACCTGTTCATCTCCATGGGATGGCAGATCTCCGCCGGCCCCGAGGTGGAGACCGAATGGTATGACTTCGACGCCCTGAACTTCGGCCCGGATCATCCCGCCCGCCAGATGCAGGACACCTTCTATGTCAAGGGCAACCAGGCCCATGACGCGGCCGGCTTCGTCGGCTCCAACATGGTGCTGCGCACGCAGACCTCCTCCGATCAGGTGCGTGCCCTGCTGACCCGCGGCGTCCCGCTGTACATCGCCAGCCCGGGCCGTGTGTTCCGCACCGACGAGCTCGACGCGACGCACACCCCCGTGTTCCACCAGTGCGAGGCTCTGGCCGTCGACAAGCACCTGACGATGGCCGACCTGAAGGGCGTGCTCGACAAGCTCGCCGTGGCCATGTTCGGCCCCGAAGCGAAGACGCGTCTGCGCCCGAGCTACTTCCCGTTCACCGAGCCGAGCGCCGAACTCGACCTGTGGTTCCCCGACAAGAAGGGCGGCGCGGGCTGGCTCGAATGGGGTGGCTGCGGCATGGTGAACCCGAACGTGCTGAAGTCCGCGGGCATCGACCCCGAGGAGTACACCGGTTTCGCGTTCGGTGTGGGCATGGAGCGCACGCTGCTGCTGCGTTCCGATATCAACGACATGCACGACCTCGTTGAGGGCGACGTGCGATTCAGCGAACAGTTTGTGATGGGGGAGTGAGAAGCCCATGCCTATGGTTGACATTGATTGGCTCAAGGAGCACGTCGAGGTTCCGTCTGACCTCACCTACGAGCAGCTGGCCAAGGACCTGGTCAGGGTCGGTCTTGAGGAGGAGGAGATCCACGCCTCCCAGGTCACCGGTCCGATCGTCGTCGGATATGTCGTCGACGCGACGCCGGAACCGCAGAAGAACGGCAAGACCATCAACTGGTGTCATGTCGACGTCGGCCCCGCGTACAACGCGGTCGACGAGAACGGCAAGAAGGTGCCGCGCGGCATCATCTGCGGCGCCCCGAACATGGCCGCCGGCGAGAAGGTCGTCGTGACCTTGCCGGGCGCAGTGCTGCCCGGCGATTTCAAGATCGAACCGCGCAAGACCTACGGCCACGTTTCCGACGGCATGTGCGCCTCGGAGCGCGAGCTCGGCCTGGGCGACAGCCACGAAGGCATCATCCTGCTGCGCGACTACGGCTTCACGCCCCAGGAATACAAGGCGCTCAAGCCCGGCGACGACGCGATGCACCTGCTGCACCTCGACCAGCCGATCCTGGAAATCAACATCACCCCGGATCGCGGCTATGCGTTCTCGTACCGCGGCGTGGCCCGCGAATACCATCATTCCACCGGCGCGAAGTTCGTCGATCCGGTGACCGAGCTCAACAAGCGCGCCCCCGCCGCTCCCGCGGCGGAGTCCGGCGTCTCCAGCGACATCGAGGTCATCGTCGACGACAACAACCCGATTCACGGAGTCACCGGCTGCGACCGCTACGTCGCCCGCGCCATCCACGGGTTCGACCCGACGAATCACACGCCGAACTGGATGCGCCGCCGTCTTATCCGCGCGGGCATGCGTTCGATCTCCCTCGCCGTGGATGTGACGAACTACGTGATGCTGGACCTTGGCCAGCCGATGCACGCCTACGACCTTGACAAGATCGAAGGGCCGATCGTGGTGCGTCGCGCGGCCGAAGGCGAGAAGCTCACCACGCTCGACGGCAAGGAACACGACCTGAGCGTCGAGGACCTGCTGATCACCGATTCGCCCGACGGCAAGCGTGGCTCGCGCATTCTCGGCATCGCCGGCGTCATGGGCGGCCTGTACGGTGAGGTCACTGCGGACACCAAGAACATCCTGCTGGAGGCCGCGCATTTCGACAGCGTCTCCATCGCACGTTCCGCACGACGCCACAAGATCCCCTCCGAGGCGTCCCGCCGGTTCGAGCGCGGCGTCGACACGCAGCTGCAGCCCGCGGCCGCGCAGATGGCGGCCGAACTGCTCACCAAGTTCGGCAACGGCGAGCCGTCCGGGCACCCGACCGACGTGAACACGACGATGTATCGCCGTCCGATCCCCTTCAAGGCCACCGAGGTCGCCCGCGTCGCCGGGCTCGACGTGGACGTCAACCGCATCAGCGACATCCTCACCGATGTCGGATGCCGTGTCGCTGGTGGCGGCAACGGCGAGTTCTCTGTGTCCGCGCCGACCTGGCGCCCCGATCTGAACGAGCCGTGCGACCTGGTCGAAGAAGTCGCTCGACTGGTCGGCTACGACGAGATCCCCGTCACCGTGCCTCCGGCCCCGGTCAAGGGCACGGTCGGGCTGACCCCCGACCAGCGTCGCCAGCGCTGGGTCGCAGACACGCTTGCCGAATACGGCATGGTCGAGTCGCTGAGCTACCCGTTCGTCGGCGATGAGGACTTCAAGGCGTTCTCCTATGATCCGGCGGTCATCAAGCCGGTGAGCGTCGAGATCGCCAACCCGCTGGCCGGCGACCGCCCGTACCTGCGTCGTGATGTGCTCCCCACGCTCGCCACCACCGTGCAGCGCAACCTGCGACGCGGCCTCGAAGACATCCGCCTGTACGAGATCGGCCACGTATACCTGTGGGATCCGAACGCGCCCACCATCCCGGCTCTTCCGGGAGGCGTACGCCCCAGCGATGAGCAGCTTGCCGCGCTGGATGCGGGCCTTCCCGATCAGCCGCTGCACGTCGCCGGCCTGCTGACCGGCAACGCGGTCGACTCCGGATGGCTCGGCGATCGTCGCGCCGTCGATTGGAGCGACGCCGTCGAGGCCGTTCGCCGTGTCTGCGACCGTTTGGGGGCGCGTTACGAGCTGCGGCAGCCCGCCGCGCAGGATGTGCCCGCGCAGTGGCACCCCGGCCGCGCCGCGCAGATCGTCGCGGGCGAACTGGTCGTCGGCATGGTCGGAGAGCTGCACCCGCGTGTCAACGAGGCGCTGGGACTGCCGGCGCACTCCGCGGCGTTCGAGCTGAACCTTACCGCGCTGTTCGGCACGCTTGACGGCAAGCCCGTGCAGGCGAAGCCCATCGCCACGTTCCCGCCCGTCAAGCAGGACCTCGCCTTCACCGTTGACCAGTCGGTGACCGCGGCCCAGCTTGAGGCCGTGGTCCGCGAGGCGGCCGGCGCCAACCTCGAATCCATCGAGCTGTTCGACGTGTTCACCGGCGAGCAGGTGGGAGAGGGCAAGAAGTCGCTCGCCTTCGCGGTGACCTTCCGCTCCCCGTCCAAGACACTGTCCGCGGAGGACAGCGAGGCCATTCGCAAGGCCATCGTCGACAAGGCGGAGGCCATCGGCGCTCAGCTGCGCGCCTGACCGCCGATGAAAAGGCACCATGGAGGACATGCATATGACAGAGCCGCAACAACAGCCGCAATCGTCTGACGATAGTTCGGGCGAGTCCCGGCATGTTGCGGCCCAGCCGCAATACGGTCAGCGCATCGAGCCCGAATATGGTGCCAGGGCGGATGAGTTTCCGCCGAATTACAACCCTTACGTATATGGAGGCCAGCCCGAGCAGCCGGCTCCGCAGGCGCAGCCGTCGCCGTCTCAGCCGGCCTCCGTGTTCGGAGCCGGGCCGGCTCCCGCTCAGGGCGGTTCCGCCCCCAATGCGGCTCCCGCTCAGGGTGGGCCCGACCAAGGCGGTCCCCGACGGGAGCCTCCCCGATATTTCAACGGCATCGACCTCAACGACCCGCAGCAGAACCCTATTTACGGGCATTGGGATTTCTACGCCATATTCTCGTTCATCTTCGCCCTGGTGTCCTCGTTCCCGGTGCTGCCCGCGCTGATCGGCTGCCTGGCCATCTGGCGCACTCGTCGTTTCCATACGCGGGGCCGCGGACTGGCCATCGCGGCCGTCGTCATCAACGTGCTGACCACCATCATCGTCATATGGATGACGATGCACGGCATATCGATGGACGACATGTACCAGGCCATGCTCAACATGCTGGCGCCCGGCACGGGCGGAAGCGGGTCGGGGGACTCCGTTTCGGTGTGATGGGCCGTGTGCTGCGACACGCAAGCCGATGAATGAATATATGCAATGTACTGCATAACATGTATACTCGCCGTAGTTCGTCTTCGATGAAAAGAGCGTGATATGGCGAGATATACGGTAGCTGTGGCTAGCGCCACCGGATACGCGGGTGGGGAGGCGTTGCGCATCCTTGCCGCCCACCCGGACTTCGAGGTGACCTGCGTGGCGGGCCATTCCTCGGTGGGGCAGAAACTCGGACGGCATATGCCGCATATTCCCCAGCTGGCGGATCTGACGGTGGAGGACACCACCGCCGAAGTGCTGAACGGCCATGACGTGATCATCCTGGCGCTGCCCCACGGCGCGTCCGGGGCGTTGGCCGCGCAGCTTGACCCCGGTGCCGTGGTCGTCGACCTGGGTGCGGACCATCGTCTTGAGGAGCGCTCCGCGTGGGACGCGTTCTACGGAGGCGAGTTCTTCGACCATTGGACGTACGGCATGCCCGAGCTGATCACCGGCAAGAGCGCAGACGGAGAGTACACGCGTCAGCGCGACCTGCTCCCCGGCGCCAAGCGCATTGCCGGGCCGGGCTGCAACGTGACTGCGACGACGCTCGCCATGCAGCCGGCCATCGCCGAAGGACTCGTGGAACGTCGTGACCTCGTCGCCGATCTGGTGGTGGGGTATTCGGGCGCGGGCAAGAACCTCAAGCGCACGAACCTGCTCGCCGCCGAGGCGTTCGGCTCCGCCGTGCCCTACGGCGTGGGCGGCACGCATCGCCATATCCCCGAGATTCTGCAGAACTTCGCCCATGCGGCAGGTTTGGACGCCGCCCGGGCCGAGGAGTTCACGCTCGGATTCACGCCGATACTCGCGCCGATGGCGCGTGGCATCCTCGCCACGGTCAGCGCGAAGATGACCGACAAGGCGCTTTCCATGAGCGACGAGGAAATCCACGACGTGTGGGCCAAGGCATACGCCGGCCAGGAGTTCATCGTGCTGCTGGAGCCGGGCACGCTCCCGGCCACGGCGAACGTCGTCGGATCGAACGCCGCCCACGTGCAGGTGGTCACCGACCGGCACGCCGGGCGTCTCATCGCCTTCGCCGCCATCGACAACCTGAACCGCGGCACCGCGGGCCAGGCCGTGCAGTCGCTGAACGTCGCACTTGGACTTCCCGAAGACAAGGGACTTACGAAGATTGGAGTAGCACCGTGAGTGTCACATTCGCCAAAGGATTCAGCGCCGCGGGCGTCGCGGCGGGCATCTCCTCCATCGAGGGCAAGAAGGATCTCGCCCTGGTCGTCAATCAGGGGCCGCTCGACAGCGCGGCCGGCGTGTTCACGTTCAACCGATTCTGCGCGGCACCGGTGCAGTGGTCCCGCAAGACGGTCGCCGACGGCCATATCAAGGCGGTGATCCTCAACTCCGGTGGAGCCAACGCATGCACCGGCCAGGCGGGATACGAGCAATCGGCGGCGACGGCCAAGAAGGTCGCGGAGCTCGTCGGGACGCAGCCCGACGAGATCGCCGTATGCTCCACAGGCCTGATCGGCGAGCTGCTGCCGCTGGATCATGTGCTGTCGGGAGTGGAGAGCGCGTACGCGGCCCTGTCGGACGACGACCAGGCGGGAAGCGACGCGTCCCACGCCATCATGACGACGGACACGAAGCCGAAGACCGTATCGCTGGAAGGCGACGGATATCGCATCGGCGGCATGGTCAAGGGATCGGGCATGATCGCCCCCCAGCTCGCCACGATGCTGTGCGTCATCACCACGGACGCCGCCGTCGGCGCCGGTCAGCTGCAGGCTGCGCTGAACGCCGCGGTGGACCATTCGTTCAACCGCATCGACGTGGACGGGTGCATGTCCACGAACGACACGGTGCTGCTGCTCGCATCCGGCGCGTCCGGCGTCGAGCCCGATCCGGACGAGTTCAACGCCCTGGTCGCCAAGGCATGCGCATCGCTGGCCCGGCAGATCATCGGCGACGGCGAGGGAGCGAGCCACGACGTGCGCATCACCGTCACCGGCGCCACCACGGAGAGCGCCGCCCTGGCCTGCGCCCGCGCGGTCGCGGCCTCGAACCTGCTCAAATGCGCCATTGCGGGCAACGACCCGAACTGGGGACGCATCGTATCCTCGCTGGGCACCGTGCCCGTCGAAGAGGCGCCCTACGATTCGCAGAAGGTCACCGTGGACGTCAACGGCGTGAGGATCTGCGAGAATGGGGGCGCGGGACGCGACCGCTCCGAAGTCGACATGACCCCCCGCGAGGTGCACATCGACATCGATCTCAACGCCGGTGACGAACAGGCCACGGTGTGGACCGATGACCTCACCCACGAGTACGTTCATATCAATGCCGATTACGAAAGCTAGTCTCCCGGTTCCTCCCCGGCACATGCCGGCCGGAGAAGCGGGATGCGATAGAGGAGAATATGGCTACTGAACTGAAGGGACCAGGGTTCCATTTCGACGTGCACACCGACCTGCGCGCCGACCAGAAAGCGGAGGTGCTGATCGATGCGCTGCCGTGGCTGGAGGAGTTCGCCGGGCAGCGCATCGTGGTGAAATACGGCGGCAACGCCATGGTCGACGAGCATCTCAAGCGTTGCTTCGCCGAAGACATGGTGTTTCTGCGGCAGGTGGGCCTGCATCCGGTCGTCGTCCATGGCGGCGGCCCGCAGATCTCGCACATGCTCAAGGCATTGGGCATCAGGTCGGAGTTCAAGGGCGGCTTGCGCGTCACCACTCCGGAGGCCATGGACGTGGTGCGCATGGTGCTCACCGGCAAGGTGTCCAGGGAACTGGTCGGACTGATCAACGCGCATGGGCCGTTCGCCGTGGGACTGTCCGGTGAGGACGGCGCCCTGTTCTCCGCCATGCAGCGCAAACCCATCATCGACGGCAAGCCTACCGACATCGGGCTGGTGGGTGACGTGGTGAGCGTCGACGCCTCCGCGGTGGAGGACCTGATCTCGGCCGGCCGCATCCCCGTCGTTTCCTCGGTCGCCCCCGATGAGGACGACGCCACGGAAGTGCTGAACGTCAACGCTGATTCGGCCGCCGCCGCGCTGGCCGCGGCACTCGGCGCCAGGAAGCTGATCATCCTGACCGACGTCGACGGCCTGTACGCCGATTGGCCCGACAAGAACTCGCTGATCGGCCGCATCGGTGTGGAGAACCTGCGTGACATGCTTCCCGACCTCGAATCCGGGATGCGCCCGAAGATGGAGGCCTGCGTCCGCGCCCTCGATGGCGGCGTGCCGCAGGCGCACATCATCGACGGCCGCAAGCCGCATTCCATCCTGAATGAGATTTTCACCACCGCCGGCATCGGCACCATGGTTGTGCCCGATGATGGCATCGAAATGAGGAGTTCCTATGCCTACTAAGGAAACGCTCGGCCCCACCGACTCGCAATGGCTGGGACAGTACAGCCAGGTCCACATGAACGTGTTCGGCACGCCGCTGCGCGTGATGGACCACGGCGAAGGCGTGCGCATATGGGACGTGGACGGCAACGAATACCTTGACTTCCTCGCGGGCATCGCCGTCAATTCGCTGGGCTACGCGCACCCCGCATGGGTGAAGGCGGTGTCCGAGCAGGCCGCGAAATGCGCCCACGTGAGCAACTATTTCGCGACCGAGCCGCAGATCAGGCTCGCGTCGCGACTGATTGAGCTCGCCGGGGCCCCGGAAGGCTCCCACGTCTACTTCGGCAACTCCGGTGCCGAAGGCAATGAGGCTGCGCTGAAGCTCGCCAAGCTGTACGGTCGCACGCTGCCGGGTGCGAGCCCGAGCATCGGCGGCAAGCCGGCGCGCATCCTGGCGCTCACCCACGGATTCCACGGACGTACCATGGGCGCTCTGTCCGCCACGTGGAAGCCCGTGATTCGCAAGCCGTTCGAGCCGCTGGTGCCGAACATCGAATTCGTGCGTGCAGGCGACCCCATCGCGATGTATGAGGCGTTCTCTGCCACCGGACTCGGCCAGTACGGCAAGGGTCCTGTGGCCGCGGTCATCCTCGAACTCATTCAGGGCGAGGCCGGCGTGCGTCCGCTGGACGTCGCATATGTGAAGAAGGTGCGGGAGTTGTGCGACATCAACCACGCCCTGCTCATCATCGACGAGGTCCAGACCGGCATCGGTCGCACAGGCTCGTGGTTCGCGTTCCAGCGCGAGGACCTGACGGGCGGCATCACTCCCGACATCGTGACGTTCGCCAAGGGCGTCGCCGGAGGATTCCCCATGGGCGGCATGATCTCATTCGGAGGCAAGCTGTCCGCGCTGTTCACGCCGGGATCCCACGGCTCCACCTTCGCGGGCAACCCCTTGGGCGCGGCGGCGGCTCTCGCCACGCTGGACACCATCGAGAACGAGCATCTGGTCGAGAACGCCGAAGAGCGCGGCGAGCAACTGCGCCAGGGCATCATGGCATCCGGCAACCCGCTGTTCACCTCCGTGCGCGGCCGCGGTCTGCTCAACGCCATCCTCCTGTCCCACCGCTGCTCGCATGCGGCGATGAACTGGGCTCTGGAACATGGCCTGATCGTCAACGCGGTCGCACCCGACGCACTGCGCCTGGCACCGCCGCTGATCGTCTCCGAGCAGGAAATCGACGAAGCCGTGTCCATCCTCGCGAAGATCCCCGCCGACCTGCCCAACGACTGACCTCCACGACGATTACGGGACGGGCCGCGACAACCAGCCCGCCCCGCACGCCCAAGCCGATACAACATCCGCACCCATCCCGAACCACAGAAGGAGCACCTCATGGCCGGTCAACTTCGCCATATGCTGCGTGACGACGACATCAACCATGCCGAACAGAAGCAGATTCTGGAACTCGGCATGAAATTCCGCGAGAACCGCTTCTACCGTCAGCCGTTCGCCGGCCCCCAGGCCGTCGCCGTGCTGTTCGACAAGCCCTCCACCCGCACCCGTTCCAGCTTCTCCATCGGCGTGGCGGAACTCGGCGGGTATCCGCTGGTCATCGACAAGTCCGGTTCCCAGCTGGGCCGCGGCGAGCCGGTCGCCGACACTGCGCGAGTGCTCACCAGCATGGCCTACAGCATCGTCTGGCGCACGTTCGGTCAGGACCGCGTCGAAGAGATGGCGAAATACGCCACCTGCCCGGTCGTCAACGCGCTGACCGACCAGTTCCACCCCTGTCAGGTGCTCGCCGACCTGCTCACCATCGCGCAGCACCGTGGCGGTGTGGATGCTTTGCCGGGCAAGACCATCGCCTATCTCGGCGATTCGGCCAACAACATGGCCAACTCGTATCTGCTGAGCGGTGCCACCGCAGGCATGAACGTCCGCATCGCCGGTCCGTTCGGGTATCTTCCCGATCCCGCCATCGTCGCCGACGCGGAGCGGATCGCCGCCGAGAACGGCGGCTCCATCCTGGTCACCACCGATCCGCGGGAGGCGGTCGCCGACGCCGACTGCATCTTCACCGACACGTGGGTGTCGATGGGAGAGGAAGCCGAGTACGCCATCCGCTCCAAGCCGTTCTGGGATTATCAGGTGAACGATGAGCTCATGGCTCTGGCCAAGCCCGACGCGCTGTTCCAGCACTGCCTGCCGGCATACCGCGGCAAGGAGGTCACCGCGTCGGTGATCGACGGCCCGCAGTCCGTGGTGTGGGATGAGGCCGAGAACCGTCTGCATGCGCAGAAGGCGCTGTTGACCTGGTTGATCGGGCAGCAGCGGGGCGACGAATCGCTGCTGGCCTAATGCTCGATGCCGTAGTATGCGGGTGGCTTGCAGGGTGCGCAGACGTTCGGCAAACCACCGGAAAGGGCATAAATGAGTGAATCGACACCTCCCGTGCAGCGGCCGGCCACACGTGCCGCGCGATTGAGCGCCATCGAACAGGTGCTGCTCAAGCACATCGTCACGTCCCAGTCGCAACTGTCGGATCTGCTCTCCCAGGAGGGCATTGAGGTGACGCAGGCGACGCTCAGCCGAGATCTGGACGAGATCAACGCGATGAAGACGCGACTGTCCAACGGCAGCATCGCCTATACGATCGGCGACCGTCCGCTCAGGGAGTCGGTCGGCAGCGGCATCGGGTCCAAGACCGAGCAGCAGATGTCCCGCGTGCTCAGCGGCTTGGTCACATCGGTCGCGTCGGCCAAGAACCTGGTCGTCATCCACACGCCTTCGGGCGCGGCCCAGTATGTGGCGAGCGTCATCGACAAGCAACCCATCGACGGCGTGCTCGGCACCATCGCGGGCGATGACACGGTGATGGTGATATGCGCCGAAGACGACATCGCCTTCGAGCGCTCGCAGTGGCTGCTGACGCTCGCGTCGAAGAACTGAATCGCTCGGGAAGGGGCCCGGTTCAGTATTCGCCACACCGATTGCATAAATATACAGACATTCGTATATACTTGCAGCAGTTCGTTTTTGTAGAAAGGCATCCCATGGCAGACAACAACCGAATCGTACTCGCATATTCCGGTGGCCTTGACACCTCCGTGGCCATCCCGTACCTCAAGGATCGTACCGGCAAGGACGTCGTCGCGGTGTCCCTCGATGTCGGCCAGGGCGGCGAAAGCCTGGAGACCATCAAGAACCGTGCGCTCGCCTGCGGTGCCGTCGAGGCGTATGTGGTCGATGCCCGAAACGAGTTCGCCAACGAGTACTGCATGAAGGCCCTGAAGGCCAACGCCATGTACGAGGGCGTGTACCCGCTGGTCTCCGCCATCTCCCGTCCGCTGATCTCCAAGCACCTCGTGCGCGCCGCCCACCAGTTCGGCGCCGACACCATCTCTCACGGCTGCACCGGCAAGGGTAACGACCAGGTGCGTTTCGAGGTTTCCATCTCGTCCATCGACCCGACCCTGAGGGCAATCAGCCCGATTCGCGACCTGTCGCTGACCCGTGACGTCGAGATCGCGTTCGCCAAGGAGCACAAGCTGCCGATTACCCAGACCGAGAAGTCCCCGTACTCCATCGACCAGAACGTGTGGGGCCGCGCCATCGAGACCGGCTTCCTTGAGGATCCGTGGAACGGCCCGACCAAGGACTGCTACTCCTACACCGACGACCCGGCGTTCCCGCCCGTCGAGGACGAAGTGGTCATCGAGTTCAAGGAAGGCATTCCCGTCAAGATCGACGGCCGCGACGTCACCCCGCTGCAGGCCATCGAGGAGATGAACCGCCGCGCCGGCGCCCAGGGCATCGGCCGTATCGACCTGATCGAGGATCGTCTGGTCGGCATCAAGTCCCGCGAGCTGTACGAGGCCCCGGGCGCCGTTGCTCTGATTACCGCACACCAGGAGCTGGAGAACTGCTGCCTGGAGCGCGAACAGCACCGCATCAAGCGTGACATCGACAAGCGCTGGGGTGAGCTGGTGTACGATGCGCAGTGGTTCAGCCCCGCCACCCAGTCGCTCAACGCCTTCATCGAGGACACCCAGAAGTACGTCTCCGGCGAGATTCGCATGGTGCTGCACGGCGGTCGCGCCGTCGTCACCGGCCGTCGCTCCGACAGCTCGCTGTACGACTACAACCTCGCCACCTACGACTCCGGCGACAGCTTCGACCAGAAGTCCTCCAACGGCTTCATCGACATCTACGGCCTGCCGTCCCGCGTGGCCGCCGCCCGCGACGTCAAGTTCGGCAACGGCATCGAGGTGCCGAAGAACACCGTCGAGTAATATCGTCGAACGGCTCCCGCTGATTTGCAAGGCTCTTTTGCGCATATGCGCAGGGGAGCCTTTTGCCTTACTTGAGGACAACTGACATGACAGGGTTACACCCGCTTGGGAACAGCGTAAGTTGGGGGAACTTGAAAAAGATGCCACCCTTTACATGGGCAGAGGGAGGGTAATCTCCGCGAAGGATATGTCGAATACACCGGGAACATTTCCGGTGTATTCCTCCAGTGCTCTTGATAATGGACGCATGGGGGCTTACGGGAAGTACATGTTCAATCAGGAGCTAATCACCTGGTCGATTGATGGAGGAGGGGCTGTCTTTTACCGAAGAAAGCACCGTTTCTCGGTTACGAACGTATCAGGCTATATCGCAGTTAATCCAGAGAAGATAAACTGCAAGTTCCTTGCCTACGCGATGTCTCTTGCGCATTCTCGAATTAAATTTGACTACACGGTTAAAGCGCATCCGTCCGTAATACGGTCGCTTTATACGATGGGTATACCAATTTCGCTTCAAGAGCAGCAAGTCATCGGCTCCTTCTTCTCCCGTCTTGACAACCTCATCACCCTTCATCAGCGTAAGCGGCAGTGGTTGAAATGGTTAGATGAGGGTGGAGAGGGCACGCATCACGATATCGACATCCTTGTTTTCAAGTTCGCGGATGACATGAAGATAAGTGTCCTGTGTGGTGTTCATGCTTGCATGACCAAGTCGCTTGGACACACTGGCAATCGATACGCCGGCAAACAACAACAGCGAGGCATGGGTGTGCCTTAACCCATGAATCGAAATCACGGGAACGTTGGCCCGTTCGCAATGCCTGGCGAGGATGTTATTCGCGGTGGAGTTATACACCTTGCCATTCACGAAAATGGGGTCGCTCGCAGGCATATCTTTCAGGAGCGTTGAGAGCTGCATGATAAGCTGCCAATCGAGCTGCACCTTTCGTACGGAGGATGCGTTCTTGGTGGGGACGAATCCTCCGCCGTTCTTGTAATCCCACGTTTTACTGACCGAAAGGGTCTGATGCACGAAATCAAAGTCGTCGGGTGTGAGTCCCAAAGCTTCCGAGAACCGTAACCCGGTTTTCGCCACCAACAGTATCAGCCAATCCCAGCTTGGTCCCTTGCCGAGTTCGAGATCCGCAAGGACCGCATGAAGCTCGAACTGATTGAGATACTTCGTTTTCTTTGAGCATGGCGGCTTGCCCTTGATGATTGCCTTACGAGTCGGGTCGCGCTGAATCAGCCCTTCGTCGACCGCGTCAAGAATGGCTCCTTTCAATTGATGATGGAAATCCATCGTCGTCTGGCGTTCGTGATGTTCGGCGTAGCCGTTGATGAGCTTCTGATAGTTCACGCGATCCATGTCGGCGAGTTTGAGATCGGGAATGAGCCGGCCCAACCATGCCTGCGTGAGCCGGTATTTCTTCATGGTCACTTCACGAATTGCACCTTCCTTGTATACGCTGATCCATTGCTCGTAGTAATCGCAAAACAACGTTTCGGCGTTGGTATTGCCTTCGGTCATACGGTCTTCTCTTTCTGGTTGATATGCGCTTACGCCGATGCCGGATATATCACCAGCTAACCATATGAATGAGCGCACGCGGATGATGCGGCTTTCGCGCTTACGCTGATGAAGGGTGATGAGGGTATCCGTTGTTTCAAGCTGCTTCGCTATCGCCATCTGTTCAGAGATTTCTGGGCACCAAATAGGCATCTCGAAAAACGTTGCGTCGGAGATTGAAAACCTGTCAGACCTTGCCCCCGTATTACCTTCGAGGAACATAAAATCATGCCACCTGGATGTTTTGAAATAATGCTCCAAGTAGGTTTTATCCATGCTCGCATCTACTGAAAACACCGTATACAACGGAGACATGACACCTGCTCTGTTCAGGCGGTTTCTGTTGATTGGACCACAAGGCGCCGTTGCAGAAATCCGTGGGTTGTAGACGAAGTCATCTGGTTGAACCACATAGTAGCCACTGATATTCGCATCGTTTGTAATGTCGTGGTCGAAGTAGTCGAGCTGGCTAATAACGCCCTGCTCGGCAGAATTTGTAAACGTCTCCGAAAGAGCGCCGTTAGCGTTCTTGATGGTGTTCTTCTTGCTGAATTCCCCCAACTTACGCTGTTCCCAAGCGGGTATATAATTAATGCATTTATACTGCGGTTTGAAAGCGTGGGATGCGATGACGTACTCCGATTTGATTGAACATGAGGCTGGTGAAACAGAGATACGCTCATATCTAGTAGACGGTGACGTGGTGCCAGTTACCATGCGCATTCCCGCTAACCTGCGGGATTCCGCCAAAGAAGCCGCGTCTCTGAGAGGAATGAGCTTCTCGGCGTTCGTAAGGACATGCATGATCAATGAGTTGGCGAAGGGCGGCAAGTAATTGATTGCGCTCACCGCCATGACCATACAAATAATTGACAACAATCCGGATGGTATCCGTATTTGCCGGGTGGACGGGGAATCGCTTGTCACTGTCGTGGTGCCCAGAGACATGTTGGGCGAGGCGAAGTGTCTTCCCGATCTGCCAGACCGCGGTGTGCATTACCTGCTTGATGAGGATCATGGTGTGCTGAGTCGTGTGTACGCGGGGCAAACCACGAGGGGACTTGTCAGACTTGATGCGCACAAGACCAAAAAGGAGTTCTGGAACAAAGCCATCATGTTCCTCGATAACGATGTCAATATCGACCGTGATGTTCTGGATTCGCTTGAGGCGAAGGCCATCGATTACGTGCGTGAACACGGCTCATATGAGACCGATAACGGGAATACTCCCGCTCCTCGCATGAACCCATACAAAGAGCAGCGGGTGGAGGACCTGCACGGCAGCATTCTTTTCCGCATGCGCGTGCTCGGATATGATCTCGACCGCAAGGAGACAACGCCGGTTGCAGTGAATACCGTGTTCCACACCAAGAAGAATGGCGTGCGTGCGACTGGACGATACAACCGGGATACCGGCCGTTTCACGGTTCTTTCGGGCTCTGAGGTGGACCTTGGTTATGCGGTGATCAAAAATCAAGGAGCCGTGGCAGCTCGACGGCAGCTTTTCGCCGCGCAGACAGGCAAAGTGATTCTTGCGGACGATGTCGAGCTGTCCAGTCCCTCCTCCGCCGCTGTATTCGTTCTCGGCGGCAGCCAAAACGGGTGGATCGAATGGGTCAATGAGCAGGGGCAGACCCTTGATTATGTGTACAGAAGCAAGGAGCATATGAATGAATAAGCAGCAGCTTGCCGCCAAGATTTGGGAGTCGGCCAACAAAATGCGCTCGAAGATCGAAGCCAACGAATACAAGGATTACATCCTCGGCTTCATCTTCTACAAGTTCCTTTCCGAGACCGAAGTCACTCGTCTGCATGCTGATGGCATGGGGAACGAAGACCTCGAAGAATTGCGGGAGGATGATACCGAGACCGCGCAGTACGTGCGCGATCTGTGCGGCTACTTCATCTCCTACGATAACCTGTTCTCCACATGGGTGGCGAAGAAGGGGGATTTCGCCATCGCCAATGTGCGCGACGCGCTTTCCGCGTTCGACCGCAACATCGACCCTGCCCGCAAGCGCGTGTTCGCGGGCATCTTCGACACCTTGCAGACCGGCCTGTCCAAACTCGGCACCGATGAGAAAAGCCGCAGCAAGGCCGCACGTGACCTCATCTACCTCATCAAGGACATTCCGATGGACAGCCGGCAGGACTACGACACCCTCGGCTTCATCTATGAATACCTGATCAGCAATTTCGCCTCCAACGCGGGCAAGAAGGCCGGCGAGTTCTACACGCCGAGCGAGGTCTCACAGCTCATGAGCGAAATCGTGGCCTGGCATCTCGCCGGCCGTGAGGAAATCAACATCTATGACCCCACAAGCGGTTCGGGCTCGTTGCTCATCCACATCGGCCAGGCGGTGGCCCGTCGCAACGGCAACCCGAATGACATCAGGTATTACGCGCAGGAACTCAAGGAGAACACCTACAACCTCACGCGCATGAACCTTGTCATGCGCGGCATCCTGCCGGACAACATCGTGGCCCGCAACGGAGACACACTGAAAAGCGACTGGCCGTGGTTCGACACCGACGAGACCAAGGATGAGACCTATGAGCCGTTGTTCGTGGACGCTGTGGTCTCGAATCCTCCCTACTCCCAGAATTGGGAACCGCCGGAGGCCGGCGAGGATATCCGCTTCGAATACGGCATCGCGCCCAAGTCCAAGGCGGACTACGCCTTCCTGCTGCATGACCTCTACCATCTGCGCGACGACGGCATCATGACCATCGTATTGCCCCATGGCGTGCTGTTCCGTGGTGGTGAGGAAGGCACTATTCGCCGGAACCTGGTGGAGAACCACCACATTCAGGCCATCATCGGCTTGCCCGCGAACATCTTCTTCGGCACCGGCATCCCCACCATCGTGATGGTGCTGCGCAAACATCGCGACGACGATCATGTGCTCATCGTGGACGCTTCCAAATACTTCACCAAGGAAGGCAAGAACAACAAGCTGCGTGCGAGCGATATCAAACGCATCGTGGATGCGGTGACAGGGAATCGTGACGTCGATAAGTTCAGCCGCTTGGTGGGTATTGATGAGATTCGGCAGAACGACTATAACCTCAATATTCCTCGCTACGTGGATTCCTCCGACAATGCCGAGAGCTGGGATGTGTATTCCACTATGTTCGGCGGTATTCCTAAGCGGGACATCGATGCACTCAGCAAATATTGGACCGTGTTCCCCGGACTACGCCGGTGCCTTTTCGCGGAGGAGAACGGCCATTCGGCCAAGCTCGCCGTGCAAGACGTTCGTGAGGCGGTGAATGCCGACTCAGATGTGAAGGCATATATCCAGCGTTATCGTGAGGCGTTCATCGATTATCCGGCTTATATACGCGGTGAATTGGTGGGTAATGCCGCCAATGTGGGCATTGCCGCCGAAGAGGAGACTCTGGCAAATGATCTGCTGCGTCGTTTGGCTGGTATCCCTCTCGTAGACGCCTATGCGGCGTATCAGGTGCTTGACGATAGTTGGCAAAAGACTATTTCCATCGACCTTGAAACCATACAGGCCGAGGGACATGACGCCGTTCGCAAAGTCGATGCCAATATGGTCGTCAAGAAGAAAGGTGGTAAGGATGTCGAAGTGCCGGACGGCTGGGTCGGGCATATTCTGCCGTTCGATCTCGTACAGGGGAAATATCTTACCTCTGATCTTGCGGAAATTGCCACATTTGAATCTCGGCTGAGTGATATTGGCGGCGAAATCGCTGACATTCTTGAAAATCTGGATGAGGATGACAAGAGTTCGACTGATGCCGTCAGCGAGGATGGAGATTCTTTCGTTGCCGCTGAATTGAAGAAAGCAGTGAAATCGATTGGGAAGAATCCCGAGACTGACTTTGACCGTGCTCTTGTGAGTGCACAGCGGTTGTTTGATGAAGAGCGTGAAGTCAAAAAGAACGTTAAGAATCTCCGTTCAGCGCTTGATGAAAAGACCCGGACCGTTATTGAAGGACTGAGCGATGAACATGCTGATGACTTGCTTGCTGCCAAGTGGGTGGAACCATTGCAGCGCAAGCTTGAGGAACTCCCTCAGACGGCTGTTGATGAGTTGATTGCAGCGGTGAATGCGCTGAACGACAAGTATTCGACCACATACTCTGATGTGTGCGAACAGATCGAACAGGCTGAGGCAGAACTTGGCAATATGCTTGGTCAACTAACCGGCAATGAGTTCGATATGGCCGGTATTGCCGAGCTGAAGACCCTGTTGGGAGGTGAATGATGACTGAACAGGCGAAAGTTCCTGCGATTCGTTTCGCTGGTTTTACTGACCCTTGGGAACAGCGTAAGTTGGGGGAATTCAGCAAGAAGAACACCATCAAGAACGCTAACGGCGCTCTTTCGGAGACGTTTACAAATTCTGCCGAGCAGGGCGTTATTAGCCAGCTCGACTACTTCGACCACGACATTACAAACGATGCGAATATCAGTGGCTACTATGTGGTTCAACCAGATGACTTCGTCTACAACCCACGGATTTCTGCAACGGCGCCTTGTGGTCCAATCAACAGAAACCGCCTGAACAGAGCAGGTGTCATGTCTCCGTTGTATACGGTGTTTTCAGTAGATGCGAGCATGGATAAAACCTACTTGGAGCATTATTTCAAAACATCCAGGTGGCATGATTTTATGTTCCTCGAAGGTAATACGGGGGCAAGGTCTGACAGGTTTTCAATCTCCGACGCAACGTTTTTCGAGATGCCTATTTGGTGCCCAGAAATCTCTGAACAGATGGCGATAGCGAAGCAGCTTGAAACAACGGATACCCTCATCACCCTTCATCAGCGTAAGTATGACAAGCTTGTCATCTTAAAAAAATCGATGCTTGAAAAAATGTTCCCGAAAGATGGTGAGCCTGTACCCGAGATTCGTTTCGCTGGTTTTACTGACCCTTGGGAACAGCGTAAGTTGGTGGAAGTAGCAACGTTTGGCGGCGGGCATACTCCGCCAATGGCAGATCCCGATAACTATGAAGATGGATACGTACTGTGGGTTACGTCCCAGGACGTGAAATCTAATTATCTTGATAGAACTACGACTCAGATAACTGAGAAGGGCGCAAAAGAGTTGACTCTTTATCCTGCCGGATCTTTAGTAATGGTAACGAGGAGCGGGATTCTTCGCCATACCCTTCCGGTGGCTGAACTGCGCAAACCTTCAACTGTTAACCAGGATATTCGCGTCATTCTGCCCCAAGGCGAGTGCTGTGGAGAATGGCTACTTCAGTTCTTTATTTCGCATAACAAGGAATTGCTGCTTGAGTTTGGCAAGACTGGAACAACCGTAGAAAGTGTTGACTTTGGCAAGATCAAAGACATGCTTTTGTATATGCCAAGCACCGTCGAACAACAGCAAATTGGCGACTTCTTTGCTAAGCTCGACTCCCTCATCACCCTTCATCAGCGTAAGTTGGAATTGCTGCAGAATATCAAGAAATCCTTGCTTGACAAGATGTTTGCGTGAAGGGAGGTAGAGCAATGGAGACATTCGATATCGTGAAGCTCGCCTCATATCGCGAGAATAACCGGATTGAAGCGAAAGCAGCGAAAGGCGGTCTCCCACGCAGCATGTGGGAGACCTATTCCGCCTTCGCCAACACCTATGGCGGTGTCATCCTGCTTGGTGTCAAAGAACGCGAAGACGGCACATTTGAAACAGTCGGGCTCACACCAGTGGAAGCGGAACATCTTCGCCAGGACTTTTGGAACACGGTCAGCAACCGGTCCAAGGTGAGCGCCGTGCTGCCCATCGAATCGGAAGTCGAGGTGCTCGAAGCGGATGGTGGCATGGTGGTGGCCATTCATGTTCCGCGTGCCCCGCGCGAGGAACGCCCTGTGTATATCAACGGCGATCTCTTTGCGGGAACCTATCGCCGGCGCGGTGAGGGCGATTATCGTTGCACGAGGCAGGAGATTTCGGCGATGCTTCGGGACCAGGGATTCGAGACGATGGACTCCAAAGTGTTGGACGATCTCACCGTCGCCGATTTCAACATGGACACGGTGAGGGCGTATCGCAATCGTTTCCGCACGGTACGTCAGGGCAGTTCATGGACAGGCCTTGATGACGAGCGTTTTCTACGCGCCATTGGCGCGGCGGCGGTAAGCCGTGAGGATGGCAGGCTGCATCCCACGTTCGGCGGCCTGCTCATGTTCGGCAACGACTATGACATCGTGCGCGAATGCCCGCAGTTTTTTCTTGACTATCAGGAGACTCTGGACCCGGCGATTCGCTGGACCGATCGTGTGCATTCGGGAGATGGCATGTGGTCGGGCAACCTGTTCGATTTCTTCTTCCGCGTGAACCGCAAGCTTGCCGAATCCCTGAAGACCCCATTCAAGCTCGACGGCATTTTCCGCGTCGATGACACCCCCATGCATAAGGCGGTCCGTGAGGCGTTGGCCAACTGCTTGTTCAACGCCGATTACCATGGCGTACGTGGTGTGGTGGTCAGGCGCACCCCCGACAAGCTGGTGTTCGAGAATCCGGGTGATATCCGAACCGGCATTGAACAGATGCGCCTCGGCGGGGTGTCTGATCCGCGCAACGGTCTTGTCATGAAGATGTTCAGCCTAATCGATGTGGGCGAGCGAGCTGGTACGGGTGTCCCCGATGTGTTCGCCACATGGGCGAATGCAGGACTTCCTGAACCACGGATTGAAGAGAACTTCGGAGAAGCTGATCGCACGATACTCACGCTCATGTTGGAGGCGGATGCCAAGCCTGATAACAATGAGCAGATATCTGACGATTATGAGCAGATAAATAGTTCGAATGAGCAGATATCTGACAATAATGAGCAGTTAAATGGTTTGAATGAGCAGATAACCGAGAGACAGCGAGTCATTCTTCATTTTGTAGAGAAGAGCCCCAGCGCGACATACGATGATATGGCGCGTGCTGTGGGAGTCTCATCAGCGACTGTGCGAAGGGATGCTGAGATACTCATTGGGTGTGGATTGCTTAAGCGCGTCGGCTCGCGAAAGGCAGGACACTGGGAAGTTCGGGGAGAGAAGAATCATGATATTCGATAGCGAATCGGTGTTTGAGGAAAACGTCATCACCGTGCTTAAGCAGCATGGATGGAAGGACGGTGTCCTGCGCTATCCAACTGAGCGGGATTTGCTCGACAATTGGAAAGACATACTGTACCGCAACAACAACGACATAGACAGGCTTGGCAAATACCCGCTGACGGATGGGGAAATGGCACAGATAATCGAGCAGATCGAGACCCTGCGAACGCCGCTCGCGCTCAATTCGTTCGTCAACGGGCGTACCGTGTCTATCACGCGTGACAACAAAGAAGATGTGGCGCATTTCGGCAAGGAAGTCAGTCTCTACATCTATGACCGCAAGGAGATCGCGGGCGGCAAAAGCACCTACCAAATCGTTCAGCAACCGGTCTATCCAGCCAAGAACACGATGCTGAACTCGCGGCGCGGCGACCTCGTGCTCCTCATCAATGGCATGCCATTGATCCATATCGAGCTCAAGAGAAGCGGCATACCCGTCAGCCAAGCGACCAATCAGATCGAAAAATACGCGCACGAAGGCGTGTTCACCGGCCTGTTCCGTCTCGTGCAGATCTTCGTGGCCATGACCCCCGACGACGCCGTCTACTTCGCCAATCCCGGCGCGGACAAATTCAATCCAAGCTATTACTTCCATTGGGCGGACTACAACAACGAGCCTATCTGTGGCGGGCAACACCCAGGCAAAGACGAATGGAAGCTGTTCATCGGAGGCACTTCCGGCACCGCCGGCCTGCTGTCCATTCCCATGGCGCACCAGCTCATCGGCTTCTACACCATCGCCGACTCGGCGGATGGATGCCTTAAGGTGCTGCGCAGCTACCAGTACATCGCGGCAAACGCCATCTCCGATGTGGTGAGGAAATGTGATTGGGAACAGCGACCCTCCATGCCGGGACGACCCGGCGGCTATGTGTGGCACACCACCGGTTCAGGCAAGACCATGACCAGCTTCAAATCGGCTCAGCTCATTGCTGACTCGCATGACGCCGACAAGGTCGTGTTCCTCATGGACCGAATCGAACTGGGCACTCAATCATTGAAGGAGTACCGCAGCTTTGCCGACAGCGAGACGGAAGTGCAGGGCACGGAGAACACCGGTGTTTTGCGGGACAAACTCAACAGCACCGATGTCAACGACACCCTGATCGTCACCTCTATCCAGAAGATGAGCAACGTGAAAGCAGGGGAGCGGGGCGTCACCCAGACATGGCTGGATCAACTTGCTGCACGACGCATCGTCTTCATCGTGGACGAATGCCATCGCTCCACCTTCGGCGACATGTTGCAAGTCATCCGCCGTTCCTTCCCCAACGCGCTGTTCTTCGGATTCACAGGCACACCCATTCTGGGCGAAAACCAGAAGAAGAACTCCACCACCGCCATGGTATTCGGCCGTTGCCTGCACCGGTACAGCATCGCCGACGGCATTCGTGACCATAATGTACTCGGATTCGATCCGTACATGGTGACCACGTACAAGGATTCTGAAGTCAGACGTGCCGTGGCTCTCGACAAGGCGAAAGCTGAGAGTACGGAAGATGCACTTGCTGACCCCATTAAAGCTAAGGTGTTTCAGCATTACATGGATAAATCCGAGGTCCCTATGGGGCCGATGGTTGATGGCGCTGGAAACCGTCTCAGTGGCATCGAGGATTTCCTTGGACGAGACCAATATGGCATCGACTCACCGCATCCGAACATGGTGGTCTCGGACATTCTCGAACAGTTCCCGGTGCTCAGCCATGCGGGCAAATTCCATGCGATGCTCGCCACTAGCTCCATTCCTGAAGCTGTCAACTATTATCACTTGTTCAAGCAGCAAGCACCTAAGTTGCATGTAACGGCGTTGTTCGATCCCAACATCGACAACAACGAAGGAGCAACGGATAAAGAAGATGCGCTGACTGAAATCATCACCGATTACAACGAGGCGTTCGGCAAAGAGTTCATCATCCCCACATGGCCGGCGATGAAGAAAGATATTTCGTCGCGACTATCGCATAAGAGTCCGTACGGCGGCATAGCAGCAAACCGCAGTCAGCAGCTCGATTTGCTCATTGTCGTGGACCAGATGCTCACCGGATTTGACTCAAAATGGGTGAATACGCTGTATCTCGACAAGATTATCGACTACGAAAGCATCATTCAGGCGTTCAGCCGCACGAACCGCCTGTTCGGGCCGGACAAGCCGTTCGGAGTCATCCGCTACTACCGCAAGCCGCACACCATGTACGGCTTCATCGAAGCGGCGGTGAAACTGTACTCCGGCGACAGGCCGCTTGATTTGTTCGTGCAGAAACTGCCCGCGAACGTGAAATCCATGGATACACGGTACTTGGAGATTCTCGACGTGTTCACGGATAACGGGGAATCGGACCTCATGCAGCTGCCGGAATCGGTGGAGGCCAGACGCAAGTTCGCCAAGGAGTTCGTAGAGCTGAATCGTTACCTTGAAGCGGCGAAAGTGCAGGGTTTCGACTGGAACACCACGGAATACAAGGTCGATGGCACGGATGCCGACGATGCGGATGAGAACGATGGCGGGAACGGCGAACCTGATATCGTGCGTCCCCAAATTGACGAACGCACATATCTGATTCTCGCCCAGCGGTATAAGGAGCTGTTCGATGATGACAGCTGCGCCGGAGAACCGGACGATGACGGGAGATGTGACCCCGAAGCGCCTTATGAGCTGGAAGGGTATCTCACCGAAATCGACACCGGACTGATCGACACCGACTACATGAATGCCAACTTCGTCAAATGGCTCAAGGCACTCAAGGAGGACAGTCCGGAGTTGGCGGAGATGTCCGCACAGCTGCACCGATCCTTCGCTGCGCTTTCGAGGGACGAACAACGACTTGCTGAGC
Organism: Bifidobacterium bifidum ATCC 29521 = JCM 1255 = DSM 20456; assembly: GCF_001025135.1. Lineage (NCBI taxonomy): Bacteria > Bacillati > Actinomycetota > Actinomycetes > Bifidobacteriales > Bifidobacteriaceae > Bifidobacterium > Bifidobacterium bifidum. The sequence goes on along the minus strand of NZ_AP012323.1, from coordinate 1,334,939 downwards.
TGTTCCTGCATGATGTGGAGCGTGGCGATGTGGAAGTCGAGGAAGGCATGACGCTGCGGGACTACATCACGCGCTATGCCAAACGAGAGAAAGATGAGCAGATCGACAAGCTCGTGGATCATCTCGGCGTTGACAGGTCGTTGCTTGAAGAACTCACCGTCAGATATATCAATGAGAAAAGTCTGAACGCATTCGGCCGATTCGACGCCCTGCGTGACACCATCGACGTGCCACGGGCGAAATCGTTCTTCGAGCGATGCATGAATGTGACGCTGCCGAATTTCAAAGTGAAAGTACAGGCGTCGAAACTGTTGAAACAGTTCGTGCTCGAAGGCGGGTTCGACATCGACGAGGAGGTCTCGCACTGGCGATTCGCCCTCTGACGGTTTTGTAACGCTGTACGGTGCCATTCCTGCTGGTGCTTGTGTATGTCTGGCCGCTCGACCGGAGAGCCGCCACGGGAATGTATCACAACGCTGATAGTCTGGCAGACAGTCGAAACCGCACGAATATGCCCATTCTCCAAGGAGTATCGCATGGCTGAAAACACCGAATACCTCGCCCTGTGGGGCGGCCGCTTCACTTCCGGACCGTCGCCCGAGCTGGCCCGTCTGTCGAAATCCACGCAGTTCGACTGGCGACTCGCCGATGACGACATCGCTGGTTCCCGCGCCCACGCGCGTGCCCTCGGCCGCGCAGGCCTGCTGACCGCCGATGAGCTCAGCCGCATGGAAGCCTCGCTTGACGAGCTGCAGCGCCGCGTCGACTCCGGTGCGTTTGCGCCCATCGAAGACGACGAGGACGAGGCCACCGCGCTGGAGCGCGGCCTGCTGGAGATCGCAGGCGACGAGCTCGGCGGCAAACTGCGCGCCGGCCGTTCCCGCAACGATCAGATCGCCTGCCTGATCCGCATGTGGCTGCGCCGCCACTCCCGCGTCATCGCAGGTCAGCTGCTTTCCCTCGCATCCGCGCTGATCGACCAGTCGGTCAAGGCCGGTGGCACCGTCATGCCTGGCCGCACCCACATGCAGCACGCCCAGCCCGTGCTGCTCGCGCATCAGCTCATGGCACACGTGTGGCCGCTGCTGCGTGACGTGCAGCGACTCGTGGATTGGGACAAGCGCATCGACGCCAGCCCGTACGGCTCCGGGGCGCTCGCCGGCAACACGCTCGGACTGGAGCCGGTCGCGGTCGCCCGAGAACTCGGTTTCGGCAAGGTTACCGAGAACTCCATCGACGGCACCGCCTCGCGCGATCTGGTGGCCGAATTCGCGTTCGTCGCCGCCATGGCCGGCGTCGACATCTCGCGTCTGAGCGAGGAGATCATCATCTGGAACACCCAGGAATTCGCGTTCGTGCGTCTCGATGACGCCTACTCCACCGGCTCCTCGATCATGCCGCAGAAGAAGAACCCCGACATCGCCGAGCTCGCCCGCGGCAAGTCCGGCCGTCTCATCGGCGACCTGACAGGCCTGCTCGCCACGCTCAAGGGCCTGCCCACCGCGTACGCCCGCGACCTGCAGGAAGACAAGGAGGCGGTCTTCGACCAGGTCGATACGCTGGAGGTGCTGCTGCCCGCCTTCACCGGTATGATCGCCACCATGAGCTTCGACCACGACCGTCTTGCGGCCGAAGCGCCGACCGGATTCGCGCTCGCCACGGACATCGCCGAATGGCTCGTCAAGAATGGTGTGCCGTTCCGTCACGCGCATGAGCTTTCCGGTGCATGCGTCAAGCTCGCCGAAGGCCGTGGCCAGGAGCTGTGGGATCTCACGGATGACGATTTCATCGGGATCTTCCGTGACTTCCTGCCCGCCGACAAGGCCCCGCAGGTGCGTGAGGTGCTGTCCACCGAAGGCTCTGTGTCCGCCCGCAACGGCAAGGGCGGCACGTCGCCGGCCCGTGTACGTGAACAGATCGCCTGCGCCAAGGCCACCGTCGACGCGCTGCGCGTGTTCGCCAACTCCGTGAGCGATGGTCCGGCCTACAAGTCCCCGAAGTCCCTGCGTTCCGTCACCGACTGACCGCCTCCACGTCCCCGCCAGCGCGCGCGGGCTCATCCTGAAGGATGAACCCGCGTGACAGGAGTCTGACCTAGAATCATGACTGGAAGAGACACAGACATACGGAAGACGGATTCGGGCGAAGGGAAACAGTGTGCTGACGCGCAATCAGATTCGGTCGTTGGTCAACGAGCATGGGCACGACATCATCGTCCATGATCATATGCAGCATATCGAGCGCGGATGCTACCAGCATGGAGCGGTGACGACATTCGCGCATTCTATCCGCGTGGCGTGCCTCGCCGTGTGGATGGCCGACCGCCTGCATCTGTGGGACAAGGTCGATCTGCATTCGCTGGTCCGCGCGGCTCTGCTGCACGATTACTTCCTGTATGACTGGCATGACTGGGATGACGGCGCCCATAGGCTGCACGGGTTCACGCACGGGCAGGCTGCATTGCGCAACGCAGTGCGTGACTTCCGCCTCAACGCGATCGAACGTGACAGCATCGCATGCCACATGTTCCCCATGACGCTCAAGCCGCCGAGCTACATCGAAGGCTATCTGGTCACCATGGCCGACAAGATCAGTGCCACGCGGGAGACCTTCTCCCTGGAGCGGTTCTCCAAGCCGCAACTGGAGTCCGGTAAACCCCTCGCCGCAATCGAAAGCGGAGCATCCGCAGCGTCCGCGCACGACGGGCGGCACAAGCCCTCACGGAGCCGGGAGGTGCTGGCCTGATGCTGTTCGTGGAAAAACTGTTCCTGTGGTTCCTGTTCTACAGCTTCTGCGGATGGGTGTACGAGTCCATTCTCGTGTCCATCCTGGAGCGCCGGCCAGTCAACCGCGGATTCCTCAACGGCCCGGTGTGCCCGATTTACGGTGCGGGCGCAGTCGGCGCCGTCGTGGTGCTGGGACAGGTACACAATCCCCTGGTGGTGTTCCTGCTTTCGATGGTCGGTGCCAGCATACTGGAATACGTCACATCCTGGGTCATGGAGGCGCTGTTTCATGCCCGCTGGTGGGACTACTCCGACTACAAATTCAATCTTAACGGGCGCATCTGCCTGCTGGGGGCGTTCGTGTTCGGCGTGGGCGGCGTGCTCATCACGTCGGTGATCCAGCCGCAGGTTGCAGGTGTCACCGACCGGCTGCCGCTGCCCGCCATCCACTGGCTGTGCGGGGTGCTGTTCGTGCTCACGCTGATCGACCTCGTCGTCACGGTGTGCGGCATCATGCATTTCGAGAACAGTCTCGACAATCTCATGGCCGCCATGACGCATTACGGAGACGCCATGAAGGTCGCCGTCAGCGATGTCACCGGCAAGATGAGCGAATCGTGGAAATCCGGCAAAGAGATGTCGTTCGACTTCATGATGCGGGTCAGGGACGCGGCGATGTCCATCTTCAACCGTCAGCAGCGTCGAATGATCGCCTCGTTCCCGAAACTGCGCACCGAACGCAACAACGATGTGCTGGAGCAGCTGCGCCGGATTCTCGAAAGCCTGTACCGTCACTGACGGCCGGATTCAAGCGACGAACCGGGGAGCATTCCCCGACGTTTCGCGGGCAGCCGTCCTGGCGCATGCTGTCGATATGTTCTGCGAGACTGATAGATGCACAATGCCCAGAATTTGATAGGGAGTACCAATATCCATGGCTCACGTCACCGATTTCAAAGAGGCCGGATTCGATTCCGTCCTTGAAGAACTGGAATGGCGCGGGTTGATTTCCCAGTCCACCGACAGGAAACAACTCGCCGAAGCGTTGAACGGGGAGCCGGTCACCTATTATTGCGGCTTCGACCCGACCGCGGCGTCGCTGCATATCGGCAATCTCGTGCAGCTGATCAACATGCGTCACCTTCAGGCCGCCGGGCATCATCCGATCGCCTTGGTCGGCGGCGCGACCGGTCTGATTGGCGACCCCCGCCAGTCGGGCGAGCGCACCCTCAACCCGAAGGACGTCGTCGCCGGCTGGGCCGAACGGCTCAAGCGGCAGATCGGCGGCATTCTGGAAACCTACGGCGACAATCCGGTGCGTTTCGTCTCCAATTACGACTGGACCGCGCAGATGTCCGTCATCGACTTCCTGCGCGACGTCGGTAAGAACTTCCGACTCGGCACCATGCTGGCCAAGGACACGGTCGCGCGTCGTCTGAACTCCGAGGAGGGCATCTCCTTCACGGAATTCAGCTACCAGGTGCTGCAGGGCAACGACTTCCTTCACCTGTTCGACGAGTACGGCTGCACGCTGGAAATCGGCGGATCCGACCAGTGGGGCAACCTGACCTCCGGCATGGACCTGATTCGCAAGGTGCGCGGCGCCACGGTGAACGTGTTCACCAGCCCGATCATCACCGACGCCACCGGAAAGAAATTCGGCAAATCCGAAGGCAACGCGGTGTGGCTCGATGCCACCATGCTCAGCCCGTACCGGTTCTACCAGTTCTGGTTCAACCGCCCCGACGTCGAGATGGAAGGCCTGCTCAAGGCATTCACGTTCCTGCCAAAGGCCGAGATCGAACGACTCGCCGAAGAATCGCGCACCAATCCCGGCGCACGCGAAGCCCAGCGCACCCTCGCATGGGAAGTGACCAGCTTCGTGCATGGCGAGGCCGCGACGCAGGCGGCGATCGACGCGTCCGCAGCCCTGTTCGGGCGCGGCGGCGACCTTGCCTCCATCGACGAGGACACGCTTGAAGCCGCCATCGACGGACTCAAGATAGAGGACGAGTCCGGTGCCAAGACGTTCGCGTCCGTCGGCATCGACGACCGCATCACCGAGGCCGGGGTGAAGGCAGGCCTGTTCAAGTCTATTTCCGAGGCCCGCAAGACCATCAAGTCCGGTGGCGTGTATCTGAACAACAACCGTGTGACCGACGAAGAGCAGACATTGGGCCAGGACGATTTCCTGCACGGTCGTTTCGCGCTCATCCGCCGCGGCAAGAAGGCGCTCGGCGTCGTCGAGAAGCACTGATTCATTCCTGCTCCCACTGGCGGGGAGCTGCCGGCCAGGGCCGGCTGGGGTGGTTGCGCCGGCATGGAGACCATCCCGCTCATCGTGGCATCGCATCGCAACAACAGACTTTGCATTAAGAAAGGCATACACGTATGGCAGAAGAACAGGGCCGCTCCGGCGGCAAATCATACGGCAACCGCGGTTACGGCTCCGGACGTTCCGGCGGTTACCGCAAGTCGGGCGGTTACCGCAAGGACGGCGACCGCGGCGGATTCCGGCGCGACAGCGAGCATAGCGGGTACCGCGGCAAGGGCGGTTTCCATAAGGATGGGGAGCGCCGTGACTTCCACAAGGGTGGTTTCCGCAAGGATGGTGATCGTGGTGGTTTCCGTCGCGATGACCGTCGTGATGGTGACCGTCCGTTCCGTCGTGATGGTGAGCGCGGCGGTTTCCGTCGTGACGACCGTCGCGATGGTGATCGTCGTGATTTCCATCGCGGTCCGCGTCGTGACGGTGATCAGGGCGGGTTCCGCCGGGATGGCGGTTTCCACAAGGATGGGGAGCGCCGTGACTTCCACAAGGGTGGTTTCCGCAAGGATGGTGATCGTGGTGGTTTCCGTCGCGATGACCGCCGCGGCGGCGACAACCCGCGTTACCGTCGCGATGACCGCCGCGACTTCCATCGTGATGGCGATCGTCCGCGCTATCAGCGCGATGACCGCCGCGACGGCGAGCGTCGCGAGTTCTCCGCCGAGGAGAAGCGCGAATATCGGGAGCAGAAGCGTCAGGACTATATGAACGGTCCCCGTCGCAATTCCGACGGCACGGTAAGCTACCCTTCGCAGAACCCCTATACGGATCGTCGTCCGAACGAGCCGAAGATGCCCAAGGGCATGGAATGGTCCATGCTGTCCAAGGAAGAGCGTGAACGCCTGCGCGGCCTGTCCAAGGAGCACGCCGAGAACATCGGCCTGCACATCCTCGCCGCCTATGCGCTGGAGGAGAAGGATCCCGAACTGGCCCTCGCCCACGCCAAGTGGGCTGCTCATCAGGCGTCGCGCATCGATTTCTCCCGTGAGACGCTTGCCTTCATCGCGTACCGTCAGGGCGATTACAAGCTCGCCCTGCGTGAGTTCCGCACCGCGTACCGCATGAACGGCTTCCTCGACTACCTGCCGTTCATCGCCGACTGCGAACGCGGCAACGGCGATCCCAAGAAGGCCATCGAAGTGGTGCGCTCCGACGATGCCAAGGCGTTGCATGGCGAGGCGAAGGCCGAGATGTTCCTGGTCTATGCCGGTGCCCTCGCCGACCTCAAGATGTGGGACAAGGCCATCGAGATCGTCCACACGCTCGGACGTTCCAAAGGGCTGCCGGGCGAATACCGCATGCGTGCCGTGCAGGCCGAGCAGTACTTCCTCGACGAGTGCGGCCGTACCGAGGAGGCCGCCGCATTGGACGACCTGCTCGACCGTCTCGAAACCCAGTACGCCGAAGCCGATGAGGACGAGACCGTGGACGACGTGATTATCGATCACGACATGGAGCACTTCACCGATGACGAGCTCGACATGCTCGGCATCAGCGAGGACGACGCCCAGTTCGCGCCCGACGACTACGACGACATGTACGGCGGCTCCGAAGACGGATACGGCGACGAGTCGGACGATGCCGAATCGGATGACTCCGATGACTCAGCCGATGCCGAAGCCGGCCAGAACCCCGATGCCGAAGACGAGGCGTCCCTTGACGGCCCGCTGGCCGACGAGGAGGAGCTGACGGCCAAGGAGACCGAAGAAGGCGCCGAATCCTTCACCGACCCCGCCGACCAGAACGCCGATGACACCGGCGAAGCCGCTGATGAAGCCGAGGACGCGGAACCCGCCGAAGCCGACGATGCACAGACGGACGAAGCGGAAGCTTTGGATGCCGCCGAACCGGCTGCGGAAGCGCAGGACGAGTGACGCGCATGAACGCCATGCTCAAATCCACCGACCGTCCCATATCTCAGACGTACCGGCTGGCGCTGCTCGATCTGGACGGCGTCGTCTACCGGGGCAAGAACCCGGTGGAACACGCCGCCGATTCCATCAGGGCGGCGCAGCGTGCGGGAATGCAGGTGGAATACACCACCAACAACTCCTCCCGTTTCCAGCGCGTCGTCGCCGAGCAGCTTCGAGGCTTCGGCCTTGACGTCGAACCGCGGCAGGTCATCACCTCGTCCGTGGTGGCCGCCCGCATGGTGGCCCGGCACGTTCCGGCCGGAGCGCGCATCCTCGTGCTGGGTGCCGAGCATCTGCGCGAGGAAGTGGCCGGTCAGGGACTCACCGTGGTAGACCATGCCGAGGACACCCCGGAGGCGGTCATCCAGGGATGGTATCCGGACATGACGTGGCAGCAGATGGCGGAGGTCTCGTACGCGGTGGAGCGGGGCGCGCTGTATCTCGTCACCAACCGCGACCTGACCATTCCCCGCGAGCTCGGCATCGCGCCGGGATGCGGTTCCATGATCCAGGCGGTCATCAACGCGACCGGCGCCGAGCCGATCGCATCCGCGGGCAAGCCCGAGTCTGCCATGTACGACGAGGCCCGACTGCTGGCCGCGGGAAACGAGACGGAGCCGGTCAGTCGTGAATCGTGCCTGGCGATAGGCGACCGTCTCGATACGGACATCGAGGCCGGCAACCGCGGCGGATACGATTCCCTCGCGGTGCTGACCGGCGTCACCAACCCGCATGAGCTGATGACGGCGCCGGCGCATCTGCGCCCGTCCTATATCGTCCGCGACCTGCGCGGACTGCAGGAGGCCCAGCCATCCACCGATGCGAGCGACGGCAACGTCTGGACGTGCGCCGACGCGACCGCCCGGCTGGAAGACGACTCACTGACGGTGAGCGACGCGACCGACATCAACGCCCTGCGCGCGGCCTGCGCCGCTGCATGGACGTACGCCGACAACGGTGGGGACATCGGTTCGGTCTCATTGCCGGAATTCTCACTGTGATCATCGCCGCCCGCCGCAAGGCCGGCGGCGTTTTCCGTGACGTGCAGAGGCACATGAAACACTGGGCATAAGGAGCGGCCATGCCGGACGATATCACCGAACGTTACCCACAGCTCGCCGACCTTGACGGCAAAGACGACGACCAGCGCATCGAGGTATTCCGCGACGTGCTCGGCCAGCTGCAGCGCGAGCTCGACGAGAACCACTGAAAGACAAGGCCGCTGGCAGGGAAACCACCGGATGTGAAAGGTGCAGGAATGGAACGTCTTGATGCGCTCATCGTCGGTCTGGGATTGGTGCCGAGCCGCTCCAAGGCACAGCGGCTGATCCGTGACGGCCATGTGCTGGTCGACGGTGTCGCCGTCACCAAACCGGCCGCGAACGTGGCCACCGCGTCCTCGATCACCGTCGACAAGGGCGACGACTACGTGTCTCGCGGCGCGTACAAGCTGATCGGCGCCTTCGACGAGTTCTCCGGTCGAGGCCTGCCTTCGCCGCGCGGCCTGCGCTGCCTGGACATCGGTGCCTCGACCGGCGGCTTCTGCGACGTGCTGCTGCGCAGGGGAGCCGCTCAGGTCATCGCCCTGGATGTGGGGCATGGTCAGCTCGATAGTCGTATCGCGCGCGACCCGCGCATCATCGAGATGAGCGGTGTCAACATCCGCGACGTGACCGCCGCGAATCTGCCGTATCGGCCGGACATGATCGTGTCGGACGTGTCCTTCATCTCCCTGACATACGTCATCCCGGTCATTGCGCGCATCGCCGCGCCCGGAGCCTCAGTGGTGCTGCTCGTCAAACCGCAGTTCGAAGTGGGCAAGGGCAATCTCGGCAAGGGCGGTATCGTGGAGGATCGGCATCTGCGCGATCAGGCGCTGGAGACGGTCGTCGATTGCGCGAACCAGCATGGGTTGACGGTTGCGGGAACCGCCCCGTCACCGATCGAGGGCACCCACGGGAACACGGAGTTCCTGCTGTTCGCCCGCATGGATGACATCGCCGCAAAGGCCGACTGAAAAACGCCGCATCGCGCGCGGATTCGTCGTCCGTGTCACGTATTGCGCAGATACACACGCTTGGCGGCACCGGATACCAGCAATACGCTGGACGTGCTGTCCATGGCGAGCTTCGTGATGCACGAGGCGCGTTCCACATGCGATTCGTCAGTCAACCGTATGAAGACGCCCTGCATCAGGGTGCAGATGAGCCTGCTGACACGCAAATCGCCGCCGATGATTCGTTCGGCGTTGCTCGTCCGGGTGAATTCCGTCATGCCGCTGCGCCCGAACATGGCGCTTGACAGGGGAGTCATCCGCAGCCGTTCGGTGCGCAGCTCGTCCGCGTCCAACGTGCCCTGCATATCCAGGTATCTCGTGACGATGCATGAACGGTTGCGCAGCAGTCCGCGAACGGTCATGCCGCCAGAGCACATGACATCGCCCTGCACGATGATCTTGCCGGTGAAATCCAGAGCGGAGCAACGCAGGTCGCCTCCGACATGCAGTTCGCCATGCCCGCTGATTCTGTTGACATGCATGTCGCCGCGGCAGGTCAGACGCCCCTCGCAATGCACGTTCCCGCCGTCGAGCCTCATCGCATCGAACGAGCCGCGGGCACGCAAACCGTCGAATCGCATGCCGGCATCGCAGGAGCAGCTTCCATTCGTCGTCACGTTTTGATACGAGCCGTCGGGCACATGCCCGTCAACCATCGTGATATTGCCCATTGCGCCACCCTCGCCGCCGCCATGTCGTTACGTTGCGACGACTGTGCCGCAACATCTTTTTGACTGTACCAATTGGATGCCGCTGCAGCACGTGCCTGCGTTCAGTATGTGGTCATACGGGGGTATGGAGGGGTGCCTGGCGTCGGTCAGCCGCGAATGAACTTGTCGATGTTGTCCTGCTTGCCCATGATGACGAGTTCGTCGTTGCGGTGCATGACCAGTTCCTTGGAACCGTACTGGAACTCGCTGCCGGGCGCCTTGATGCCGACGACGGTGACGCCGTAGCGTTCGTTGACCTTCGCGTCCGCGATGGAATAGCCGACCACGTGCGAAGGCGTGTGGATCTTGACGACGGTGTGCGAGCCCTCGATCTCGATGTAATCCAGATAGTTTCCGGACACCAGATGCCCGACGCGCTTGCCTGCATCCGTTTCGGCGTTGATGATGTGACGCGCTCCGATGCGCTGCAGGATGCGCGCGTGCTCCTTCGACACCGATTTCGCCCAGATGTCGCTGATGCCGGCGTCCAGCAGGTTTCCGGCGGTGATCACCGACGCCTCGACGCTGTCTCCAATGGCGACGACGGCGGTGTCGAAATCGGACGCGTTGAGCTGCTCGACGGCGAGCACGTCGGTCATGTCGGCCTGAACGGTGGGAACCTGCGCGGACCACCTGTTGACCAGTTCGGGATCCTTGTCGACGGCGAGCACGTCCTGCCCCATGGAATCCAACGTGGTCGCCACCGAACTGCCGAATCGTCCCAGTCCGACGACCAGAATGCTCCTGTTGTTGCGTGCCATGCCATCATCCTTTCCGCCGCCGTGCGCGGCGATGCGCCGGTGCCGCCGTCATGGACGCCGCCGATTCTCCGGGCGGCGATGAACGGTACCGCTTCTACGTCATGATATGGCCATCCCTGGCCGTCCGACAAAGGCGGAGTCGGCGGCATCCGTCGGATGCAGACGGTATCGGTGGCGCCCTCAGCCGACCACGATGGGCTCGTTGGGGTATCGTATCGATTCCAAGGCGCGGGGCCTGTTGATCGCGTATGCGATCGTCATCGGACCGAGACGACCCACCACCATCGCCGTGGCGAGGATGAACAACGCCGCCGGATTGTCCTCGCGCGCCACGCCGACCGAATAGCCGCCGAGCCCGAACGACGAACAGGCGTCGAACAGGGCATCGGTGAGCGAGCAGCCCGAGGCGAGCATCAACGCCAGCGAAGCGCTCAGCACTAGGAACAGGCAGGCGGCGGTGATGCTCACCGCGGTCATCGCCACGCGCGTCGGAATCCGGCGCCGGAAGGCGTTGATGTCGGTGTGTCCGGTGAACGCGGCACGGCAGATCAGTAGGATGACCGCGAACGTCGTGACGCGGATGCCGCCGGCCGTGGAGGTGCTGCCGCCGCCGATGAACATGATGACGCTCATGAACACCTTCGTCGGCTCGCTCACCTGCGGCACCCAGCTCAGGTCGAAGCCGGAGCTGCGCGGCATTACCGCCGCGACGACCCCGTAACGCAGCCGCGTCTCCACGTCGGCGCCCTTGAACAGGAACGGGTTGTCCCATTCCACCAGCAGGAACCACGCCAGCGACAGCAGCACCAGCGAGAACGTCGTCACCAAGGTGATCTTGGTGTGCAGGCTCCAACGGCGTGGGGGAGTGCGGTGGCGGGCGCAGCGCATGAGGTTGAGCAGCACGGGAAATCCCAGCGTGCCGCAGAACGCGCTGGCCATGATCGGCATGCCGACCGCCCAGTTGTTGACGTGCAGGCCGGCGCCGTCCGGCGTGAAGCCGGCGTTGTTGTACGACATGACCGCGAAGAACAGCGCCTCCCGGGCGGTATGGCGGACATTGCCCCTGTTGATGCCGTACAGGCCGGGGAACAGGGCGAGGAACGTGACGGACTCGATGATGAACGTGGTGGTGATGACCACGGTGAGCACGCCGCGGATCTCGTTGAGTTTCGTGTTGCCGAGCTCGTTGGCGGTGAGCAGCCTCTGCGTGGCTTTCATGTGATGGTTGGCGGCCAGGGCGATCAGCGATGCGAACGTCATGACGCCCAAGCCGCCCATCTGCACCGACACCAGCAGCACCACCTGGCCGAACGCGGTCCAGTGCGTGGTCGCGTTCACGATGGAGATGCCGCATGTCGACAGTGCGGACACGGCGGTGAAGAACGCGGTGGAGAAGCTGGTCGGCTCCTCTTCGTGTGAGGAGACCGGCAGCAGCAACAGACTGGTGGACAGAGCCACCAGCAGCAGGAAGTAGATGATGGTCAGACGGCCGGGATGCGAGGTGAGATGGTGAATGAAGCTGCGTTTCCTGCGGGTGCGCTCCTCGGCGGCGGCCTTCTCGAACGTGTCGCCGGAGAACCACCACGCGTAGCCGTGCGATGCCTCGCGGTTCGCTGAGGACTCGTCAAAAACGAGATTTGACATGGTCCCCGCTCCTTCGTATGCGTCGGCGCGCGTCAAGCGCGGCAACAGACTGGTTGCACTCGCCATTTTAGTATTCTTTGGCGCTGATGCCGCCGTCGTCCGCATCGCGGGCGCGGGCCCGCCCGGCCCCGGATCGGTCTTCATGGACGCGCCGCCGGCGGCGCTTGCGTTTCGTTTTCGGCGGATAAACGGTTCGTGGCGCCTTATGGGATATTGTGGATGACAGTACGTGGTCGTTTCGGATGATGATGAGGTGTGCGATGGTCTGCGCTCGGCATGCAGTGGTGGTGACGCATTCGCGTCTGCGTGAAAGCGGCACGGTGGTGTCTGAGGCGGTCGACCGGCTGCGCAACGTCGGGTTCGAGGTGTCGATCATCGACAACGTCGAGGCGCCGCAGTTCGGCGGCGTGACCCACAAGGTCGACGAGGACACCGAGATCGTCGTGGTGCTTGGCGGCGACGGCACGATACTGCGGGCCGCTGAACTGGTGCATTGCACGCAGGTGCCGATTCTCGGCGTGAACATGGGTCATGTCGGTTTTCTGGCCGAATTCGAGAGTTTCCAGATGAGCGAGGCGATCCGGCGCGTCGCCGACCATGACTATTCGATTGACGAGCGCATGATCGCCCATGTAGATGTGTGGCTGCCGGGTGCGCATGAGCCGCTGCAGGACTGGGCGCTGAACGACATCACCTTGGAGCGCGCCGACCGTGGCAAGATGGTCGAGCTGTCGGTCCGGGTGGACGATGTGGAGATGAGTTCGTTCGGCTGTGACGGCGTCATCGTGTCGACGCCGACCGGATCCACCGCATACGCGTTCTCCGCGGGAGGGCCGATCATGTGGCCGAACGTCAAGGCGCTGCAGCTGGTGCCGCTGGCGGCGCATGCTCTGTTCGCCCGCCCGCTGATCATCGGCGCCGGCTCGACGTTCACTCTGGACATCCTCGACGATTCGTCGTCCGAAGGCTGGATCTGTTGCGACGGACGACGGCAGTGCGCCCTGCCGAAGGGGACCCGCGTCGAGGTGCGCGAGTCGAAGAGCACGTTGCGGCTGGCCCGGCTGTCCGGTGTGCCGTTCACGAACCGTCTGGTCACCAAATTCGATCTGCCGGTGGTCGGATGGCGCGAGCACGCGAGGAACGGTGGTTCCTCGGCGCAGCGCACGCGTGCAAGGGGTGCAGCGGACACGGCCGCGGTGCCTTCTTCCGGCGAGCAGGGGGCCGACCATGCTTGAGGAACTGGAAATTCATGACCTCGGCCCGATTCATCGTGCCCTGCTCACGCCGGCCGGGGGAATGACCGCGATCACCGGCGAGACCGGAGCGGGCAAGTCCATGCTGTTGAGCGCCATCCGGCTGATTTCCGGCGGACCGGCCAGCAGCGGGCGCGTGTCCCCGGGCGCTTCGGAGGCATGGGCGCAAGGCGTGTTCGCCGTGGATGACCGCGGCGGCGTGGCGCAGGAGGCCCGCGATGCCGGTGCCGTGCTGGAGGACGGGGAGTTGTACTTGTCGCGCACGGTGCCGGTGTCGGGCCGGTCCCGTGCCGTGCTGAACGGCAAGAGCGCCCCCCGCTCGGTCTTGGAATCACTGGCGTCGCAGTTGGTGACGATTCACGGGCAGGCCGACCAGTTGCGCATCGCCGCCGCATCCAGGCAGCGGGAGTTCCTTGACATGGTCGCCGGCGATGATGATCTGCTGGCGCGGTACCGTCATTCATGGGATGCTCTGCGCGATCTTGATGACCGTCTGGAACGGCTGCGCCATCAGGAGTCGTCCGCCAGACAGCGTGCGGACTATCTGCGCGAATCCATCCAGCGCATCAACCGCGCCGACCCCCAGCCCGGCGAGGACGAGGAGCTCAAAGGCCGTCGCGCCCGCATCGAGAACGCCGCCGATATCGCGCAGGGTGTCAGCCGGGCGCTTGCGGCGCTTGACGCCTCCCAGGTGGATGTCGACGCCGATTCATCGAGCGCGTCTGATCTGCTGAATCAGGCGATCTCCTCATTGCGCGACATCCGTGTCGACGGTGATTTCGGCGAATTGGCTGACCGTCTGGAATCCCTGAACGCGGATCTGTCGGATATCGTGTTCTCGCTGTCGCGTGAGCTTGACGGCGAGGAGAGCGTCGAGGATCTGGATGCCATCAACGCGCGCATCCACGAGCTGGGCGAGCTGACCCGGCGCTGGGGGCCGACGCTGCAGGACGTGATTGCATGGCGCGACAAGGCGACGTTCGAGGTCGAGGATCTGGACGCGTCTCCTGAGAAGGTCGCCCAGCTGCAGGACGAGCGCGAAGCCGCATTCGACCGGGCCCTGCAGGATGCCGGGGCGCTGAGCGAGGCGCGACGGGCCGCGGCGCAGTCGCTGGCCGCCACCGTCACCGACGAGCTGTCGTCGCTGGCCATGGCCGGGGCGCGGCTCGATATCCGCGTCACGGATCGCGGGGAAGAGGCGGTACTCGTATCCGATTCCGCCGGCGAGGCCTCGACATGGCCGCTGGACGCGAACGGCCGCGATGACATCGAATTCCTGTTCACGCCGTTCCCTGGATCCCCGCAGCTGCCGATGGGCAAAAGCGCTTCCGGCGGTGAGCTGAGCCGCCTGATGCTCGCATTGGAGCTCGCCGCCGCGGATCGGCGTTCGAGTGCGGCTCCCGCGGGCGAGGGCGGGCCGATGACGTTCATCTTCGACGAGGTCGACGCCGGTGTCGGCGGCAAGGCCGCAGTGGAGCTGGGGCGGCGTCTCGCCCGTCTCGCGCGGACCTCGCAGGTCATCGTTGTCACGCACCTGGCTCAGGTGGCCTCATGGGCGGACGCGCAGTTCGTCGTGACCAAGGGCGCCTCGGACGGCGGGCAGTCCGCGGTGACGACCACGGTCGCCGAGGTATGCGGCGACGCGCGCGCCCATGAGATCGCCCGGATGCTGTCCGGCAGCGAATCCGAGGCGTCGCTCGACCACGCGCGCGAGCTGTTGGCATCATCGTCGCTGACATAGCCGGGACGGCCAGCGCGCACATACGGACCGGATAACCGGCAATAGCGGAAGGAACATCATGGACGACAACCACGGCAAGGCGGCAATCTTCGATCTTGACGGAACGTTGCTGGATTCCATGGGCGTATGGGATCAGGTCGACATCGATTTCCTCGCCAAACGGGGCATCGAGGTCCCTGCCGACTACATGGGCAAGGTGGCGGCGATGCAGTTCCGGCAGATCGCCGAATACACGATCGCCCGATTTGGCCTGCCTGACACGCCCGAGGCGCTGATGCAGGAGTGGGATGACATGGCGCGCGTCGCCTATTCGACGGTGGTGGAGGCCAAGCCGCATGCGGTCGAATACCTGTCGTATCTCAGGCGGTCGGGTGCGAAGCTGGCCGTCGCCACGTCCCTGCCGCCGGCGTTGCGCGAGCCGGCGATGAAGCACGTCGGCATTTTCGACTATTTCGACCAGATTGTCAGCGTCGACGATGCGAACGATGTCGGCAAGGACCGTCCCGACGTGTTCCTTCTGGCCGCCGGCCGTCTGGGCGTGGTGCCGGAGCAGTGCACGGTGTTCGAGGATCTGCTGGTGGCGATGCGGTCCGCCAAGTCCGTCGGCATGCGGGTATGGGCGATCCATGATGATTCTTCTGACGGGGACTGGCCGGATATCTGCGGTCTCGCCGACGGCGTGCTGTTTGATTTCAGCGAGGCTCCGCGCAGTCTGTGAACCGACGCGCAACTGTTATGCTCTCGACCTTGACAGTTGTCCATAAGTGTTCTACTGTTATATGTAACAGTAGAACAGTAATCCGGCTGTGATACTGGAGACACATGGAAAGGGGCATAGATGAAACTGATCATCTCATCCGTGTCCGGAGAACCCATCTACGAGCAAATCAAGAACCAGATTCGCAGCGCCGTGATGAGCGGCGAGCTTGAGGCAGGGGAGGCCTTGCCCTCGCTGCGCAAACTCGCCAAGGAACTGCGCGTCTCCGTGCTCACCGTCACCAGGGCGTACAACGAACTGGCCGATGAGGGCGTGGTGCAGAACCTCCAGGGCAAAGGCACCTTCGTGATGGACAAGGGCAACGAGCTGATGCGACGTCAGCTCGAAACCCAGGTCCGCGAAAACCTGGCCGAGGCGATACGCGCGGCCAAAGCCGCCGACATCGCGCTGAGTGAACTGGGCCGCATGCTCGAAGACGAGTACCGCAAGCAGTGAGTGCCGGCATTGGCCGGCAACCTGCGAACACCGTGGCGTCGCTGTGATACGCGAGGCCACGGGACGAGAGAGTTTCCCAAAAAAGGACCATAGCCATGACCACCATATCCGAACCCGACACGATGGCCCTTGCGGTCACCGGCGTCACCAAGCACTACGACTCCGGCTTCGTGCTGGACGACGTGACCTTCGACCTGCCCAAGGGCTACATCATGGGGCTGATCGGCCCGAACGGCGCCGGAAAATCCACGCTGATCAAGCTGATCCTCAACATGATCCGACGGGACCACGGCAGCATCCAGGTGCTCGGCCTCGACAACATCATTGACGAGGAGGCCGTCAAGGAACGGCTGGGCGTCGTGTTCGACTCCAGCTACCTGTACGAACAGTGGAAGGTCTCGAAGGTCGAGCGCATCGTCGCCCCGCTCTACCCGGCATGGAACGGGGATCGGTATCGGCGGTACCTGGACGATTTCGGTCTCGGGGGAGCTCAGAACGGCAAGAAGAAGATCAAGGACCTTTCGAGGGGCATGCAGATGAAGCTGATGCTCGCCATCGCGTTGAGCCATGACGCCAAACTGCTCATCCTCGACGAGCCGACCAGCGGACTCGACGTGCTCGCCCGCGACGAACTCATGGACATGCTGCACGCCTACATCGAGGACGGCGAGCATTCGGTGCTGTTCAGCACCCATATCACCGTCGACCTCGAACGTGCGGCCGACTTCATCACCTACATCACTGGTGGAAGGCTCTACTACACCGGGCCGAAGGACGAATTCGAGGAATCGTTCCGTATAGTCAAGGGCGGGCCGGGCGAGTTGGCCCAGCTGCCTGCCGGCGTGGTGCTTGGCTCGCACACATACCAGACCGGTTTCGATGCGCTGGTGCGCTCCGACAGCCTCGGCACCGTCAGCGCAGCCGTTGCCGATATCGTCGTCGAGCCGGCCTCCATCGACGATATCATCCGCCTGACCAACGCCCGTGATTCCGTCGCGTCTTCGCCCGAGGCCGCGTCTGCACTCAAGGAGGTCGGCCATGGGAACGTTGACTGAGACCGTGCCATCCCGTGCCGTGCAGGCACGGCGGGGAAATCGTGGGCTGGCGACCGCATTGCATCTGGACCTGGCGTATCTGCTGGGCGACGGCGCCATGCAATCATTCGCCTCGGTGCTGCTCGCACCGGTGTTTTCGATCATGTTCAACGGCGGGGCGTTCGTCGACGGCTTCGGTTTCCGGTTGGGCGTCGTCATGGCGGTGTTCTCGCCCGCCATGATGGTGCTGACCGTGCCGCTCATCGACATGCAGAGCGGGTACCGGCTGCGCGGGTTGGCGCCCGCATCGCGGCGGAACCAGATGGCCTCGCGGTACTTGATGGGACTGGCTCTGGCCGTGTACGGGGCCGTGGTGATTGCATTGATCGATGGGGTGCAGCCGCTTGTCCGCCGTGATTGGTCATTCACGGGCAATCTGTGGGTGGCCGGCGTGGGCGGTCTGGCCATCGTGCTGATTATTGCGGTGATCATGCCCGTTTCCTGTTTGTGGGACAAGATCATCGGACTGCAGATCACGGTGTGGGTGTTCTATGTCGTCACGTTGATCGGGGCGTTCATCCCGTCAGTCCTCCCCGTATCGATGATCGCCAAGGTGATGGGCGTGGTGGACGCCGTCGTCTCGCATCGTTTCTGGCTGTCCGCGATGCTGGTCGCGGTCTCCGCCGCGGCGTATGCGGTCTCGTATGCGATCGCCGTGCGCGTGTACAAGGCAAAGGAGTGGTGAGATGCGCTGGAGTTCCGTAGTGAGGCAGTGCAGGTTCGATTGCGTGCGAGTGGATTTGTTCGGGTTGTCCAACATGCTGTTCATGTTGCTGTTTCCCGTGCTGTCCTGCGTGGCCGCGCTGGTGCTGACCGTGACCGGCGCACCCGGACAGGTCGCCGTCAGCGTCTACGGCGGCGTATGCGGCATGGCTGCGGTGATGTCGTGGATGTCCGCCTTGAGCGTGAATGTTGCGGAGGAGAGCGGCGGTCATCGGGCCATGAACGGGATGATTCCCATCGCCCGTACGTCGCAGGTGGCCGGACGGTTCCTGTTTCTGCTGGTGACCTGCGCGATGTGGACCGTGGACGTGATGGCATGCAGCGTCTTCTTCGCCTTCGGCGACATGATGGATTCCGGCTGGGCCGGTGCCATGATACCGAGCGCCGTCATCGTCGCGTTCTCCCTGATCGTCGGATCGATTCTGATGGCGTTTTCGTACCGGTTCACGTTCCGGGCGATGATGCGGATATTCGTTGTGGTCATAGTCGGGCTGTATGCACTCGTCGCGTTGCTGTCCAGATTGCCGTTTGATTGGCAGGGCTTGCTGCAAGGCGTCGCGGATTTCATGAGCGTATGGTGGCGTGCCGCTCTGATTGCCGTCGTGCTGTGCGTGGGCGTCTACTGCATCTCCGCCGCTCTGGCCATCCGCTTCTACCGCGCCAAAGAGCTGTAAGCCCCTTTATGCCCCTGCTGGCGGGCTGAGCTGTTACAGCGCTTGGGCGGCCTTTTCGACGTAATCCTCCATGCCGTCGATGGGCACGACGTCCTTGAAACGTACATCGGCGGTCTCAAGTCCATGCAGGGCGGCCGGAGCGGTGGTGCCGGTCTCGCGAGACAGCACATCCATGCATTCGAAATCGGTGCCGTCGGCATCCAGGCCCAGTGCCTCGTTGACCACGCGCGGGAACTTGTAGGGGCTCGCAGTCGACAGGATCACGCGCGGGGTCAACGGGTCGCGCGGCATTTGCTGAGCCACGAAGTACGCGCACGCCGTGTGCGGGTCGATCACGTAGCGGTTCTTCTTCCAGCAGTCGGCGATCATCTCACGCACCTGGTCCTCGTCGGCCCAGCCGCAGCCGAACAGATGGCGGATCTTCGCGAGCAGCGGCTCCGGAACCTCGTACGTGCCCCACTGGCTGAGGTCATTCATCAGCATGGAGATCAGACGGGTGTCGCCCTCGGACATGTAGTACAGCATGCGCTCCAGGTTCGAGGAGATGAGGATGTCCATCGACGGGCTGATCGTCTGGAAGAACGGACGCTGACGGTTGTACGTGCCGGTGGTCAGGAAGTCGAACAGCACGTTGTTCTTGTCGGAGGCGACCACGAGGTGCTTGACCGGCAGACCGAGCATCTTCGCGTAGTAGCCGGCGAGGATGTCGCCGAAGTTGCCGGTCGGAACGACGAACTCGACCTCGTCGCCCACGTTGATGACTTGGTTCTCCAGCAGCTGCGCGTAAGCGGAGAAGTAGTAGACGACCTGCGGTACGAGACGGCCCACGTTGATGGAGTTCGCAGAGGAGAGCACGACGTGCGAGTCGGCGGCGAGCTTCGCGGCGAGCTCCTTGTCGCCGAAGATGCGCTTGACGGCGGACTGCGCGTCGTCGAAGTTGCCCTCGACCGCGCACACGTTCACGTTCGCGCCGGCCTGCGTGCTCATCTGCAGCTCCTGAACCTGGCTCACCTTGCCCTGCGGGTAGAAGACGGTGATCGCGGTGCCGGGCGCGTCTGCGAATCCGGCCAGCGCGGCCTTGCCGGTGTCGCCGGATGTGGCGGTCAGGATCATGATCTTCTCGTCGGTGTCGCCGTCCGCCGGCGTCGTGTGCGCCATGAAACGGGGGAGGATCTGCAGCGCAACGTCCTTGAACGCGGAGGTCGGGCCGTTGAACAGTTCGAGGATGTAGTCGTCGCCGAGCGGCTTCAGGGGCGTGATGCGCCTGTCGGACCACTGCTCGCCGTAAGCGTCGGCGATGCACTGCGCGAGCTCGGCCTCGGTGAAGTCCGGCAGCAGCGCACCGAGCACCTCGGCGGCGATCTGCTGATACGGCTTGCCTGTCAGGGAAGCGATGTCCACCTTCGTCTCGCCCAGGGAATCGGTCACGAACAGGCCGCCGTCGTCGGCGATGCCCTTGCGGATGGCCTGCTTGGAGGTAAGTGAGTCGGTGGTGCTGCGCGTGCTGTGGAACGTGGTCACTGGTAATCCTTGCGTTGCTGCTGAATGGGATGAAGTTCGGCTCAAGTCTACCGTCAGGCGTGGGCATGGCGGCGGCGGGTACCGCATACTGGCATGGACCCCGGCGTGCGTCGCGGCCGCAGGACACGTGCCCCCATATTGACATGATGACACGAATGCCCCGCAAAGCTCGCAATCTGCGTTATTCTGGGCTTTATGACGAAAGATGAATTGAACGGCGAGGTGTTCTCCGGCGTCTGCGCGAAAGCCGACGCCGCCGCACGCGCCCAATCTGATCTGGCGCAGGCCGACACCCAGGTGAAAAACGCCCTGCTGCACGCGATCGCCGATGCGCTGGACGCCGATGCCTCGACCATTGCCGCCGCCAACGGGCAGGACATGCAGGCCGCAGCCGCTCGCGGCATGGACGCCGGGAAGCTCGACCGTCTCCGGTTCGACGAGCCGCGCATCGCCGCCAGCGCCGAAGGCGTTCGCCACGTGGCCTCGCTGCCCGATCCGGTCGGCGAGATCGAGCGCGGATACACGCTGGAGAACGGGCTGCGGCTCAATCAGGTGCACGTGCCCATCGGCGTTATCGGCATGATCTACGAAGCCCGGCCGAACGTGACCGTGGATGTGGCCAGCCTGTGCCTCAAATCCGGCAACGCCGCCATACTGCGCGGAGGGCACGACGCAGAGCGCACGAACGCGGCGACACTGGCGGTGATCCACGACGTGCTCGTCGCGAACGGATTCGACCCGTCGCTGATCGACACCGTCGATGAATACGGACGCGAGGGCGCCACGGCGATGATGGAGGCACGCGGCCACATCGACGTGCTGATCCCGCGCGGCGGAGCCGGACTCATCCAGGCCGTCGTACGCAATTCCAAAGTGCCGGTCATCGAGACCGGAGCCGGCAACGTCCATATCTATGTCGACCGCAGCGGCGACCTCGACAAGGCGATCCCCATCATCATCAACGCGAAGACGCAGCGCGTCGGCGTATGCAACGCCGCCGAAAAGCTGCTGGTCCACCGTGACGTGGCCGAACGGTTCCTGCCGGCCGCGGCGAAGGCGCTCGCCGACAAGGGTGTCGAGCTGCACGCCGACGAGCGGGCGTTCGCCATCATCGAGGCGGCCGGCATCCCAAGCCTCGCCATGAAGCACGCCACGGACCAGGATTGGGACACCGAATATCTGGCGCTCACCATGGGGGTCAAGATCGTCGATTCGCTCGACGAGGCCATCGACAGCATCAACATGCATTCCACCGGCCACACCGAGTCGATCATCTCCGAGGACTACTCCGCGATAGAAACGTTCGCCAAGCGCATCGACTCGGCCGTCGTCATGGTCAACGCCTCCACCCGTTTCACCGACGGAGGGGTGTTCGGCTTCGGCGCGGAGCTCGGCATCTCCACGCAGAAGATGCACGCCCGCGGCCCGATGGGACTCAAAGAGATGACCACCACGAAATGGATCGGCTACGGAACGGGGCAGGTGCGAGCATGAGCGAGGAACGACCGGTGATTTCCACCATCCGGGACGATATCGATCTCAACGACCAGACATTGGGCCTGAAGATTGCCGCGGAACGGCTCAGCATCGTCCGCTACGTGTTCCTGGTGCAGATCGAGGATGGCATCGCCTCGGCCAGCCAGCGGGCATCGCTGGAATATGCCGACGCCGTGCTCATCGGCTGGCCGGAGACCGACTCCCCGGAAGTCGTGGAACTGGACGCGGCGAAGCTGAAGACGGTGCGCGAACAGATGGGCATGATGGAGCAGTACATCCGCCGCTTCAGCGCCATGGAACGCAAGGGCGACATCGACGGCATGACCGACACGCTGATCCGTATCACCGAGCGCGTCGCCGAAGTGCGCAGGTTGTACCAGCCCGGCTTCCCCCTGCCCACGTTCGCCGAGATCCGCCGCGTCGTGCAGGACGAATGGGACGAGGACATGGGCAAGATCGACCCGCAGGAGGCCAACACCACCGCGGACCAGGGCAAGCGCGAGACGGACGAGGCGGACAGCCAGCCGGAGGTCTCGGAGGCATGACGACGCGAAGGCCGCCGCAGGAGGCAAGCCCATTGGCCGCAGAAGCCGACCCCTCGCCCGAAATCCAATATCTCGTTGAGCCGGAGCGCCGCATGTCGGACCTGTCATCTGAAAAACCGGACGGAGCCAAGCGGTTCTCCACGCGCGGCAACTGGCACATGCGCCCGCGCGTCGGCATCATGGGCGGAACCTTCGACCCGATCCACAACGGCCACTTGGTCGCCGCCTCGGAGGTGGCCTGGGTGTATGACCTCGACGAGGTGATTTTCGTGCCGACCGGCCGGCCGGTCTTCAAGCTCGACAAGCAGGTCACCAACGCCGAGGACCGTTATCTGATGACGGTGATCGCCACCGCGTCGAACCCGAAATTCACCGTGTCCCGCGTCGACATCGACCGGCCGGGCGTCACCTACACCATCGATACGTTGCGCGACCTGCGCTCGCAGCATCCCGACGCCGAGCTGTTCTTCATCACCGGTGCCGACGCGGTGGCGGAGATCATGGAGTGGAAGGACGCCGAACAGATGTGGGATCTGGCGCATTTCGTAGCGGTCACACGGCCCGGCTACTCGTCGCCACAGGGGGTGCGGCTGCCCGACGGCAAGGTGGACACGCTGGAGATCCCGGCGCTGGCCATATCCTCCACCGATGTGCGCCGGCGCGCGACGCACGGCGAGCCGGTATGGTACCTCGTCCCTGACGGTGTCGTGCAGTACATCGGCAAGCACGGCCTGTACCGCAGGCGTTCCGGCTGACCGGGACACGCCGGCGAGTCGTGCCGGGAACGCTAACGGAACATGAACCGGGGCTGGCCTGCATGTGACATGCGGTCGGTGTGCACGGTTACTATGACATTGTCCACTTCAGCGAAACACAAACGTTTGGAGACATGGTGAGTGCAATCCTCGAAGGAAAGCCCGATAAAAACCTCATCCTCGTGACCGGCCGTACGCATCCGAAGCTTGCCTCGGACGTCGCCGAACAGCTTGGCATCGACATACTGGAGACCACCGCATACGATTTCGCCAACGGCGAGATGTACGTGCGCTACACCGAATCGGTGCGCGGCGCGGACGTGTTCGTGCTGCAGACCCACGCGGATCTGGTCAACAAGTCGATAATGGAACAGCTCATCATGATCGATGCGTTGAAGCGTGCCTCCGCGCGTTCCATCACCGCGGTATGCCCGCTGCTGGGCTACTCCCGTCAGGACAAGAAGCATCGCGGACGCGAGCCCATCTCCTGCCGTCTGATCTTCGACCTGCTCAAGACCGCCGGTGCCGACCGCATCATGAGCGTCGACCTGCACGCCGCGCAGTCCCAGGGCTTCTTCGACGGCCCGGTCGACCACCTGATCGCTATGCCGGTGCTGGTGGACTACATCCGCGATCGGTTCTCCAACGAGCTGGGCAATGTCGCGGTCGTCTCCCCGGATGCCGGCCGCATCCGCGTGGCCGAGCAGTGGGCGCAACGCCTCGGCGGCGGCCCGCTCGCCTTCGTGCACAAGACGCGTGACATCACGCGCCCGAACAAGGCGGTCGCCAACCGTGTGGTCGGCGATGTCAAGGGCAAGGACTGCGTGCTCGTCGACGACCTGATCGACACCGCCGGCACCATCGCCGGAGCCTGCCACGTGCTGCGTGACGCGGGCGCCAAGTCCGTGACCGTGGTCGCTACGCACGGCGTGCTGTCCGGTCCGGCCGTGGACCGTCTCAAGAACTGCGGCGCCAGCGAGATCGTGCTCACCGACACGGTGCCGATTCCCGAAGAGAAGCGCTGGGACGGCCTGACCGTGCTGTCGATCGCGCCTCTGCTCGCCAGCGCCATCCGCGCGGTGTTCGAGGACGGTTCCGTCGCGGAGCTCTTCGACACGTACCCCGAGCACCACGGGCAGGGCTTCCTGTTCGCATGAGCTTCGATTTGACGAAGTCGCGAGGTATGGCATAATAAAAACTTGGCGGGTTCACCGCCATTCCCCCATGGTGTAATGGCAGCACACGGGTCTTTGGAACCCTTTGTCTTGGTTCGAGTCCAGGTGGGGGAACTTTCGCGCCCGGTTCCGCGGCAATCCGCGGCCGGGCAGCAATCCTGCAGTCGGCAGAGAACTGGAGTCGCACAGAAATGGCACTATCCGCCGCAATCATCCTCGCCGCAGGTGAGGGAACACGCATGCGTTCGTCCAAGCCGAAGGTCCTGCACGAATTCGCGGGTAAGACCTTCCTCCAGCGCGTCATGACATCAGTCGGACATCTGGAGCCCGAGACGCTGGCCGTCGTCGTGCACTATCAGGCCGACCGCGTCTCCGAGGCGGCACGGTCCTACGATGCGAACGTCGACATCGTCAACCAGGACGACATCCCCGGCACCGGCCGCGCGGTCCAGTGCGCGATGGCGCAGCTGACCCAGGAACGCAACCTGCATGGCTCGGTGCTGATCGCCGCGTCCGACATGCCACTGCTCGACTCCGTCACGTTGAAGAAGCTCGTGGCGTTCCACGAGCAGAGCGGCGACGGCGCCACCGTGCTGACCACGATCCTCGACAACCCGACCGGATACGGCCGCATCATCCGCGACCGTGACGGCCACGTGCTGCGCATCGTCGAGCAGAAGGACGCCAACCGGAGCGAACTCGCGGTGCAGGAGGTGAACACGTCCGTGTACGTGTTCGACGCCGACCTGCTTGCCGAGGCCATCGCGAACCTCGACAACCACAACGCGCAGGGCGAGTTCTATCTCACCGACGCGCTGGAGACCGCGAAGACGCGCGGCACGGTCGGGGCGTTCGCCGCGCCCGACCCGCTGAGCGTCGAAGGCGTGAACGACCGCCTGCAGCTCGCCGCGCTGTCGAAGGCGCACAACCGTCGCGTATGCGAGCACTGGATGCTCAACGGCGTGACGATCCTCGACCCCGACACCACGTGGATCGAAGACGACGTCGAACTCGCGCAGGACGTGACCGTGCTGCCCGGATCGTTCCTCAAAGGCCACACCGTGATCGGTCAGAACGCGGTCGTGGGCCCATACACAACGTTGATCGACGCGACCGTGGACGCCGAGGCCGTCGTCGAACGCTCCCGCGTGCAGGGCTCGCATATCGGGCGTGCCGCGAACATCGGCCCGTGGACCTACATGCGGCCGGGCAACGAGCTGGGCGAGGAGACCAAGGCCGGCGCGTTCGTCGAGATGAAGAAGGCGCACATCGGCAACGGCACCAAGGTGCCGCATCTGAGTTATGTGGGCGACGCCGAACTCGGCGAGCACACCAACATCGGCGGTGGCACGATCACCGCCAACTATGACGGCGTGCACAAGAACCGCACGCACATCGGCTCGAACGTGCACGTCGGCGCCGGCAACCTGTTCGTCGCGCCGGTTGAGGTCGGCGACGGCGTCACCACCGGTGCCGGTTCGGTCGTCCGCCACGCCGTGCCGGACGATTCGATGGTCTATTCCGAAAACACACAACACATCGTCGAGGGCTGGAAGCCCGCTTGGGAGCGTTGATCCAGTGACAGCAGTCCAGAGTTCCATTGATGCCGTGCGCGTCGCCGCAGTCGCGGCCGACCGCATGAAAGCCGCCGACATCGAGGCGTTCGATGTCAGCGACCTGCTCGCCATCACCGACATCATGATGGTCGCCACCGCCATGAACGAGCGCCAGGTGATCGGCGTCGCGGAAGAGGTCGAGAAGGACGTGTACCTCAAGTGCGGGCATCTGTCCCCGCGCTCGCGCGAAGGCGTCGACGAAGGACAGTGGGTGCTGCTGGACTACGGCGATTTCATCATCCACATCATGCATCAGGACGCGCGAGAGTACTATCGCCTCGAACGGCTGTGGCGTGACTGCCCCGTCGTCGAGCTGCCTCTCGAACACCCCGAGACGACGGGCGACGAATCCGCCGACAACGGCAGTGACGGTGACGATGCCGGCGAAGCTGATGAGTGACGTCTCCTCGCCGCAGGCGATGCCGGAGCACGTCCGCTCCATCACGCTGATACGGCATGGGCGCACCTCATACAACGCCCGGCATTGCTTCCAGGGGCAGATTGACATCCCCTTGGATGAGATCGGCGAATGGCAGGTCAGGCAGACCGCGCAGGCACTGCGCTCCCTATACGTCGAATCGCACCCGGAACGCCGGCAGCTCGTCGTGGCATCCGACCTGAGTCGTGCCATGGCCACGGCGCACGCCTTCGCCGACCCGCTCGGACTGGTCGTGCACCCCGATGCCCGCGTGCGGGAGCGCAACTTCGGCGAATGGGAAGGCAAGGAGCTGGCCGAACTGGAGCGCGAATGCCCTGAGGACTACCGTGCATGGGCGGAATATCGCGGCGGCGAACTGCGGCATGGTGCCGAGACGAAGGCCGCCGTCGGCGAGCGAGGCCGCGCGGCATTGGAGGAATGGTCGTTCAGCGCCGGAGCCGACACGGATCTGTACGTGTTCTCGCATGGCTCATGGATCGCGCAGACCGTGCAGACCGTGCTGGGATTGGGGGCTATCCACCCCGATTTCGCCGACGTGGTCAGCATGGCCAACGCGCACTGGGTGCGGTTCGTCGCAGCCGACATGCCCGACGGCACGTTGCGGTGGCGGCTCGTCGACTACAATCATGGTCCGGCGCTCGCCGACACCGACCAGTGGGAGCATCCGGCCCTATAGCAGGCTCCTGATGCTGCGTTCTCCCCGTCCGTCCCTCTATCCGCCGTTCCCTGTACGCTGGCAGAGGACACATCGCGTCCCGAATGACGGGCTACGATGGGAGCATACCGTCATCGACAGCAGGAGGAGACCGATCATGGCCAAGAACATCGCAGACGGCGACATCATCTGGACGCAGCGCAAGCGCAACTGGTGCCGCACCCCGTTCACGTTCACCACGTACACTCTGACGGCCGACGAGCTGGCCACGCAGAGCGGTCTGCTGCATCAGAGCTTCGACACCGTCAAGCTGTTCCGCATCGTCGACATCACGATCTCGCGCACGCTGCTGCAGCGCATCTTCGGCTTGAGCACGATTCTCATCGACGCGATGGACCAGTCCACCGGCGGCAAGATCGTGCTGAAGAACATCATCGACGGTTTCGCCGTGCGCAAGGAACTGCAGCACGCGGTGGATGCCGCCCGCAATGTCAACCGCGTCAGCACCCGCGAGTTCATGGGCACCGGCGACGGCTACTACGGCGGCCCGGACGGACCCGACCTCGACGGGGACGGATACCCGGATTTCCCGGCCAGATGATCGCTGCGGCACACCCGGTCACGGGAAACGGGAACGGGTGTGCCGGATGAGGAGAATGCGATGAGCGGCTATGGCATGAGCGTCAACGACACGACCATCTGGTGGCAGGTGTATCCGCTGGGATTCACCGGCGCCCCGATACGCCCGTCCAACGAGGGCGAGCGGGCGTTGACGCCACGACTCGACGCCATCATCCCGTGGCTTGACTATCTCATCGACATGGGCGCGAACGGCCTACTGCTGGGGCCGGTGTTCGCGTCCGAGACCCACGGGTACGACACGGTCGACTACTATCGCATCGATTCTCGGCTCGGCGATGACGCCGCGTTCGACAGGCTGATCGATGCATGCCGTAGCCGGGGCATCCGCGTGATGCTCGACGGCGTGTTCAACCATGTTGGGCGCTCGTTCCCGGCTTTTAGGGACGCGCTCGCCGGCCACGGCCACGAGTCGATGTTCCACATCACGCGAAATGCAGGCGGGGGAGTGGACTATCGCCGGTTCGAGGGGCACCCCGAACTGCCGGAACTCAATCATGACTCGGAAGAGGTCGTGCGGCTCGTCACCGATGTGATGTTGCATTGGCTGCGGCGTGGAGCCTCCGCATGGCGGCTGGACGCCGCCTACGCCGTGTCGCCGGCGTTCTGGACGCGTGTTCTGCCCGCCGTGCGGCGCGAATTCCCCGACGTGTGGATCATGGGCGAGGTGATTCATGGCGATTACCCCGCGATTGTCCGGCAATCCGGCATGGATTCACTCACCCAGTACGAGCTGTGGAAGGCGATTTGGAGTTCGCTCGAATCCGCGAACTTCTATGAACTGGATTGGAGCCTCAAACGGCACAATGAGTTTCTGGAGTCGTTCGCGCCGCAGACGTTCGTCGGCAACCATGACGTGACACGCATTGCCAGTCGTGTAGGAGATGCCGGAGCCTCCCTTGCGATGACCGTGCTGTTCACCGTCGGCGGCGTGCCGAGCATCTATTACGGCGACGAGCAGGCGTTTCGCGGCGTCAAGGAGGACCGCATGGGCGGCGATGACGCGGTGCGGCCGGCGTTCCCCGCATCGCCGGATGATTTGCCTGGCACGGGGGAGTGGATGTATCGCCTGATCCAAGGGCTGATCGGCATCCGCAGGCGCAATCCGTGGCTCACCCACGCCATGACGACGCCGGTGACGGTCGACAACAGGCGGTACGCCTATGATGCGGTCGGCCATGGCGGAGAACGTTTGCATGTCGAGCTGTCGCTCGACCCGGCACCTCATGCGGTCGTCAGCGGCTCGGACGGCACGGTGCTCATGCGCGTGCAGCACGGCGACTGACGGTCATCCGCCGATTCCTCGGTGAATGGATGCCTATCTCGCTTTCGAGGGGTTGATTCGGTGACGCTGAAACATCTATCTGCGTTTCAAGGGGTTGCCGGCCAAGTATCCAAGCTTCAGGAACCGCATGACTTCAATGGCAATCCGGCCGGAATACTCCGGATATCGCAATCTGGCAACCCCCTGAAACGCAGATAGATGTTCCTTGAGTGTGGAATCAACCCCTCGAAAGCGAGAAAGCGGAGCGTTTTCTTTTGGTTGCCTGCCGGAGAGCGTGCGTAAACGAAAAAACCGGTCGAAATCGACCGGTTCCAATCTGTGGAGCTAAGGGGATTCGAACCCCTGACCCTCTCCATGCCATGGAGATGCGCTACCAGCTGCGCCATAGCCCCAAATTCATTTATCAGCTGCTTTTTGAGCCGATTGATAATTTACCTCAAGTCGGTATGAAAACCAAACTGGGCGTGTCGTACAGCCTCCGTCACCCGCGTCATCCGTCTCACCCGCCCAAAGTCCCATCTGAGGACGGCTAAATGGGACTTTCATCGGATAAGGGGCGACATATGGGTGTGGGGAACGTGGCCGGTGGGCCGCTTATCCGGCGAAAGTCCCATATGCGGCTGTTCTGGTGGGACTTCCGCGGGATAAGCGGCCGGATACGAGTGGACTGCTTGATGTCACGCCTAGTTGCCGGACTTGCCGGTGCCGGTGGAGCCGCCACCGGAGGAAGGACCCGATCCGGATCCCGACGACGACCCGCTCGACGAGGAGCCGGAGTCGGAACCGGAACCATTGGAACCGGAGTTGGAGCTTGCTCCGTCGGAGCCGGAGTGGCCCGATCCGTTGCCGGTTCCGTTGCTGCCTGAGCCCGACCCGGAGGAGTCGGAGCCTGAGGAGTTTCCGTTGCCGGTTCCGGTGGAGTCGGAGCCGTTGCTCCCGTTCGAGCCGTTTGATCCGTTGGAGCTGGAAGACCCGTTCGACGAGGAGGAGTCAGAACCGTTACCCTGAGTGGAATCGGTCGATCCATTGCCACTGTTGGTCGAGCTGTTGCTGTCGCCAGTCGAGCCCTTGCCGGTCGAATCGGTGCCGTCCTTCGTTGTCGAATCCTTGGTGTCGCTGTTGCCGTCGGTCGTGTCGTCCTGCGGTGCCTGCTGCTTGGGTTCGGTCGGGGTGTTCGACTGGCGCACCCAGTCGCGGACCACAGTATCGGTTCCCTGACCTTGGGTGATGGCGAGGATGACGCCGGCGGTCGCGCCTACCGCCACCAGGGCGCTGACGACGGCGACGATGATGGCGGTGCGCTTGTTGCGCTTCGCCCGATCGGCCTCTGACCTGAAGGTAGCGGACCTGGAGGCCGTGAATCTGGCTGCGGCAGGCCGGGCGGACGTGCGCATGCCGCTTGGCGTGGCGGCGCGGGCCGAGGACGGTGGCGCCGGCACGGGGGAGCTCCCGCTCGCAATTGTCGCATCGGCATCCACCGGGGCGTTGCCGATCAGTTGCGTCTCATCGCCGTGCGACAGCCGCCGTGCGGCGTCCGAGGCGATGGTCCGCGGACCGTGACCGAGCTCGCGTGATGCGGGGGCCGGCAGCGCCACCGGATTGGCGATGATCGCTGTATGGTCCTGCGCATTGGCGTCGGTGGAAGCGGTTGTATCCGTATCAGCCGCCGTCTCCGTAGCGCCGTCGTCCTCGTCGCCCGTCGTCCCCGCGACATCCTGCAGTTTCCGGCCGGATTCGTGCAGTACGTTCTGATAGATCTGTGACGAGACCGCCGACACAATCGAACCGATCGCCACGCCGATCACCGAACCGGCGATGCCGATTTTCGCCGATAACAGGAACGAGGTGACCGCCGCCAACGCGCCTGCCGCGATAGACGACAGCGAAATTCCCTTGAAAAAGTTCTTCATGTTGAACGACGCTAGCGGTTCCTTCTCGAACTTGACTTATCTTGCGGCGAAAAATGCTGAAAAATCACACGGTTATAGCTGAATCTGCACAATCGTGCGACTGATTCGGGAGAACGGCCATGCCGGCCCGGTCGAATCAGCGGACGACGATATCAGTATGGCCGGAGCCGACCTCGAAATGATACCGTGCGATGCCCAGGCAGATATCGGCCTGAACGCCCTCCAAAGGCTGCGCGAGAACCGTCTTGCCGTCCTCCAGCAGGGTGAAGCGCACCGGCTGCTTACCCAATGCGCTCGGAGCCAGCGCCACCGCGCGAAGCCCCGACAGGAACCAATCCGGAGCGCCGGAGAGGTCGCCGTTCTCCACGGCCCCGAGCTCTTCCAAAGGCTTGCTGCGATGTGCCCGGCCCGGTCTGTTGCCATACCCCAAGGCCAGGGCGGCGGGCATGCGCTCGCCCTCGCCTAGCCGCCAGCGTCCGTCATGGTCGTGTGTCTCGTGCAACACCACCCAACTTGAGCCCATCCCCAGCTGCGTCGCCGTCAGGGCAAGGCGCTCGCCGTAATAGCCGACCTTGCGGTCCAGCTGTGCCGGGTCCTCGTCGTCGGAGCCGATCAGGGCGATGCAATAGCGGACGTTCTTGAAGCGACCATAATGGGTCGGGCATCCCCCGAACGCATCCGTGTCGTCCTGCACCAGCTGGACGTCGAGCCCGCCGTCGGCGTTCGCCGCGTCCACGGCCTCATTCAACGCGCGAAGCGTATCGTCATCGATGGGCCGGTCGCTGAAATCGCGGACCGCGTGGCGCCGCTCCATTGCCTCGACGATGTTCATACATATTCTCCTTATACAGGCTTGCGCTGCCGCTCGACGCCGTCCATAATGAAGACGATGACGGGTCGCGATGAGGACGGTGGCTTCACCCAACATATTCCATCCAATATCCTAGCCACGGCGCGGGCCTGCGTGCATCGTGTCGTCCGTCGTTTGCCCGGATTCCCGGGCCGGGGGCCGCGCGCGGCCATCCGCCCGCGACGCCGGGCGCGGGATATGCGGGACGCACGACTATGGAGGGCGGAACGATTATGATTCGGCGATATCGTGTTTCGAACGGGAATGCCGCGGGCGGAAGCGGCGGAAACGGCCGCGAGGAAGGCCGAGAGGACGGTCGCGATGATGGACGCAAGGCCAGTCGCGCGGTTGGCCGCGCGGTGGCCGCCGCGATGGTGGCGCTCCTGATCGTGTCCGCTGTTTTGGCGGGTTCATGGCTATGGTCGCGCCGCGACGGCATCATCAGCGGGGTGAAGGCGTTCGGCGTGAAGGCCTCGTCCATGTACTCGCACACGCGAGAGCCCGACACGACGGTGATGCCGCCCGACGTGTCGCGGCGCAGGTATCCCGTGTTGACCAGCCCGGTGGATTTCAACGGCAACGGTGTGGACGACTATACGGACATCATGCGCGGGGCCCGCAAGGATGCGCTGGCGCACCCGGCATACGACGACGGCTACTACCAGGGCGGATACCCGCCCGCCGACCGCGGCGCCTGCGTCGATGTGGTGTGGCGCGCCTTCCGGAACGCGGGATACGACCTCAAGGCCATGGTCGATGCGGACATCGCCGCGGACCGCGCGTCCTATTCGTCGGTGGCCGCCAAACCCGACCCCAACATCGACTTTCGCCGTACCGGGGTGCTCGACGTGTTCTTCGGCAAATACGGAATCACCCTCACCAACGATGTCAACGATCATGCGCAATGGCAGCAGGGCGACATCGTCGTGTTCGACCGTGTCAAGCATATCGGCGTGATCTCCGACAAGCGGGACGCTGACGGGTTCTCCTACGTGCTGCACAATATGAATCAGCAGCGGCGTGAGAACGATTATCTTGCGTTCTCGCGCCGCATGGGCGTCACCGGCCACTACCGCTGGGACGCGTCTCGCGTGCCGAAATCCGTGTTGCGCGCGTGGAAGGGCTGAGACGCCGCGCGGCGCAGGTGAGATTATTCACAGTCGGCTGATTTCGCTATGAGGCCACAGGCGTTTGAAGTAGGCTGATATGTGGAATAACCAGTGTGACCATCACCAAACGAAAGGATCGTGCACTATGGCAACGCTCACCGCCGACATGAAGACGTTCATCGAAAACAACCTCGCGTGGATCACCACCGTCGACAAGGACGGCAACCTCGATCTCGGCCCGAAGATGTCGATGTTCGTGCTCGACGACAACCACCTCGCCTACCACGAGCGCACCGCCGGCCAGCACTACCGCAACCTGCAGGACGGC
The DNA here is from genome assembly GCF_001025135.1 of Bifidobacterium bifidum ATCC 29521 = JCM 1255 = DSM 20456. Lineage (NCBI taxonomy): Bacteria > Bacillati > Actinomycetota > Actinomycetes > Bifidobacteriales > Bifidobacteriaceae > Bifidobacterium > Bifidobacterium bifidum. Next base: position 1,301,778 of record NZ_AP012323.1, on the reverse strand, counting down.
GGCCCGCTGGTCGTCGCCGTCGCCAACCTGGCCGAGAAGAAGGGCTACCGCTTCCGCGGCACCGTGACCCTGCACACCGACGACGACATCTATGACGCTCAGGTCAAGGTCGCCGAGGAGAAGGGCACCAAGAAGCCCGCCGCCATCCCGGTGCTTGAGATCACCGAGATCCAGGACCTGTCCTCCGGCGCCACCGCAGGCAAGACCATCGACAAGGACTGACCGTCGACAGGTGCCGGTCGTCGGCGAGAACCGATGACCGGCATGTGACCAGAAAGGCGCGGTTCGGGCGATGCATGCCCGAACCGCGCCTTTCTGGTCTTTCGATACCGGCTTTCGTGCAACGCTGTCGGCTGCGGCCGGCAGCGGAACGGCGACGGAGGGCCGGCGACGGCTTGATGTCAGCGGATGCGGTAACGATGCCCCCGCTGCGTGATGAAGAATCCCATGCGCCGCATCTTGCGCGTCAATGAGTAGAGCGTGCCGTCCATGATGTCACGCTGCTCGAAGATGCCCGTGCCGCAGACCTTCTCCAGCAGCTCGTCGAAGCTGAGGAATTCGCCGTTCGCCCGGATCAGCGTCTCCAGTGTCGTGTATTCGCGCGCAGACAGCGCCAGCGGCTGCTTGCCGCTGCGATAGAACGCCTGCCGATTGCGCGTGTCGAGCATGAGGTCGCCGTGGATGAGCGTGGTCTCGTCCGCGGCTCCGCCGGATTCCAGCGCGTGCACGTAAGACAGCAGTTCGGCGTCCGAGAACGGCTTGACGATCGTTTCATCCGCGTGAATGGGCGGGCCGCTGGAAGCGCCGTCCAGAGACGATGGGGGCGCGGCCGGCCGGGCGGCCTGCCCGTCGGCCTTGGCCCGGCCTGCCCGTCGGCCTTGGCCCGGCCTGTTTTGCGGATCGTCGGCAACGGGGTCTGTCGTCTGACCTGCGGCGTGTCGTCCGGGTTCGCCTTCGGCGTGCGCGGGGGAGTGGAAAGCAGCAGCGTGCGCGGCCGCACGGCCGTGCCGGTGCCGTCGCCGGCCTTGCCGTCCATGAGCCGGGACAGGCTCCGTCTGGTCTCATCCAACAGATCATGCGCAGACAGGTCGTCGATGATGACCAGATCCATTGGTGTGCCGTGCGGCCATGCGCCGGCGAGCGAATCGACATCCGACGCGGCAGACACCGTGTGCCGGGCGGATTCCAGCGTGCCTTTCACCGCGGAAGCCAACGCCGGATCGCTGGTCACGAAAAGAATGTCCATTGCGCCTCCTGCCTATGTAGCTACTCCCCACTGTAGTCCGTCGCCGTGTGTTCGGGTGACCGGTCGTCACAATATGGGGCGCCGGGGGGGGCGAGGAGGACACCCGCCCGGGCCCCGTCCGGCCCTCGCCGCGTTTCCCGTGCTTCCCTTTTCTGCGGTTCTCTTCTCCTTCCTGAGGATGAATGCCGCCCGTCGTGGCCGAAGCGCTCGTCGTCCATATCGGTCTCATGGCGGATGGCCCGGCGGCCTGCGACTCGGCTACAGTGAAACCAACAGGGGAGGAGCAGACGATATGGGATTCTTCGAGAGCTTTTCGGCGCCGTTCATGATGTCGGTGGCGTTATGGCCGCTGGTGTCGTTCATCGTGACCGTGCCCGTGCTGGCCATGCTGTACCACCGGGACAACCGGCTCGGCTTCGGTGCGGCGCTGTCGGCGTACGCGACGGTGCTGTATCTGATCGGCCTGCTGTGCTTCACGCTGTATCCGATGCCGGACGATCCCGCAGCGTACTGCGCCACCCACCATCTGCATCCGCAGCTCAATCCGTTGCAGTTCATCGGTGATATCCGCGCCGACGGGCTGACGGCGATCCTGCAGATCGTGATGAACGTGGTGTTCTTCGTCCCTCTCGGCTTCATCATGAAACGGGTGTTCCGCTGGAAATTCGCGGTCGCCCTGCCGGTCGGCTTTCTCGCGTCGCTGCTTGTCGAGACGATGCAGCTGACGGGGGTGATGGGTGTGTTTCCCTGCTCGTATCGTCTGTTTGACGTGGACGATCTGATATGGAACACGTCGGGCGCCGTGATCGGATACGGTTGCGCCATGCTGTTCGACCGGCTGTTCCCGCCGCGGCGCACGGATATGCAGACGGTCACCCGGCCGGGGTTCGTGCGTCGTTTCGTGGCATTCCTCATCGACATGGGACTGGTCGTGGTGTGCGCGACCCCTGTGGGCGTCGCCGCGATGGTGCTGGTCACGATGATTTCGGGCCGTCCTGGCGCCGACGTGCAGCGGATGCGGCTGCTCGGCCCGCTCGGGTTCGGGGACATCGCGATGCTGGTCATGCTGGTGCTGTTCGAATGGGTGATTCCGTGGTTCAGACAAGGCCGCACTCTCGGCGGCAGCTACACGCATATGACCTGCGAGACCACGCCGAGGAGCGGCGCTCGCCGCGTGGCGTTCTATGCGGCGCGGTTCGCCGCGATATGCTGCGTGGTGTTCTGCGGGCGCGTGCCGTGGGCGGGCGCGGTGATATTGGTCATGGGCGTGTTCTGGCTGGTCCGCGGACAGATGCCGTACGACTTGATCTGACGTCGCTCGCCGCGTCGTCGGTCCAGCTTTCCGGGACAATGGAATCATGAGCAACAACATACTTGTCATCACCAGCAACCCCGAAAAGGACAGCATGACGGATGCCGTGGGTGCGGCATTCGCGGCGGGCGCCGTCGAGCGCGGCGCGTCGGCGGACGTGCTGGACCTGTACGATGAAGGATTCAATCCCGTGTATTCTGCGGCCGACCGGGCCCATTATCTCGGCCATGCCCCGATGCCCGAGGACGTCGTGCCTATCCAGCGCCGGCTCGCTCAGGCGGATGTAATCGCCTTGGTGTTCCCGATCTACTGGTATACGATGCCGGCGATGGTCAAGGGACTGTTCGACCGCGTGATCTGCCGCGGGTTCGCCTATCATCCGGACGGCACCCCCGGCGCGCTCGCGGACAAGACGGTGCGGGTCATTATGCTGACCGGCAGCTCGCGGCAATGGTATGAGTCCGACGGCATCGGCGAGTCGTTGGACAATCAGATCTGCCGGCAGACCTTCGCCAAGTACTGCGGGGTGAAGGACGTCGAGCTGGTGTACGTCGACAACCTGTCCATGGGCGACGATTCGTCCGACAAGCGTAAGGCCGCCGCGGCCCAACTCGAAGGCATCCGTCAACTGGGCGCCAGCCTGGCGTGACGCCCATAAGCCATCACCGCCGAACGAGCCGGCGGCCGATATATGGTGCCGCTCGACCCGCGGTGGCTCTCACACGCGCATGTTCGGGAAATGCAGGCGCATGAAGTCGTCATCGAAAGCTGCCCGATATGCTGCGCGAACCAGTTGTCGAACACCGCGCCGTTGGCGCGCTGCCCGTACAGGAAGATCGCGGGCGGCGTGACCACGGAGTCGATGAGAATCCACGCCAGCAGTATGGTCGCGAGCCGCGTGTGCCACGTGTCGTCGATGAGATGCACGAGCCACAGGACGAGCGGCAGGATGAAACGGACGATCAGATAGCACAACAGCCCCCAGAACAGCATGAACGGGACGGTGGTGCGCCCGCCGATGTTCAGCGGCTCGTTCGCATAGTTCCATGACCGGCTGCCCAGCAGATACTGTTGGATCAGACTCATCGCGAACTCCAGCATGCCGCCGGCGAGACCGCCGACCAGCACGACCTTCCACCCCCGGTCGATACGGCGCAGCGCGATGACGATGGCCAACGCGGAGACCGTACACGTAGTTGAAGGGGGTGAGGATCGATCCGTTGCGGTACTCGAACATGCCTTTGGCCTGGTATGCCCAGATGGTCTTGTGCACGGTGCCGATCAGGCCTGCGAGCGCGTAGACGAACACACAGTCCGCCCAGTCGCGAGGGCGGGGCTACCTGCCCAAGAGATTCGCGTCCATCGACCGCAAGACCGGCAAGCCGAAGACGGCGAACATCGTGCTCGCCATCGCGGCCGAGCTCGTCATCATAGGAGTGCAGGTGCTGCCGTTCTCCCCGGCCGCGCTCAAACCCGCATCATGGGTGATCGTGGTGGTGTGGATCGTGCTGGGACTGGTGTTGCGTCTGATGAGCCTGCGCTCCCGGCGCGAGTGACGCATCGCCGTCGCCGCCCGCAAGCCGCAGGTAATCGCGGTCGTGGGATTTGCGTCGGGGTACGAACCGGCTGATGACGGAAACGCCCTTGCCGCGGTTCTTCACATAGATGAACCCGATGACGGAGAACACGACCGCGCCGATGAAATTGACGATGAGATCCTCCATCGTGTCGATCAGGCCGATGTCAAGATAGCCGCCAAGGCCGAGGTCGCGCCCATTGACCGCCACCTGCGTGATGTCGTTGATATGAATGGCGCGATTGGCGTGGGCCGGATCGAGCATCACTGAGCTGATCGAATGCACGACGGCGTCCTTCTGCATGTCGAATCCGAACAGCATGTCCATCGAGAATTCGAAGAACTCCCAGACCACGCCGATCGTCATCGAGAAGCAGAACGACACAATCGCCAGGTACAGCGGCGACAGCTCGAACTTCGCACGGTCCGAACGGTTGAGCAGGTCGACCAGCGAAAAGCCGATGGCGGCCGCGAGGAAGCCGTTCATCGTGTGCAGCACCGTGTCCCAGAACGGGAAGATCTCATAGAACGAGCTGATCTCGCCCAGGATCTCAGCCGCGAACACGAACACCAATACGATGACCTCAAGCGCGGACGGCAGTTCGATGCGGAACCGTACTTGGACGAACGCGGGCGCCAGTAGCAACAGCAACGTCAGGATGCACAGGAACACGGCCTCATAGTCGCCGTTGAAGAATTCCAGCACCGCGACAGCGATCACCAGCACGCGCAACACAACATACACCGCGAACGAGCTTTTGTGCTCCCGGATCTCCATGCCTATGGCGGCTTCCATGGTCTTCCAGCGTGCGCGCAACGGCGGTTTGTTCTTCGATTCGCCCATCGCTCCAGTCTATCGGCGACGGGCTGCGCCCGGTGGCGGGCGGCGTGTCGGTGCTTATCGAGCAGCTGGACATACCGTGGCCTGCGGGCATGGGCGGCATGGAAGAATGCGCTGGTGAACAGTCGCAGGATGGTGCTGCTCGAACCGTAATTGAGCGGCGAACGGGTCCAGCCGTGCAAGCCTACCGTGGATCACTGGTCGAGTAGCCAGAACTCGCCGAGATCACGGGCGATCATGTCGAACGGCGTGGCGCATCGGGCCTTGTCCTCCCAAGAGAGCACGACCTTGTACATCAGATGGGCGTTGACGCGCACGTCGATCGGCACGTCCCTGTCGACGCACGTGATGCGCAGCGGCCCGTAGCGGTAGACATGCCGTGATCCAGGATTGCGGCGTCGGAACAAGAACGACATGGACGGCCCTCCCTGTGATGCATTGTATCGGACGGCAGACCGTCGAACAGACGCTGTCGCTGTTCGGCTCCAGCGTCGTGCAATACGCTATTTTCTGGTACCTGGTCTTGCGGTCGAACTCCGGCATGGTCATGACCGGAGCGATGGTCGCCGCCGCCCTGCCGCAGGCAATCGTCTCCGTGTTCGGGGGTGTCTGGGCTGACAGATGGAACCGCAAACTGTTGGTCATGCTTCCCGATGCCGTCATCGCGGCCGTGACCATATGCCTGTCGGCAAGTATGGCCGTCGGCTGGGGTGATACCGGGCTGATTCTTGTCGTTCTGGTCATACGTTCGGCAGGCGGCGGAATCCAGACCCCGGCCGTGCAATCGTTCATCCCGCAGATCGTTCCGGAGGCGTGGTTGCTGCGCGTCAACGCGATTAACGGCACGTTGCAGACGGCGATCAGCATCGCCTCTCCTGCAATCGCCGCAGCCCTCGTCAACCTGATGCCATTGTGGATGATCATGCTCGTCGACGTGTCCACGGCGATTGTCGGCATAGGCTTCGTCGCGCTGATTCGTTTGGATGATGCCCGTCTTCGTCGTCCGGGGGAGAGCTCGGATGACGCCCTGCGCGCCACATCGATTTCGGTTTCGTCGTGCTCTCCAATTTCGCTGACAGGCTTGCCGCGCCCACGTACGCGCTCATGCAAAAGGAGAGCGACGTGTCCCTGCAGGGGCGGGTATTGGGTCTGCTGATCTCGGTCTCGGCATTCGGAGTGCCTGCGGGCATGCTCGTGTTCGGCCCGCTCGCCGATGTGGTCGATGTACGTCTGCTGTTCGTGGTCGGCGGTCTGATGACCGTTCCGATCGGTGCCTATGTGATGAGATCCGCGCGGCGAAATCGGGTCGCTGAGTGAGTGACTGACGGGGTTCATCGTGCGACACGCCCGAATTGTGTAGCAGGACTGTCTTACATGTTCTGCGGGAATGACGGAACAAGGCCGTTTTCCGGGATGCGTGCTTGCAGTTCTGCTGCGCAATTCGGGCGTGTCGCGCAGCGTCTCGCTTTGCCGGGCTCGCCGGCGATGTGCGGATGAGCTGCACGCGCGGGTTGATTGTGCGCGCTGTCCGTGAGATGGAACCAGGCGTCTTATACCAGCCGGGCGGCGGGTGTGGATGTCATGACAGCGGCCGGAATCAGGCCAGCGTCGCCGTGATGGTGAGATCTCCGGTCTCGGTGCCGGCCCACACGCCGTCCGTGCGGTTCCAGCGCATGCCGTTCGCGCGCAACGAATCGATGCCGTAGCGCCGTGCATGGACCACCAGCCAGGCCGTCGCTTGGCGGCATAGCCTTTTCCCGTTTTCGGTGTCGGTTCCGGCCGACATTGTGAACGTCAGTGTCTTGGACGTGGTCTTGCCCGAGCCGTCATTGGCCGCGGAATTGTCGGCGGCCTTGTCGCCGCCGTCGTCTTGCGTCTTCGAGGAAGGCTCCAGACTCGACGGCTGCGATACCATGACGGTCGGGAATTCGTTGCGGAAATCACTGGTCAGACCATCCATGTCCGCGTCCGAAGGCTGCGCCGGCTCCAGCGCGCACGCGACACCCGCGCCGGTCTCGCCGGTCAGACCCGCCGCCCATGTCCGCGCAAGATTGGTCCAGTCGGCGTGCCTATCCGGATATTGCGAACGCTGCACTGACTGCGCCGCGTCCTCGACGGGGACGGACTGCCAGTTCGGCACCTTGACCAGCTCGTCGTAGAACCTGTTCGCCGCATACGTCTCGTCCATCAGCTGCTCTTTCGCGCCCCACCCCTGACTGGGACGCTGCTGGAACAATCCCACGGAATCCCGGTCGCCGTAGCTCAGGTTCATCAGCCGCGTCTCCTGCATCGCCGTGGCGATGGCGACGGTCGCGGCATGATCGGGCAGGCCCCGTTTGACTGCCGCTCTCGTGATGATTTCGGCGTTCAATGCCTGTTCAACGGACAGCATTTCCTTGTTGTCGCCGGAAGACAGCGTCGCGGAGCAGTAGGCGTCCGACGCCCGGCGTGGTTCAGGGCCGGAAGCGGGCCATACGAAGCGCATCAGTCGTGGAATCGAGGCGAACAAGGCGATGGCCGCGCACAGCATCACCGCGACGATGATCACGGTCCGTCGCATGCCGTGACGCGGCCGTTCCCGACGCGCGGCGGGTCGTGCGTGCCATGTCGGCGACAGCTCATGCCGGATCGGCGGTTGCCCATCACGAGGCGAGACTGATCGCGTTCGCCGAGCCGTTCGTCGTCCGGCCATCTGCTCACCTCCAGAGTCGTTTCCGCGCAGTGTATCTGTTTTGCGTGTCGTTACGTGTCTATCGTGCCATATGATGCTGCGATGCCATGGCATCCCGCAGGATGATTTGTGCGGGGCGTGGCGAGAAGCATGTTCCGTGGCTGCCGCGTGCCTGCCTGCCGTGGCCGTTTGCCGTGCCCGTTGCCATGGCCGTCGTGTCTTCCGCCGTTCCGGCCATCCCGCGAAGCGCCCCATCATCCCCAAAGTCCCATTTGCTCCGCCCAAGATGGGACTTTGGGCGGATGATATCGGATAACAAGCGGATAGAATACTGCTGTCATGTGACTTATGCTGCGCGTACAGTGGCAGGTATGTTGGATCACATCACATTGCATGTGCGGGACGTCGGACGCAGCATCGCTTTCTACGAGCATGCGCTCGCGCCACTCGGCTACATCGTCAAGGCCCACCACGAGCCCACGTTGGGTTTCGGCGTGGATGACGGGACGCCGCACTCCGACTTCTACGTGTCCCCGCTGGATGATGCCGCGCTCGCGCCGCCGCCCACGCATATCGCGTTCCTCGCCCCGAACCGTGAGGCCGTGCGGGGTTTCCATGCCGCGGCGCTCGCCGTCGGCGGCCGAGACAACGGCGCTCCGGGACCGCGCCCGTATCATCCGGGGTACTATTCCGCATTCGTGCTGGATCCGGACGGCAATAACATCGAGGCCGTCGTCGACTGGGCGGGATGGTTCGAAAACCATCGCTGACAGGCGGTGCGAACGATTGTTGTACGACTGTACAACAGCGTCGGGCTGATGCCGGTACATTCGTACATCAGGTGTTTCGGATATCTTCGACGACCCCGAGCCTGATCGGCAGGTATCCATGCCGATCGGCGGCACACCGCATGATCGACCATACGCCTGCGCGACAGGATGACGGCCATCCACCCGTGGTACGCGCCCGTCGTGCGTTGGATGACAATCGGCTGCATGCCGGACGCGAACCGGGCCGTAAACGTCTGCGACATCAACGGGCAGCAGAACCACCAGACGAGAATCAGCATCGACCATTCCGCCAGATGGCGGTCGCGGCTCAGCCGCAACCACAGCCATGAGAAGTTCGTGAACCCATAACTTACGCTCATCCACAGCAGCACCCAGAACGTGCTGCCGCCGCTGATCGAACGTGAATGCGTCAGCAGATTGAACGCGCCGTAGCCCACGGCGAAATACACGCCGCCCATCACCAGTCCGACCAGCAGCGTCATGTATTTGCGACGCCACACCAGCAACGCCGCGAAACCAATCAGAAACGCCACATCCAGCCAGATGTACGTCGGCATGAACTCCCGCCGCGCGATGACGTCCGACACGTCCATGAATCCCCCTCCGTTGGCTTTCACCGAATGTTCCTGTGTCAGGGTATATGCCCACCGTTGGTCGGGCCGGTGTAAGATGACGGATTGGTTGGGCCGGCTGGGCCGGTGAAAATGGCGGAGTCGGCTTGGGCTGTCGACGATGAGTCGCGGTTTCCGTGCGTTTGCGTTCCTAAGTGCGCGCCGAACCGGCAAGTGCGCGCACATAGCAACGCAAATGGCCCTGTTTGCGTTCCTAAGTGCGCGCGGTCGTCGTTTCGGCGCGCACTTAAGGACGCAAACGCCTGTTGCGTTCGTCTACACGCGGCTCCGTCGTCCGCCGCGGCTCAGCCTGTCGGCGGAGGCTGCCCGTGCCGGCCGTGCGCTCAACCGTATCGGGGAAGAAGCGCCGATCTGCGGCAGAACTAGAACAGCCGCATGGGCTCCTCGCGGTTGATTGGACGGATCAGGCTCGGCCCGTCGCCCTCCGGCGGAGCGACCTCATGGAAATGCAGCCGCGCGGACAGCTCGGCACCGGCCTTGCGCATCGGCGCGAGCAGACGGGCGCCGTCGATTGAAGGATCCAGCCACTCGGACGTCATACCGGCCGGCACCAGCAGCGGCATACGGTCATGCACCGTCGCCGGCCCATCCACCGCAGGGCACGTGAGAATCGTCGCCGTCAGCTGCCATAGGGATGCCGCGGAAGGCCGCCGCCACGAATACAGCCCGGCCATCGCAAGCGCCGTCGATTCCATCTCCGGGCTGAAATAGAACGGGCGCCGCCCCCTCCACTCGTAATACCCCGACGCCGGAATGATCGTGCGCCGGGAGCGGGTCGATTCCGCGAAGGTGGATTTGACGTGAGCGGATTCCACCCGCGCGTTGTAGGTGGGGTAGGGCAAGGTCTTGCCAGGACTCCAGCTGGGAATCAGCGACCAGTATGCGCCGGTCAGGTGTCGATGCCCGTCTTTGCCCTGCGCGATGACGGCGATGTTCTGCGTTGGGGCGATGTTGTACGAGGGGCGGGGGAGAACGTCGCCGCGCACGTCTTCCTCGGCCACCGAGAATTGCGCCGCGATGGCGTCCCAATCCAGGTCGAGCGCGAATCTTTTACACATTCGTCCAGTCTATGATAAGAATCTGTGCGCCGAGAATGTCTAACTGCGACCGCCACACACGTCGCGGGGACGATGCAAACGGGGCTGAATGAGGAGGATTATGCCTATTGCCTGGCATGAGGGCGGTGTCCATGTTCCTTCTGCTGCGGGCAATGGCGCTGCGTCGGCCTGTTCGGTAGCTTGATTTCGGCTCGGAAGGTGCCGGGTGAGGGCCTGCTGACGGCGAGCGTGGCCTGCATGGCGTCGGTGCATGCCTTGGCGATGGACAGGCCGAGTCCGTGCCCGGGCCTGTTGGCCATGCGGGTGTCGTCGCCGCGGTGGAACGGCTGGATCAGGTCCTCTGCGTCCGCGGCGTTTTCTGGAGGTCTGGTGGTGCTATCGATGGTGATGATGGTGTGGTTTTCGCCGGCTTGGACGGTGCAGGTTATGGCATGGGGCTGCGGAGCACCTTCTCCGAGACGCGGGTTCGGAGCATGGCCTTGACCCTTCGGTACCCGTACCCGCCCTCGGAAGCGGTGAACGCCCCGGCCGCCCGGACGCGCAGGCCGGGCAAGCATGTCATCGAGCCGAGCGAACACGCCGGCCTCAACCGGTCGATCAACAGGGTCTTCTCCCTGTCCGACAGGCGCCGCAGGCCGGCACCCGCGCCGAACAGTTCGGCGGCCCGCTTCCGCCGCATGCCGCCCGGCAACGGACATATGATATCCTTTCGCCCAGTCTCCAAGAAAACGTCCGCACCCTGTTATCCGGGTGGGCTAGTATGGCGGAAACGAAAGGGCGAGAATGCGGTTGACGGAAGTGTGGCGGGCGGATCCGGAGCGGACGTTTGAGCTGTTCTCTGAGTTTCCGGCGGACGAGAACGGGTTCGAGAACCAGGCGGCCGGCATGGACCGCGAGCGGTTCGCCGTGTATGTGCATGAGCTTGAAGAACAATCGCGTGGCATCGGGCTGCAGCCTGGCTGGGTGCCGAGCAGCAAGTACGTTCTCATCAATGATGAGGGTGCGTATGTGGGAATCTTCAATTTGCGGCATCGCCTGAACGACAATCTGCGTGTCGGAGCCGGGCATATAGGCTATGGCATCGCCCCTCAATATCGCGGCCGTGGATATGCCACAGTCGGCTTGCGGCTCACGCTCGACAAGGCGCGTGAGCTCGGCATTGACGAGGCGTACCTGAGCGTTCATAAGGACAACCGGGCAAGTCTTGCGGTGCAGCAGCATTGCGGGGCTCGCATCGATCACGAGGATGGGCTGGAATACTATACACGCATCAGCACGGCACCCGAACCAGGGAACCTGCCCAAGGCGGAATTCATGTTCCCCGGACCTGAACGTGACCGTCTGGTAGGGCTCATTCTTGCCGGAACGAAGACCGCGACCGCCGCATTGATGATTGAATACGAAGAGGATGATGAACCGCTGCCGCAGGTCGGCGAACGCTCGGCACTGGTGGATTCCAGTGAACGGCCGGTGGCCATACTCGTCACCACCGCGGTTGATGTTATTCCGCTTGGGAAGATCACCGACCGGCACGCCATCGATGAGGGCGAGGGCGACACCACGGCTGCCGCGTGGAGGCATACCCACGAGTCCTTCTGGAACGCGCCGGAATACCGCAACGAGTTCGCTGACCCGGATTTTCCGCTGAACGATGACTCTCTTGTGGTGTTCGAGCATTTCAAGGTCGTGCGACTGTTGGACTCAATGGCAAACAAGACGGCAGACGGCTATGAACAGCAAGTATGAGGTGATCAGGCAATTTGTCGCCGCGCATGGCGGTCGCGCCGAGCTCATCGAGCATGAGACGGCGATCGAAGATTCATATCATACGCTCGCCATCGATCCGCGACTCGTCGTCGAATGCAACGTCATCGCCGGCTGTTTCAACGGCGAGGATTTCGTCAAGCCGCTGTGATTCAAGAACCGAAGCTGATGTCCAGCTGCTCAATCACCTTACAGTCAGTCCGGGCCTGCTGTTTTCGACGATAATGGCAGGTGACGGGCGCACGATTGACATGATGGGTGGCAAGGCGTGATCAGAACGTAGTTCTCGAATCTCATCCAAGCCGTCACGGCTATCGCACTTTTCGAAGGCTCAGCACGAAGCCGGCCGCGCACAGGGCCATGACGATGGATATGGCAAATGCCGCCGTAAAGGTGCCGGTCACGGTCTTGACCGCCGAGGTGATGGAGGGCCCCACCGCCTGGCCGAGCGTGGTGGCTAGGTTGAGGATGCCGAGATCCTTGCCGGCATCCTCCTTTCATTGCCGACATCGATCTTTCTCAGACCGCGGTGGCCCGCAAGCGGCGTCCGTTTCTGGGACTGAGACGGCCCGAGTGGTACGCATGATGGAAACTGAGTCGGGAATCGGCATGCTGACGGTCAGCATGCCGACGGTCAATTACGTCGTAATGGCTGAGCTTAGACGGATATGAGACCTTGCGATGGGAGGATGGACGGACCATGATCGCCGCAGGCCGCACGTTGCTGGAGCAGGCCAGAGAGCTGCAGGCACTGGCCCAGACCGGATTGGCGTACTGCAAGGATCCCTTCGACCGGGAGCGTTACGAGCGCATCCGCGCGATAGCGGTCGACATGCTCGCCATGCAGGCCGACGTGCCGGCCGAAGAGATGCGCCGGCTGCTCAGCGCCGGATACCCGACGCCGAAACTCGATACTCGCGCGGCCATCGCGACCCCGACTGGGTGACGCTGTTCGAGTGAATCCCATCACTGTGCGCGAGTATTGTCACGCTGAGACCTGAATGAGGAGCGCATGGCCACACCAGCGCGAAAATGACCCAGATCGGCATTGTGTGGCAACGGTTCTGCCACACAATGCGATGTTTTCCTTAACATTCGCTGGTGTGGCCAGCGTTGATTTATCGGAACCGCCATTTTGCAACGTTTTGTCATTCGCCGTCTTTCGCCGTTATTTCGCTGCGTGCCACACCACGTCATATTCGGGTGAAAATGGCCTGGTGTGGTACGGTCCGCATGATCTGATTGTCGGTCATGCCGGGAGGGGAATGATATTTGTTCGGTGTTCTCGTCTCGGATCGGGGGAGAACGGCGAAATCTTTCGACTCGTCGCGTGTCGCGTCTTGCGGTTGATGCCGCGTAAAGATCTATCCTGTTGGCAGCGTCGCAGCCGCCGAGCGATGGGCGCGGCTGGATGCGGAGGAGCGCAGTCGGCTCTCACGGATTCGCGAAAGCCGACTGAGGCAGTCGCAGGATTCCATGCTCGCCGATGCCGAGCAATGGAGGCGGTTGTTCGATACGGGAGTCACGTCGGATTCGCCGGAAGCGCAACGGCTGGCCGCGCAGATTATGGACAAGAACATCAAGGCCCAAGTGCCGCAGGATGCGGAAGAACAGGCCGCCATGCCGTTGTCAGACACGCTCGGCGTCGTCCGCTCCGCTCTGTGCGGCGACCCACGCTTTGCCGATCCGTGTGGAGCGGCGCTGTACGGCAGCAAGACGTGCGCAGACTTCGCCAACGAGGCCACTCGCATTCACGTTCAGCGTCTTGCACAGCAGCTTGAACGACAGCTGGACCAGCGGCCGGCTAGTAGTTGATCATTTCGAGTTCCGGCCCCATATCCTCGGTCTGGGTCAGTCCGGTCTCGTGGAATCCGATGTGTCGGTAGAATCCCTGAGCGTTGGTGTTGAAACCGACGACCCACAAGACGAGCCGGTCGTTGCCGACTGCCTGCCGTCCGGCTTCGACCAGAGCGCGGCCGACTCCGTGGCGATGCTCGGATTCCAACACGTACAATGACGCCAGTTCCGCGGCCTCGGGCCGATTGATCGGGGACCGCGGAGTGCGCAGCAGTTCGATGAATCCGACCACACGGTCGTCAGCCAACGCGATCAGCACAACCTGGTTGGGGTCGGCGGCGTGGCCACGGGTCAGCTTGAGTGCGAATGCCGGGGTGATCGCATCCACGATGTCCTGCGGGATATGCCCCTGATTGAGCTCGCGCCATGTACGCGATTGGACTTCGGCCTTCTGCATGAACCACTGCGGCTCGATGGGAACAATGCGGGTTGTCATGTCTTGCATTATATGCCGTTGGCAGAGACGCCCGTTCGTGAATCAGGCGATCATCCTCGCCATCTGCCGGTGTTCGGCATCGCGCCATTCGCCCGCGGTGATGATGCGGTAGACGCGGTCATAATGACGGTCGATGAGCGGGTAGTAATCCTGTTTCGACTCGGCGACGACGTGCAGGCCGCACTTGGCCTGAACTCGCTCGGATTGCGTGTTCTCGGCGAAGTGGCCGCCCCATACCGCGTCCTTGCGCAGCGTGTCGAAGGCGTAGCCGAGCACGGCGGTCAATGCTTCGGGCATGTATCCCTTACCCCAGAACGGCCGGCCGATCCAGTATCCGACTTCCAGCGCGTTGTCGCCAAGGTACTTGCCGTAGCGTTTGGTGAGTTCAGGATCGGAGGCAACGGCGTCGGCGGTGTAGTGGCTGACGGGCATGAGCGCGATGCTGCCCACAGGCGCGTTGCTGTTCGGCGCGCCGCCCTTGATGGTAATGGCCCAGTTGTTTTCGACCGCGAGGATATTGCGTATGTCATGCATGCTGCCTTCGACGCTGGTGTGTGGCGGCCAGCCGCATCTCAGCCCGATTTCCGGATCGCTGGCATACCGGAACAGCGATGCCGCCTCAGCCGCGTCATCGACCTTCCAAGGGCGCAGCAGCAGTCGTTCGGTCTCGATGGTGTTCATGGCGATTCCTCTCGTTCGTTTGCCCGTCGGGTACGGGCAAGGATAACACCTAACACCGTATCAGGGGGGGCGGGTCGTGCGGCAGGATGCCAAAACTCGCAGATAGGGGGCCTTTCCCACCGAAAACGGTCGTATCTCCAAGTTTTGGCATCCCGTTGCGTTATGTACGCTTGACATCCCGCGGGCGCAAGCCAATCATGGGACGCATGGGCATCGCAATCAAACGGATATATGAGTCGCCGGAGGCGCCGGACGGGTATCGCGTGCTGGTCGACCGTCTGTGGCCTCGCGGCATGACGAAGGAGCGCGCGGCATTGGACCTGTGGATGAAGGACGTCGCCCCCTCTCCCCAGCTGCGCAAGTGGTTCGGGCACGATCTCGCCAGATTCGCGGAATTTCGCGCCCAATACATCGCGGAGCTCGATGCCAACGCTGCTGCCGAGGAACTGCTGCGCATCTGCGCGGAGTATCCCGACGTGACCTTGCTGTACGCCGCCAAGGACCCTCAGGTCAATCATGCCCTGGTGCTGCGCGATTATCTTGAGGATGCGACTGCGGCGAAATGAAAACGGCGCCGACCCGCCACGACAGCCGGGAACCATCGCCGGGAAACGATACGAATGAAGGGACAACACGGATGAAGGAACTGTATATCGGATCGCACCTGTCCACGGCAGGCGGGTGGAGTGCGCTGCTGAAACGCTCGCATGAGGAACACGGCACCACATTCGCGTTCTTCCCGCGCTCGCCGTACGGGCGGCCATCCAAGGCGCTCAACCCGTCCGAGGCCGACGCATTCGCGCGGCAGCTGACGGCCGAGCATTACGGCCCGCTCGTCGTCCACGCTCCCTACGTCTACAACCTCGCCGGCAAGGATCCCGACAAGCGCGAGTTCGCCATACGGGCGCTCGCCGAGGACATCCGACTGCTGACGCCGATCCGTGAGACCGGGCAGGAGATATACATCAACATCCATCCCGGCGCGCACGTGGGGCAAGGGCCCGATCGCGGATGCTCTCTGATCAGCGACGGCCTCAACCGCGTGTTCGGGCTGGAGCCGGGCATCATGGTGCTGCTGGAGACGATGGCGGGCAAGGGCACCGAATGCGGGCGAAACTTCGAGGAGCTGGCGACCATCATCGACGGCGTCGATGACAAGGCGAACGTGGGCGTCACCGTCGACACGTGCCATGTGCTGGACGCCGGTTATGATCTGGTGAACGACTTCGACGGCGTGATGCGGCAGCTGGACGACGTCATCGGGCTCGAACGCGTCAAGGCGGTGCACGTCAACGACTCCCAGTTCGGCCTGTCATCGCACAAGGACCGCCACGCCAACATCGGCGACGGTCGCCTCGGCATCCCGTTCTTCACCAGAATGGTCAACGACCCGCGTCTGTCACGGCTGCCGATGATCCTCGAAACCAAGGAACTGACCGAGACCACGCATCGCGAGGAGATCGCCCTGCTGCGCGGTCTCGTGCAGTGAGCGTACCAGTGGCCGCGGCCGCGTTCTCCGTGGCGGTGACGCGACGGGAGACGCCGATAGCGCCGTCTTGTGCTAGCGTGGTTTGTCCGGCGAACGTGACGCGCGCCGAGCCAGGACGAGTGGAAAGCGAGGCCTTTCGTGGGTGATATCCGACGGGAGATGGAACGGCTGAGGCCGGTCTATGAAACCGGCGTGCTGAGACTGCTGCTCCGTCAGAATTCGATGATGTACGTGGCGCTGCTCCGCGCGGCCTTCGACCCGTTGACCGGCGAGCTGCCCCGTGAGACCCTGGAGGAAAGCTTCTCGCAAAGCCTGTCCCGGCTCGTCGACTCCGGCGAATACCAGCTCAGGGAGGATCAGACCATCGCGGACGCCTCCCGGCGCATCCTCGCCGACCTGACCCGTGAGGGCGATGACGATTACGCATGGCTCGCCAACTCGCATGACGCCGCATCGCACCGGTTCCTGTACCGTCTCACCGCCCGCGCCCATCGTGCGATCGAGGCGCTGTCGCGGCTTGAGGATGACTCCCGCACGCTGTCGGGCGCGCAGGCGAACTCGATCATCATGGAGATCGAGCATGCGCGCATGCAGCTTACCGCCGACCCCGGCGAGCGCGTGGCGTTGCTCAACCGGGAGATCAAGGCGCGCAAACACGAGATACGTCAGATACGCCACGGTCAGCGGCAGGCGGCGCTCACCGAATCGCAGGTCGAGGACGTGATTGCAGTGATTCACAACACGCTGCGCGGCGTGCCCATAGACCTGCGTGAACTCGTGTTGACCGAACGGGACAACGGTGACGCGCTCCGCCGCCGCATGCAGGCGGGCGACATGAGCGTCGACGACATCCTGACCTCGTACCACGACGAATACCGCAGGTCCTTCAGCGAGTCCGACAGCGGAAGACGCTTCGAGGACGCGTTCCAGGTGATCATCACCGACGAGGGACGGCAGCAGATCGACGCGGCCCTGCGCGACATCGCCCACACGCCGTATCTGGCCGGCGAGTCCGGCGTCCTGCTCGATCAGGTGCGTGCCGAGCTTTCGCGCATCTATGACGGCATCGAGGCGGTGCGTCGCCAGATGCGCGTATCCGACGAGGCGATCAGCCGTCTGGTGCGACAGCAGACCGATACCCGATACCGCACGATGCTCGGCAAGCTCAACCGTCTGTATGCCCATGTCAACGCCGACGCGAAGGCGCATCAGGGCGACGATGCGAGACCGTACCGGACCGATACCGCGGCCGGCAGGTTCCCTCCGCTGCCGTCGCGCCCCGCGCGCCCGATGGTACGAACGACCACCCCGGGATTGTCCGTACCGCAGACACCGGGCGATGCGACCGCGCCCGACCTGCGTTCGATGATCGACAACGGGGGACCGCGGCTGCGGCGCATGGCCGCGCTCATCCTCGAATCGCCCGTCTACGCGGACGACGGGAACGGCGCCATCGACATCGTCGCCAGCTTCAACGGGCTGCCGAAAGCCGAGCGGAAGGAAAGCGAGCTCGTCGGTTTCCTGGGAGAGCTCGGCTGCGGGGACGGAGCCGGTGTCGCATGGCATTGCATATCGGCAGACGGAAGCCCGAGGGACTGGATCACCGGTCCAGTGCTCGCACAAGAGGATGAATTGCACGACATCGTGAAGGAGGACTGACATGAGCGACCTGACGAACGACACCGCCCAGCCGGACGCGGACATGGACATGATTGACGACGACATGACCGGCACCGACAGTGCCGATACCGACAGTGCCGATACCGACAGTGCCAGTACCGGCGCGGATGACATGGGTGCGGTGGACGTCGAATACGATGGCGCGGACGCGGAAGGCGCGGTCAACCCATACGCCCTGTTCGAGGGCGACACGGGCGACATGACCGCCGACGCGCGCATGGTGGCGATCATGCTCAAACGCGAGCGCTACATCAGCGGACGTTTCTATGACCTGGCGCTCGACAACCGCGCGGCGGTCATCCGTTCGCTCAACAACGACCTGCTCGATCTGGTCGTCAACGAGCACTACCGCGTCATGTACGCCACCGCGGTGAGCGGGCCGGACATGACGCTGCGCGCGCTCAAGACCCGTGCGAGCCTCAAACGTGAGGAGGCGGCGCTGCTGGCGTTCCTGCGCATCCGCGTGCTCGAATACGAGAACGCCCACGTCGCGCCGGACGAATGGCTGGTCAGCTTCGAGGAGATCCGAGCGGCGCTCGCCACCGGCGCCGGGTACCTCGCCTCGCGCAACGACGAGGAGGGCGTGCTCAGGCAGGTGGGTGCGATCGTGTCCGTCATGTGCACGTACGGCTATCTCAGGCAGCTCGACGATGACGAGACGATGTACCGCATCACGCCGCTGGTGCCGGTGGTGCTGGACCGTCAGCTGGCGGACAGCTGGCTCGCAGTCGCGGACCGGGACGACGATGACGAGCCGGCCGGTGACATGGCCCCGGCCGGCTCGCGGTCTGCAGCCGGCGATACGTCGAACGCCGATGCGAGCGGCGCCGATGACGATGGCGATTCGGACGATGCGGGACCCGACGCCGAACTGTTCGAGGCTCCGCTGTTCGATGATGACGCCGATGCGGACGCCGCCGAGGACATCAAGGGCGCCGATGATGCCAATGGCGCGAACGACAGCGACATTGACGACGAGACCGCCTCGGACGGCGGCACTGCACGGGAAGGGGAGTGACGATGAGCGGCAAGGACATGCAGATGATCGCCGACCGATGGATGATGGAAAGCAGGAGGCTCGTCAACTGGGGATCCTATGAGGGCTACCATGAGTTCCGTCCCTCCACGGACTCGCAACTGCCGGTGACGTTGCTCGCCGGCGCGAGCGAATCCGGCAAGTCGACGCTGGTCGATGCGCAGATATCGCTGCTCTACCCGACCGGCACGCCCTTCAACAAGGCGTCGAATTCGGGGCGTTCGGAACGAAGCGACTACACCTACCTGCGCGGCATGATCGGCGTGGGAGGCTCCGACGGCGTCGACGAACCGATGTACCTGCGCGGCCGGGACGAGTCCGGCGCGCCCCGGTCCATATGGGGCGCGATCGTCGACACCTACCGCAACTTCACCACCGGTCAGATACTGTCCTGCGGCAAGTTCCTCTATCTGATGCCCGGCGACGGGCGCGGCGACGTCCGACGGCTGTACCTGGCATGGGACAAGCCGATCGACCCGCGCCGCATGGACGTGTTCCGCGAGTCGTCGTTCACGCCCACGCAGCTGAAATCCACGTATCCGGGGTGCGTCACCTTCCCGAACGCCGAGGCGTTCCACACCCATATTTGGGATGTCATGGGCCTGAGCGCGGAGGCATGCCGTCTGCTGGCCCGCATCCAGTCGGCCGACGCCCCCTCCCGCCTTGACGACATCTTCAAACAGGGCGTGCTGGGCGTGCCCGAGGCGCTGGACCTGGCCCGTGCGACCGTGGAGGATTACGAGCGTTACGACGCGAACTTCCGAAGCATGGAGGAAAAGACCAGACGCATGGGCAAGTTGCGTGCCATCACCGCCAGCTATGACGACTACGAGTCGGCCCGTGACGCGGTCCACTCGTTCGACGCGGTGAACCCGGCCACGAAGTCCGGCTCGGCGACGATCCGAGCATGGGCGATCCGCCGCATGATCGGCGAGGTCAACGAACGGCAGCCGCTCGACAGGCGTCTGCGTGACGAGCGACGCAGTGAGGCGCGGGCTGCCGGCAAGCGCATCGAAAGCCTGCGCACCCGCATCGACGCGGTGCGCGAGCGCATGCGAGGCCTCGACGGCGGCGACCTGACACGGCTCGACGCGGAAATGCGGCAGGCGGAACGCGCGCTGGCGGACATCACCGCCGGCAGACAGCGCATCGGGCGCATGTTCGAGGCGGCCGGCGAGGAGTTCCCCAAAGACGAGCACGCGTGGGACGAGCGGCGCATCGAGGCCGTGACGTTCATGCGCTCATATGAGCAGCGCAAGGGACTGCTGGACGACATGCGCAACCAGACGTACGCCGCGCACGCGTCCGTCAAGCAGACGCTGCAGCGGCTGAACGACGATTATGAACGCCAGAAATCGCAGCGCACCCGCATCTCCCGCCAGATGGACGAGACCCGCGCCATGCTGTGCCGGGCCACCGGGCTGGGCCCGAGCGAACTGCCGTACGTCGCGGAGCTCATGGACGTGCGCGAGGATCAGGAGCATTGGCGCCTCGCCATGAACGCCGCATACGGATCCATGGCCCAGACCATCCTCGTCGACAAGCGCCATGAGCGTGGATTCGCAGCCAAGGTCAGCGCCATCGACCCGCACGCCATGGCGCGGCGCACCTGGCAGTTCGTCGACACCGAACGCGGGGGAGCCGGGAACGGGCCCGGCGGCGCGAACACGGGTGCGACCGGCGGAACGGCCGGAGAGGTGTGGCTGTCCTCGAAGCTACGCTACCGCGAGGATTCCCCGTTCGCCGGCTGGCTGCGCGAGCAGACCAGCTCCGAGCGTCTCGACGCCCTGTGCGTCGACGGCATCGACGACTCCGACCATGCCGTGCGGCAGGTGCAGGCCGACGGGCAGATCAAATCCGGCAAACGCGGCCAGCATGGCATCAAGGACCGTCAGCAGGTCATCGGATTCGTCAACGAAAGCTATTTGGCGCAACTGCGCACGCGCATCCAGGACGCGCAACGCCAATGCGACGAGACCGCGCAATCGTACGCGAGCGCGAAGGAACAGGCCGACCGCCTGCAGCGAGAGCGCGAACTCGCCGACCAGCTCGCATACACCGCATGGGAGAAGATCGACGAGAACAGCGCGAAGGCGGCGATCGCCGACATCGAACGCACCATCGCCTCGGTCAGGAACAATCCCAAGCTCGCCGAACTCGACACGTTGCAGGAGTCGCTGTCCAAGGAGCTCGACCGCTCGCAGCGCCAGCGCATCGACATCGAACGGCAGGCCGAGCTCGCCGATCAGGCGGTGAACGCAGCGCAGGCATGGCTCGACGAGCATGCCGCGCAGCCGCAGCCGCAACCGCAGACGCGGCCGCTCGATGGGGAAGCGGCGGACGTTTCGCCAAAAGCCGTCACGAACGGACGGACTCTCCTGACGGACGAGGTGGAGGAGGCGCTCGCCGAATCATATGAGCAGCGTCTCTCCGGTCTGGGGGATGCGACGACCCGCGCCCACATGATCATCGGCGCGGGGGCGCCGCAGCGTATGGCTCAGGGGGATACCTTCGCCGACCGTATCATCGCCGGCATCGGCAAGGACCTGGAGGCGCGCGTCTCCATGCTCGAAGGTCGTGCGGCATCGGCCCGCACCGCCGTCGAGGCGCGGATGGGCGCCTATATCGAGATGTATGCGGGCGGTGACGATACGATCGCCGCCAGCGTGGACGACTACCGGTATTACCAGGACGAGTTGGAAAGCCTTTCGAAGCTCGCCACCGTCGAAGCCACCGCCGTCGAATACCACAACTGCCTCGACAAGCTGCTGATGAGCTTCCTGACCATCAAACGCGCGATAGACACCGACGCCGGAGACATCCACGACCAGCTGGAACGCATCAACGCGATGCTGGACGGCCAGCAGTTCGGCCCGCACCACGGCAGCCTGTCCCTGCACGCGGACGTACGGCGCCCCGAGCGCGCGTTCTGGTCGGCCCTGACCCGCGTGATCGGCACCCTCAACGACCGCAAGGCGGCACAGACGGACGACGATCTTGACGGGGCCCGGTGCGCGTTCGCGTCCTGCGCCGCGATGATCGACATGCTGCGCCGCGAGATCGGGCAGATCAGGGACGTCAACGGCGTGAAAAGCTACGGCGCCCGCAACCTCGACCCGCGGTGCCGATCCTCGTTCTACGCGCTCGTGCGCCACTCGGACGGGCAGGTCGAACGCATCACCTCGACCGGCGGACGGTCCGGCGGCGCCCTGCAGGAGCTGACCTCGTTCGTGTACGGCGCGGCGCTGATCTACCTGCTCGGCGGCGGCATGGACAACAAGCTCAAGCCTTCCTACACGACGCTCTTCCTTGACGAGGCGCTCATCAAGGCCGACGGCCGGTATACGCGGCGCGCGCTGTCCGTACTGCCGAGACTGGGTTTCCAGGTCATCGTCTCCGCCCCTGAAAGCAAGACGGGCGAGATACTGGAGGTCTCCACCAAGGCATACGTGACCCGCAAGGACCCCGACACCGGCTACACCACGCTGCACGAAGCCAGACTGGACGGCATCGATGAGACGGAAGGCGCAGATGAGCCGGAAGGTACCGTCGAGTCGGATGACGCCGCCGAATAGGCGGCGCCGATGACGCGGCAAACCATGGCCAGGATCCAGTACGGCCTGCCCGGCCGGCGTATAGTTGCACTGACATCCAAGGAGCGACAGATATGAGCGACACGAACACCCAGAACACCCAGAACGTCGGCAACGCCGGACCCGTCGCGGCGGCACCCGCCCAGGGCAAGCAGCTGCCGGAGGCATGCGAGCACACCACCAGACACAGCATCACCGTCAATGGCGGCGAACTCGACTATGCGGCGACCGTCGGCACGATACTCATCGACACACCGAAGGTACCCAAGGCCGCGAGCATCTTCTTCACCGCGTTCGACCTCGTAAACGGCGAAGGCAAGACAGACCCGGCCCGACCGGTCACGTTCATCTTCAACGGAGGCCCGGGCTCATCCACCACGTTCCTGCTCATGGGTTCGATCGCCCCGAAGCGCATCAACGTCCCCGACGCCGCTCCGGTGCCGGCCGCCCCCTACGCGCTCGTGGACAACGCGCACACGCTGCTGCCCGTCTCCGACCTCGTGTTCATCGACGCGGCCGGCGCCGGATTCTCCGAGATCCTCGACGCGGCCAAGCCGGAACTGTGGTCGGTGGACGGCGATGTCGCCGGCTTCAGCGCGTTCATCAGGGCGTACCTGAGCAAACACCACCGCTGGAACTCGCCCAAATACGTGCTCGGCGAATCCTACGGCACCACGCGCGGCGCGGCGCTCGCATACCGGCTTCAGCAGGACGGTGTGGCGCTGAACGGACTGACGCTCATCTCCAACGTGCTCGACTACACGTTCACGTCCGACCTGATCGACGAATTCTACGTCGGATATTTCCCGTCCTATGCGTCCGTGGCGAAATATCACGGCCGAGCCGCGTCGGACGTCAAGCTCGACGAGCATCTGAAGGCCGCCCGTGCCTTCGCCGCGGGGCCGCTGCGTCTCGCCCTGGCCGCCGGGGACTCGCTTGACGACGAGACCCGGCATAAGGTCGCACGCCGATACGCCGAGCTGACCGGACTGGACGAGCGGTATGTCTACGATTCCAATCTGCGCGTGTCCGACCCGAGGTTCCGCAAGGCGCTGCTGCATGACGAAGACAAGATCGTCGGACGCTACGATGGCCGCGTCGCCGGCTACGACCTCGACCGCATGAACGACGAGGAGACGTTCGTCGTCGACGACGCCTGGCTCGACCCCGCGTATTCGAGCCTGTGCAACGCCTATCTGCGCGATGAGCTCGGCTGGGACCGCGTGCCGGAGCGCAAGGGCTTCGCCGACTTCGACTGGAACGCCACCGAGCCGGGCAAGGGCTGGATGTGGTGGCACCGGATGCCCGGCGAATCGGGCTGGGTCATGACCCAACCGAACGTGCTGCCCGATCTGGCCGCGGCCATCGCGCACCAGCCGACCATGAAGGTGCTGCTCGGCAACGGCGTCTACGACCTGTGCACGCCGTTCTTCCAGACCGAATACGACATCGATCACCTGATGCTGCCGAAGCCGCTGCGCCGCAACGTGGCCTTCGCCTACTACCCGGCCGGGCACATGCTCTACAGCAGCGAGGCGAGCCTCGCCAAGTTCACCGCCGACCTCACGCGGTTCTACGCGTCCGATGTGAGCGGACTGTCCGCGATCGACGAGCGCCCGGCGGCCGTGGTCCCGTCGATATCCCTGTAGTCGCGGGTGCATCGTGACGCCGGACGCATTCCGTCATCGGCGTTACAGCCGATCGGATATAGGTCGATGCCTGTAGGATGTGTGATGGCACGGATTCATGCGGCGACGGTAAGGACGAACATGATTGACGAAGTGGTGTTTCTGCGGCACGGACGGACCGCCTTCAATGTGGCGAGGCGGTTGCAGGGGCAGATCGACGTGCCCCTCGACATCATCGGCCAGTGGCAGGCCGACCAGAGCGCGTCGGAGCTTGCGCGACGCTACTACTGGGCGAAGGTGGCCAACATCGCCCGGCATCCGGATACGCTGGCCCAGCCGGGGCCGGGGGCGGCGAAATCCAGCGACATCGAGGAATACCGGCAGGTCCCCGCATCCTCGCGACGCATGGTCGTCGTCTCGTCCGACCTGTTCCGCGCGTTGCAGACCGCGCACGCGTTCGCCGATATGCTGGGGCTGGACGTGACCGCGGACGCGCGCCTGCGCGAACGCAGCTTCGGGCAGTGGGAGGGCATGACCCGCGACGAGATTCGAGCGGAGCATGCCGACGCCTATGATTCGTGGCGGGTCCACACCGGCGGCGAGCTCGCGTTCGGCGTGGAGAGCCGCACCGCCACAGGACTGCGCGGCGCCGATGCGGTGCTCGACCTGGTGCGCGGCATCAACGCGGAGCATGCCGATGAGCCGACCACCCTGATGCTCGTCGGGCACGGCTCATGGCATGTGGCCACGATCGAGACCCTGCTCGGCATGGACCCCGACAACCTGAGCAACCTGGATGGCATGCGCAACGCGTTCTGGTCGACGCTCAGACCGGTATACCGGCCTTCGGGCGGCGTCGAATGGATGATGACGGCATTCAACCAGGGGCCGGCGGTCGCTGCTCTGTGCGATTGGGAGAACGGCCCGCAGTCCCTGCACGGCCCGCACATGCCGATGTGGAAGCCGATCGAGGGGTGAGGCCGGCGGCGGGGCCGGCCGTGGCGGATTTGCAAGTCGTGGCATAAGGGCTATCCTTGTTGAGGCTTCCAGACGACGTGACATGCCGCCGCGGGTCCGGTCATGTTCGGTAGTGTTCGGTTATGAGAGGTGGGTGAGACTACATGTTGAGGATGTTCAGCACGATTAACGGCCAAGTGGAGCAGATCGAAAAACCTGAGAACGGCTCCTGGCTGTGTCTGTCCGAACCCACCGACGTGGAGCTCGCCACGGTCTCCCAGCAGACCGGCGTCGACCTCGCCGACCTGCGCGCCCCGTTGGATGACGAGGAACGTTCGCGCATCGACGTCGAGGACGATTACACGATGATCATCGTGGACATCCCGACCGTCGAGGAGCGCGGGGGCCGTGACTGGTACGAGACCATCCCTCTGTCGATCATCGTCACCGAAGACCTCATCATCACCGTATGCATGCAGGACACGCCGGTGCTGCACCCGTTCATGGAGGGAACGATCCGAGGGTTCAACACGTTCATGCGTTCGCGCTTCATCCTCCAGATCCTCTACCGCAACGCCAGCACATACCTGAGGTACCTGCGCATTATCGACCGCGAAAGCGACAAGCTCGAATTCAAGCTGCGTCACGCCATGCAGAACCGCGAGATCATGATGCTGCTTGAGCTGAGCAAGACCTTGGTCTATTTCACCACGTCGCTCAAATCGAACGAGATCGTCATGGAGAAGCTGACCACGCTCGCGCGCATCCAGCAGTACCCGGACGACGAGGACCTGCTCGACGACGTCATCATCGAGAACAAGCAGGCCATCGAGATGGCGAACATCTACAGCGGCGTTCTCGCGAACATGACCGACGCCTTCGCCTCGATCGTCTCCAACAACCTGAACAACGTGATGCGCATCTTCACGATCATCTCCATCACGCTGTCGATCCCGACGCTGATCTTCTCCATGTACGGCATGAACTTCGTGCCGGGGCAGCTGGGCATGCCGTTCACCGGCAAGACATGGGGCTTCACGCTGATCATCGCGATATCCGTCGTGCTCTCCGCCGTCGTCGCGTGGTTCCTGACCCGTTCGCGCATGTTCAAATGACGGGAACGGCATGACAGGGCTGCAACACACGAAGGCGGGGCGCCGGCGCATCATGCGTCGCTTTTCGGCGGCGCTGGCTGCGGTGCTGTGGACCGCGGGATCCCTGACCGCCTGCGGCTCCTCGAGTTCCCGGGATGATGCGAACGGCGTGTCGATACGGCAGCCGGAGGGGCCCACGGTGTCGATCGGCGTCGCCTCCGACCAGCCCGGTCTGGGCGTATGGCACAACGGCGGGTATTCGGGCTTCGACGTGGATGTGGCCCGTTACGTCGCCAAGGCGCTGGGATACGCGGACAAGCAGATCGTCTTCAAGCCGGTGACGCCCCGTTCCCGCGTCTCCATGCTGGAAAGCGCGCAGGTCGACATGGTGGTGTCCAGCTTCGGCATCACCGAACGGCATGAGTCGGCGGTGACGATGACCGGCCCGTATCTAATCGTCCGGCAGGATCTGCTGGTGAGGGCCGCCGACGCGGGCGACATCACCGGCATCAAGGACATGAACGGGCGCAAGGCGTGCGTGGTTGCCGGCAGCGACGTGACCGACGCCGTGCGCAGCCAGGCGCCCAAGGCGTCCATCGAGGAGCGTGACGATTACGGGCAGTGCCTGACGTCACTGCTCATCGGTGACGTCGACGCCGTAGCCGCGGGCGACGCCATCCTCACCGGCCTCGCGACCGTGAAAGGCAACGGGTACGTGCAGGTGGTCGGGGCTCCGTTCGGCGAGGAGCGATACGGCATCGCGGTCAAGCACGGGAATACGCAGCTCGCCGACAGCATCGGTGACATACTGAGCGACATGATCGACGACGGCACGTGGCGGCAGGCCGTGCGGGGCATGCGCCGGCAGATCGGCTACACTGTCGACTCCAAGCTCAATCCGCCGGATCCCGCGGCATCGTCGGACACGGCGTCGTCGGACCCGGAGCAGGGCGACGAATGATGAAGGCCGGCGGGCTGCGCGCGGCTCGCCCCGTCGGCGTCGCACGTCGATTATCGACCGGATGCGCGGCATGCCATGACCTGCGTGAGGATGGTGTCCAGTTGCGTGGCGATAATCCTTGTCTATGAGTGACAACGAGAAGACCACGCAACCCGCGTCCACCGATTCCACCGAACCCGCATACCGTTACAACGCGGCACTCGCGCAGGACATCGAAGGCAAATGGCAGAAGATCTGGGATGACAAGGGCACGTTCTGGGCCGCCAACGTCAACGGCGACCTCAAGGACGGCAAGGGCCGCAACGCAGACGGCCGCCCGGCATACTTCGCGATGGACATGTTCCCATACCCGTCAGGCAAGGGCCTGCACGTGGGCCACCCGCTGGGCTACCTCGCCTCCGACGTGGCCTCCCGCTACCACCGCATGAAGGGCGAGAACGTGCTGCACGCCATGGGTTATGACGCCTTCGGCCTGCCCGCGGAACAGTACGCCGTGCAGACTGGGCAGCACCCGCGCGTCACCACGCTTGCCAACATCGCC
Organism: Bifidobacterium bifidum ATCC 29521 = JCM 1255 = DSM 20456; assembly: GCF_001025135.1. NCBI lineage: Bacteria > Bacillati > Actinomycetota > Actinomycetes > Bifidobacteriales > Bifidobacteriaceae > Bifidobacterium > Bifidobacterium bifidum. Next base: position 1,273,934 of record NZ_AP012323.1, on the reverse strand, counting down.
AACATGTCCCGCCAGCTGCACCGCATGGGACTGAGTTTCGATGACCGTCGCTCCTTCGCGACGATTGACCCCGGCTATGTGCGCTGGACCCAGTGGATCTTCTCGCGCATCTACGATTCCTGGTACGACGAGGACGCCGTGAACCCCTCCGGCTCCAAGGGCTCCGCCCGCCCGGTCAGCGAGCTCGTCGCCAAGTTCGAATGCGGCGAGAAGGCCATCCCCGGCCATGAGTCCGACGGCAAGGCGTGGGCCGACCTCGACCAGGCCGAACAGCAGGACATCCTCAACGACTTCCGCCTCGCCTACATCTCCAAGTCCCCGGTCAACTGGTGCCCGGGGCTGGGCACCGTGCTCGCCAACGAGGAGGTCACCGCCGAAGGCAAGTCCGAACGCGGCAACTTCCCGGTCTTCCAGCGCGAGCTGCGCCAGTGGTCGATGCGCATCACCAAGTACGGCCACCGCCTCATCGGGGACCTCGACGGCATCGACTGGCCCGAGAAGGTCAAGCTCATGCAGCGCAACTGGATCGGCGAATCCCACGGCGCCTCCGTGCACTTCACCGTGGCCACCGCCGACGGCAGCAAGGACATGGAGATCTATACCACCCGTCCCGACACCCTGTTCGGCACCACGTTCGCCGTCGTCTCCCCGGAGCATCACCTGCTGGAGAACGTGCCCGCCGAATGGCCGGCCGACGTTCCCGAGGATTGGAAGGGCGGCTACGCCACCCCGGTCGAGGCAGTGAAGGCCTACAGGCTCGCTGCCGAGGCCAAGACCGCCAAGGATCGTGTGGATGAGGGCGGCGAGAAGACCGGCCTGTTCACCGGCCTGTACGCCACCAACCCGATTACCGGAGCCAAGCTGCCGCTGTTCACCGCCGACTACGTGCTCATGGATTACGGCACCGGCGCCATCATGGCCGTGCCGGGCGGCGACCAGCGCGATTACGATTTCGCCGTCAAGTTCGGTCTGCCGGTCATCTACACCGTCAAGCCCCTGCCCGAATCCGGCGACGACCTGGCCAATTACGAAGGCAAGGCCCCGTTCGTCTCCCACGACGGCATCGTGATCAACTCATCCGTCGAGGCCACCGCCGCCAAGGGCGACGCGCTGAGCCTTAACGGCCTGCGCGTCGATGACGCCATCGCCAAGGTCAACGCCTGGCTCGAATCCGCCGGCGTGGGCAAGGGCACGGTCAGCTACCGTCTGCGCGACTGGCTGTTCTCCCGCCAGCGCTACTGGGGTGAGCCCTTCCCGATCGTCTATGGCGAGGACGGCACCCCGCACCTGCTGCCGGACTCGGCTTTGCCGATCAACCTGCCCGACGTGCCCGACTACGAGCCGCGCACCTTCGACCCGATGGACGCCGAGTCCAACCCGGAGGCGCCGCTGAGCCGCAACGAGGACTGGGTCAAGGTCGAGCTCGACTTGGGCGACGGCAAGAAGACCTACTATCGCGACACCAACACCATGCCGAACTGGGCCGGCTCCTGCTGGTACTACATGCGTTACATCGACCCGTCTGACACCGAGCACATGGTCGAGAAGGACGAGTTCGACTACTGGATGGGCCCGAACCACAACAAGTACTCGGGCGACGAGGGCGGCGTGGACTTGTACATCGGCGGCGTCGAGCACGCCGTGCTCCACCTGCTCTACTCCCGCTTCTGGCACAAGGTGCTCTTCGACCTCGGCTACGTGGATTCGGCCGAGCCGTTCCACAAGCTGTTCAACCAGGGCATGATCCAGGCGTACGCCTACACCGATGACCGTGGCCAGTACGTACCGGCCGACGAGGTCGTGGAAGGCCCCGCCAGGGCTGACGGCGAGCCGACGTTCACGTGGAACGGCGAGCACGCCAACCGCGAGTTCGGCAAGATGGGCAAGAGCCTGAAGAACATCGTCACCCCGGACTACATGTACGAGAACTACGGTGCGGACACGTTCCGCCTGTACGAGATGAGCATGGGCCCGCTGGACGAGTCCCGCCCGTGGAACACGCGCAACGTGGTCGGCGGCATGCGCTTCCTGCAGCGACTGTGGCGCAATGTGGTCGACGAGACCTCCGGCGAGGTGCACGTGACTGAGGACACCCCGGATGTCAAGACCCTGAAGCTGCTCAACAACACGATCGCCGAGGTGACCGTGGAGATGGAGGGCATGCGTCCGAACACCGCCATCGCCAAGCTCATCGTGCTCAACAACCACCTGACCTCACTGCCCGCCGTGCCGCGCGCCGCCGTCGAGCCTCTGATCCTCATGCTCGCACCGATCGCGCCGCACATCTGCGAGGAGATGTGGTCCAAGCTCGGGCATGACGAATCCCTGTCCGCCGAGCCGTGGCCCGTCGCCGACGAGAAGTACGTCGGCCATGACACCGTCACCGCCGTGGTGCAGATCAAGGGCAAAGTGCGTGCCAAGCTTGAGGTGCCGGTTGACATCGACCCGGCCGACCTCGAAAAGCAGGCGCTTGAGGCGGTCGCCGACCGGTTGGGCGGCAAGACGCCGCACAAGGTGATCGTCAAGGCCCCGAAGATCGTCTCCATCGTCCCCGCCGAGTGATTCCGCCGGCGACACGCCGAAAATGTGGATAACTCCCGAGCCTTCGACCACATAGGCCGATTCGGCTGGACTTCATGCCCATGTTCCCTCACGCTGGAAGCATGGGCATTTCTCATTCAGGGGATCAAACGGCGACTCGGCGGTTGCGCGGCATGGACGATGGCCGCCACGCCGGGATTCCTGCCGTGCCCGACGTAATCGGGATCGGAACATCTGTCGCGACGGATGCCGGAACGGGCGTGTCTCCTCCTCCGGCGCCGCCACCGGGGGATTTTTCCAGACCGGTGCCGTCGCATGGCGAGAGTCATACCGAGAAACATGCCGACGTGGCCGATTCCACCACGCCTGCCGTCGAGCCAATAAGCCGTCTGATGGGTGTGCGCCCTGACGACGGCATGCGAGGCCAGTCCGCGAAGCGGGACGTGCCGCGGCTGAGATTCCGCCCGTTCCACGCGGTGACGGTGATGCTGGTGCTGACCACGGCCCTGTGCGCGAGCCTGACGATGCTGCTGCAGCAGTCCCTGCGGTACGTGTCGGCTCAATCCCATAACGCCGCGATGCAGAATGCGGGAGGGAAGGAAACGGGTATCGCCGAAACGTTACCCGGTGGAAGTGACGGCAGCGACTCCATGAATGGCGACGGGTCGAACTCTGGTGGAACGGGCTCCGATCAGGAGAATTCCGGTGGGGCGGGCGACGCTGAATCGCAAGGAGACGGCGTGGAGTCCTCCGCGGGCAGTCAGGCTGCGCAGAACGGGCGATCATCGCAGCAGGGGAGTGACGGTTCGGACGATGGGGCCACCGCAGATACGAGGATCGATCTCAATACCGCGACCGCAGAGCAGCTGGATTCCATTCCCGGCGTGGGGCCGGTGACCGCGCAGCGCATTCTCGATCACCGGCGCAGCATCGGGAGGTTCACCAGCGTCGACCAGCTGCTGGATGTCTCCGGCATCGGCGCGAAGACGCTCACCAAGATACGGCCGTGGGTGCGTGTGTGAGGTGGGGGATGAGGAGACGGTACATGCGGGATGACGGGCATATGCAGGGTGGCGGCTGCCACGACCGCCGTCGGAGGGACCATACCGGAAGGCGTCGCGACTCGACCGATGGGCATCGGGAACGCCCGTCATCGCGGGCCTTCGCCATCCGCCGCGAAAACGGCGGTAGGGACTTCAGGATGCTGCCGGCGGCTCTCGCCGCGTGGATGGCTTCGGCGGCGGCTCACCAATGGTGGCGATGGCTGACCTTGATGGATGATGACCCGATGTCGGTCACGGGGTATGCGATTGGTGCGTTGGCTGTGATGCTGCTGCCGGTGGTCCTCGTTGTGCCGTCGCTGGCGGCACACGGGCTGATACGCCCGTTGCGAGCCTCGCTCGGGGATGCCGTGGCCGTGATGGCCGTGGCCGGACTACTGTCGGCCGCCGCGGCGGTGACCGCGGACAGTGTGCGCTGGCATGATGCGGCGCATGTCCAGGCCCGTGACGGGCCCGCCGACGTGGTGGCCGTGGTGCGGGTGCGCTCCCCGGCCGTATCGTCGACGGTGAGGGGTTCCGATTGCCAGGTTGACGGGCGCGTGGTGTCGCTGTCCATACGGCGATCCCCGGCGAATCCGCTGTCGGAACGCTCGCCGGTGCCTTCGCGCGCCGATATCCGCGTGCTGTTGTCGGGAGACGTCTGTTCGGCGCTGACCGACACGGCGGTCTACCGTTTTCCCGGCACGCTGAGCACGGCGTCGTATGGCCGTCAGCCGCTGTGGCTGACCTGTGACGATATGCGCGTGCCGGATGTGGTTTCTGCGCCTTCCGGAACGGCCCGCATCGTCAAGGCCATGCAGCAGGGGCTACTGCGCGCCTGCGACCGCCTGTCGGATCAGGCGCGCGTGCTGGTGCCGGGGTTGACCGTCGGCGTGCTCGGGCAGGATGCGGTCCGGGTGCGCGATACCGCATTCGGTGCGGCGTCACATGGGTCTGAAGAAGGCCTGTCATCGGGGACGGAACGTGTCGGCGGCGTCGATGCCGCGTATGCGGCGCTACTCGAGGAGCAGTTCCGGCGCAGCGGCATCATGCACCTGATGGCGGTGTCGGGAGGGCATTTCATGGTCATCGCGGGGCTGGTGCACAGGCTGTGCTCCCGCGTGCTCGCCCCTCGATGGGCGACAGGACTGGTGATGGCGGTGTCGGACGTGATGCTGGCGATAGTCGTGTTCCCATCCGATTCGGTGCTGCGCGCATTGCTCATGGGACTGTTCGGCGCTGCCGCAGTGGCGGCCGGCCGTCGAGGGCAGTCGGTGAGTTCGCTGAGCTGGACGGTGATCATCGTCCTTCTCATCGCTCCCTCGATGTCGGTCAGCTACGGTTTCGCGTTGTCCTGCGCGGCCGTATTGGGCATCGTGCTGTTTGCCGGCCCTTTGACCGATTGGCTGGCGTGCATGCTGCCCCGATTGCTGTCGGCTCCGCTCGCCATGACCATCGCCGCGCAGTCGCTCACCCTGCCGATACAGATCCTGATGGATCCGCAACTGCCTCTCGCCTCGGTGCCGGCGAATCTGCTCGTCGGCCCGGTCGTGGGATTCGCCACCATGGCAGGGCTCGCCGCGCTGTTCATATCCTGGCTGATGCCGCAATGCGGATACGTCTTGGCCTGGATTGCGGGATGCGGCACGTCCGTCATGGAACGCGTCGCCGCGATGGTGTCGGACAACGAGTTCGCGACCATGCCGTGGGCCGGTGGCATACCGGGTGCATTGCTGATGGTGTTGGTCGAATCGGCGTGCGCCACGGTGCTGATACTGGCCACCCGATGGTTGCGTCTGCTGCGATCCGACGGATCCGGCGACGGCGGCCAGTCGTTCCGTCCCCGTCTGCGTGACCGGATACGGATATGGTGGTTGCAGACCGTAACGATGTTCGACGGCGACACCGACGGAGGAGACCGGCCGGTGCCGCACACGAAAGTCGCGGCGGGAGCCATTCCCGTCGCATCGATGACGGGAGCGCATGACGGCTCTTGTCCAGCTGTATGGGAAGATGGAGACCATGGCAAACAAGGCAGGCTCGCAAGCCCCGTTCATCATCGTGTTCGGCGGTGACGCATATCTCAATAAGCGAACCGGGCGCGATCTCATCCGCCGTGCGCTGCACGATCGGCCCGACGCCGAGCGCATCGACCTGGATGCGACCGGCTGCGACCAGTACGCATTCGATGAGGCCGTCAGCCCTTCCCTGCTCGCCGATGTCGCCGTGGTCGTCGTCGACAATCTGCAAAACGCCGACGACAAGCTGGGCGAATCCATGGTGCGCTACTGCCGTCAGGCATGCGCCGATCCGGGTGCATCCAGCATCGTCATCTGCCGGCATGAAGGAGGGGTCAAGGGCAAACGGCTGCTCGACCAACTCGTCAAGGCGGGCGCGTGCAAGGAGACGGTCGCCGACCTGAAGAAACCGGAGGCGAAACTCAACTTCGTGCTGCAGATATTCGAGGGGGAGCACCGCCGCGTCGAGCCATTGGCCGCCCAGCAGCTCGTCGCGGTGCTCGGCGAGCGGACCGGAGAAATGGCCGCCATGTGCTCCCAACTGTGCTTCGATTTCGATGACGACCCCATCACCCTGGATCTCGTCAACCGGTACCTGACCTCGAACCCGCAGGTGACCGGTTTCTCCGTGGCGGACAAGGCCATAGCCGGTCGCACGGCCGAGGCCATCATCGCCATGCGTTCCGCCGTCGAACAGGGAACGGACCCCATCGCGCTGATCGGCGCGCTCGCGATGAAACTGCGCACCATCGCCAAGGCATCCGCAGTCAAGGCCGGCACCATCACGCAGGCCCAGGCGAAAACGAACCCGTGGGTGCTGAAAAACGCCATGAGACAGCTTTCGGGTTGGACCTCGGCGGGACTCGGGCAGTGCATCCGCATGCTCGCCTGGGCGGACGAACAGAGCAAAACCAACGGGGGCGACCCCGTATACGCGCTGGAGAGGTGCATCGAACTGATCAGCCACAAAGGAAGGGACTGACCGCGCCGGAGAACGGCGCCCTGCGGCGAGGCGACCACGGCCGGGTGCCCGCAGAGCATGCATGACATGAACGACGACATCGAAATTGAAACAGGAACGGCAGGGACGGGCATGAAAGAAACGATGGAAACAGCAGAAACGGGCAACGCCGGCGTGACACGGAACCAGGGAGCCGACGCCGCGCATCCCGTCGTTGTGCGCGTGCCCACCGACGACGACATGCGCGAACTGGGCCGGCGTGTGGCCTTGCTGCTGCACGGCGGCGACGTACTGTTGCTGTCGGGCCCGCTGGGCGCAGGCAAGACGACGTTCGCGCAGGGCATCGGCGCCGGATTGGGCATAACGGAACCCATCGTGTCGCCGACGTTCACCATCGCCCGCGAACTTGACGGACGATTCGCCGACGGGTCGCACGCCCACCTGGTGCATGTCGACGCGTACCGCCTCGGCGGCGACGCCTATGCGCCCGGACAGGACGTCGAGGAAAGACTGCTGGACGAGTTGGAATCGCTCGGTCTCGACGAGGAGCTGGAGGACCCCGGAGCCAACACCGTGATCCTGATGGAATGGGGTGAGCAGATGGCCTCCACGTTGGCTCCGGAACGTCTGGAAGTCCATATCGACCGCCCGCTCGATGACGGGCAGGACGACAAAACCGCGCAGAGGCAGCCGACAAGCGATGGCACCAGAGTCGTCACGCTGGTACCGGTCGGCCCGGCGTGGGATGGGGCGCGCATCTCGCGATTCACGACCCCGACCGCCTGATGATGGTGACTGACGGACGATGTAGACTCGTACAGGTTGCGTATGAACGGGAGGAACAAATGCAGGCGACTGATGGTTGCACGTTGGTGATCGACACCTCGTACGGTTCGACCGTGGGAGTCGTGGGGCATGAGCCCATCGTGGAGACCGATTCGCGCACCCACGTCGAGAAACTGCAGGTCAACATCGCCCGTGCGATGGATGCCGCCGGGCTCGGTCCCGCGGACATCAGCTGCATCGTCGTCGGCGTCGGCCCGGCCCCGTTCACCGGACTGAGGGCGGGGCTGGTCACAGCCAAGGCGCTCGCCTTCGCCACGGGGGCCCGGCTGATCGGTCAGAACATCCTCGACCCGCAGGACGCCATGTTGCGCGCCGCCCTGCGCGGCGATGCCGTCATAGCGGACGCGGCCGGATTCCTCGCGGATGTGTCGCATACGGCGCAAAATGGCCAGGCGAACGGGAGACCGGAGCCGGAACATCACATCACTCTGTGCGTGAATGACGCCCGTCGCAAACAGTTGTACTTCTCCCTGAACCATGAGGCTGGCGTGACGGGCTCAGAGACGGATTCCTGCCATTGGATCGCTATGGACATCGACTACCCCGGCCATATCGTGGAGCGGGTCAACGCCGAGGTACGCCGTCGCGCGGAGATTGGCGGCATGCGATACATCGTGGACGTGGTCGGTCACGGGGCGGCCCGATACGCCGACGCATGGCAAAGCCTGGATGCTCTCGGCTCGGTGGTCGAGGGATCCATTCTGGAGGCGGGGGCGGCCGGCTTGGCGATGTTCGCCGAGATGGCGCTGAAACATGCGGACGACGAAGCGCCCGTCGAACCGCTGTATCTGCGCCGGCCCGATGCCGAAGTACCCAGCCCGCTCAAACACGTGCTGAACCATGCGGGCGCGCAGAGGGCGGACTGATGCTGCGCGAACTGGACGATATCGGGCGGGAGACGGCCGTCGGCGCGATAAGGGCGCTGGAAGTCGAGCTGTTCGGCAACCATGCGTGGAGCGAGGCCTCGATCAGGCAGGAGCTCGACGCGCCGGCACGCGTATACGTCTTCGACGTGGACGAGGCGGATGGGCGCGACACGGACCGTGAACCCGCCATCCGCGGATTCGCCGGATACTGGTATGACGGCGACGACGCGGAGATCATGGACATAGGCGTCAGCAAGACCCATCAGAGGCAGGGCATCGCGGTCGCGATGATGAATCACCTGATATCTCGCGCACGTCGACAGGGAGCCAGACGGATGCTGCTCGAAGTCAGCGTCGTCAACGACCCGGCCATCGCGTTGTACCACCGGTTCGGATTCCAGCGCATCGGACTGCGCAAACGGTACTACCAGCCGGAAGGCATCGACGCGTATGTGATGGCGCTTGACCTTGAACCGCGCATCGTCGGGTTCAGCGGCAATGGCGGTGTGGCTGGTGCCGCCGGTGATACGTCCGCCGCCGGCGACATGACGAAACAAACAGGACAGGAGACGCAACCATGAGCGAACCGATCGTACTGGGCATCGAATCGACATGCGACGAAACCGCCGCTGCAATCGTACAGGGGCGCACGCTGCGTTCCAACGTCGTCGCCTCGTCGATGGAGGAGCACGCCCGTTATGGCGGCGTGATTCCGGAAATCGCCTCTCGCGCGCACGCCGAGGCGTTCGTGCCGTGCGTGTCCCAGGCGCTCTCCGACGCCGGGTTGGAACTCGGCGACGTGGATGCCATAGCGGTGTCGGCGGGCCCCGGCCTCGCCGGATGCCTCGCCGTGGGCGTTTCGGGTGCCAAAGCGCTTGCATGGGCGGCGAACAAGCCGTTGTACGGCATCAATCATGTCATCGGGCATATCGCCGTCACGCAGCTGCAATTCGGGCCGTTTCCTAAGGATACGCTGGCGCTGATCGTGTCCGGTGGACACACGTCGCTGCTGCATGTGCGCGATGTCGCGCGGCATGTCGACGTGGTCGGCACCACGTTGGATGACGCTGCGGGGGAGTGCTTCGACAAGGTCGCGCGTTTGCTGGGCTTCCCGTACCCCGGCGGCCCGCATATCGACCGTCACGCTCAGCTGGGTGATCCCAAGGCCATCAAGGTGCCGCAGGGCCTGACTCAGGGGAAGGCCGGTGCGGCGCATCCGTATGATTTCAGCTTCTCCGGCGTCAAGACCGCCGTCGCACGGTGGATTGAGGAACAGCAGGCTGCGGGGCGGGACGTTCCCATTGACGACGTGTGCGCTTCGCTGGCTGACTCCGTGGCCACGGTTCTGGCCCGCAAGGCCATGCGCGGGTGCGAGCAGTATGATTCCAAGACTCTGATCGTAGGCGGAGGGTTCTCCGCCAACTCGCAGCTGCGTGCGAAGCTGCTCGAATACGGCGAGCGGGCCGGAGTCGAGGTGCGCATCCCTCGGCTCAAGCTGTGCACCGACAATGGCGCGATGGTCGCCATGCTCGGCGTGAACCTCGTAGAGGCCGGCGAGGCCCCTTCCTCGCCCGATTGCCCCATCGATTCCGCCATGCCCATGAACAAAATCTGCATGTAGCCCCTCCGCCTCGCGGATTGCACTCGCCTACAAACAGCGGGAATTCGCGGGCGAAACCGTCGATAAACCGATAATTTGCTTGCGTCCACGGCATCCGACTGTCAGTTCTCGTCATCAATCAACCATTGGAATTACAGGCGACACGCCGAGGCGAGCACTCAAGTTGCATCCATGCGATTTGTGTGTAATATATTCATCTTGTGCACAGCAGTTAGCTCAGCACAGGAAAACATTCCTGCGTAGCTCAGTTGGCAGAGCATCCGACTGTTAATCGGACGGTCGCTGGTTCAAGCCCAGCCGCAGGAGCCATAGAAAAACCCTCAACGGAAACGTTGAGGGTTTTTGCTTTCCCGCGCTCATCCCGCACCTGCGCACCGATGCATCGCATGCGCCGTCGTATGCGCGCCTCTGCGTGCCACACTATGTGAATTCTGATGTTTTTTAAGATGGTGTGGCAAGGGACGGAGACGAGAACAATCCCGAATCATTGCAAAATGGCCGTCCTATGATTCGAATGTCGGCCATACCACGCGATGTGAAGGCTCACATCGCGTTGTGTGGCCGATGGAAAGCCACACAATGCGATTTTGA